>JBDIAJ010000258.1:0-2530 GCA_039812345.1 Nostocoides sp. | reverse complement strand
GATTCGAACCCACGATGACGTTGCCGCCATAGCGGTTTTCAAGACCGCCGCACTAGGCCACTATGCGAGCCCTCCCGTGGAGGCCCGGCGAGCCGGGCATCGAGTGCCGAGCCTAGGCCATCGGCCGCGCCGCCCGCCCGGAAGTTCCGGGCCCGCCGGGCTAGGGTCAAGAGCGACCTCGAAAGGAGCCCCCCATGTCCAAGCTCTCGTTCCTCGCCGGCGCCGCCGTCGGCTATGTGCTCGGTGCCCGCGCGGGCCGGGACCGCTACGAGCAGATCAAGACCCAGGCGAACAGCATCTGGTCCAGCGATCCGGTTCAGGCGAAGGTCAGTCAGGCCACCGACGCGGCCAAGACCAAGGCCGCGCCGTTCGTCGCCGACCTCGTCAGCGACGCGGCCAAATCGACCGCTCAGAAGCTTCGGGACGTGCGCTCCGGGTCGAGTGACGAACCGCAGGACGAGCACCTGCCCCCGACCCTGCACCGGGGTACGGACGGCAAGCTCCACCCGGAGCACCACTTCGGGCCGGGACCCGGCAAGCTGCCCTGACGGCACACGCAGCGAAGACTCCCCCTCGCAACGGATGATTTCCGTTGTCGAGGAGGAGTCTTCGGCATCGGGCGGAAAGCCGTGGCCGGGGCCGCGTGTAGTCAGATGAACAGCGCCGGGTCGCGGAAGAGCGCGTCGTACGGGTCCTCGTCGGGGCCCTTCGGGAAGCGGTAGACCGCCGGGACGCCGGTGGCGATCGCCCCGGAGGGCACGTCCTTGACGACGACCGAGTTGGCGCCGATCTGGGCGTCGTCGCCGACATAGACCGGGCCGAGCACCTTGGCGCCGGCGCCGATGGTGACGCGGTCGCCGAGGGTCGGGTGCCGCTTGACCCGCTCCATCGACCGGCCACCGAGGGTGACCTGGTGATAGAGCATGCAGTCGTCCCCGACCTCGGCGGTCTCGCCGATGACGACCCCCATCCCGTGGTCGATGAAGAACCGCCGCCCGAGCGTCGCCCCCGGGTGGATCTCCACCCCGGTGACCGCTCGCGAGACATAGGCGATCGCCCGGGCGAGCGGCCGCGTCAGCGGTCGGCCCCACAGCGCGTGCGCGAGCCGGTGCAACCAGATCGCGTGCAGGCCCGCCGACGTGAAGAGCACGACGAGCCGCGACGTCGCCGCCGGGTCGCGGTGCATCGCCGCGTCCAGATCTTCACGTATGCCGGCCCGCGCCTTCGCGAGCACGCCCGGCTCCCGCACGGATGGACTCACCAGCATGGAACTCACCTCGGAGGGGTCGTGACCGTCCGCTCGTATGCCGCCCGCGCGGCATACGCGGATCAGTCGAGGAGGTCGGAGAAGAGGATGGTCGAGAGGTAGCGCTCGCCGAAGCTCGGGATGATGACGACGATCGTCTTGCCGGCGTTCTCGGGCCGGCGGGCGACCTGGTCGGCGGCCGCGAGCGCGGCACCGGAGGAGATGCCGACGAGCAGGCCCTCCTCCTTCGCGGCCCGGCGCGCCCACTCGACCGCGGTGTCGGCGTTGATGTCGATGACCTCGTCATAGATCGAGGTGTCGAGGATCTCGGGGACGAAGTTCGCCCCCAGGCCCTGGATCTTGTGCGGGCCGGGGGCCCCGCCGTTGAGGATCGGCGACTCGGCCGGCTCGACGGCGATCATCTGCAGTCCGGGCTTGCGCGCCTTGAGCACCTGGCCGACGCCGGTGATCGTCCCGCCGGTCCCGATGCCGGAGACGACGATGTCGACGCCGCCGTCGGTGTCCTTCCAGATCTCCTCCGCGGTCGTCTTGCGGTGGATCTCCGGGTTGGCCTCGTTGGCGAACTGCCGGGCGAGGATCGCCCCGTCGCGCTCGGCGACGATCTCGTCGGCCTTGTTGACGGCGCCCTTCATCCCCTCCGAACCCGGGGTGAGGATGAGTTCGGCGCCGAAGGCGCGCAGCAGCGCCCGGCGCTCCTTGCTCATCGTCTCCGGCATGGTGAGGACGACGTTGTAGCCGCGCGCCGCCCCGACCATCGCCAGCGCGATCCCGGTGTTGCCCGACGTCGCCTCGACGATCGTCCCGCCCGGCGCCAGCGCCCCGGCCGCCTCCGCGGCGTCGATGATCGAGACGCCGATCCGGTCCTTGACCGAGTTGGCCGGGTTGTAGAACTCCAGCTTCGCCGCGACCGTCGCGTCGCTCTCGATGATGCGGTTGATGCGCACCAGCGGGGTGTTCCCGATCAGCTTGGTGACGTCGTCA
This sequence comes from Nostocoides sp., assembly GCA_039812345.1. Lineage (GTDB taxonomy): Bacteria > Actinomycetota > Actinomycetes > Actinomycetales > Dermatophilaceae > Nostocoides_A. The sequence goes on along the minus strand of JBDIAJ010000258.1, from coordinate 282 downwards.
TAGATGGGCACGGGGTGACTCCTGAAGCTCGAACCGGACGGAACTGTGCTCTTGCGTTATGCAAGGCCAAACACGACGTTATGCTAACGCATTCCCGTCCCGGACCCGGGTCGGTCCCCCGCCGGGACCTCGCCGACGTGGCCGTGAGATCGCCCACGCGACACCTTTGACACTGGTCACAGCACCCTCGGCCGACCCACCTGCACGCATAGACTGCCGAAAGATCCCCGGCCGCCGACTCGGCCCCGGGAGCCGTCGATGCCCGGGCCCCTGACGGGCAGG
>JBDIAJ010000257.1:0-2579 GCA_039812345.1 Nostocoides sp. | reverse complement strand
TCGGCGCCGCTGCGCTCCAGCCAGGGGATGACGCGCTCGATGCGGGAGCGGATCGAGTTGACATTCCATGTCGCGATCCGCATCTCGCCACGGTAACCGAGATCCCCCCTCGGCCAGAACCCCGGGTGAACGCTAGCCGCATCACACCCCGCCGGGGTGTCGGGCCCTAGGGTGACCGGGCATGAGCACCGCCCTGATCACCGGCGCGACCGCCGGCATCGGCCTCGAGTTCGCCACCCAACTCGCCGCCCGCGGGCACGACCTCGTCCTCGTCGCCCGGGACACCGCGCGGCTCGAGGCGACCGCGGGGCGGTTGGGATCGGCATACGGCATCGCGGTGGAGGTGCTGCCGGCGGACCTGAGCGACCGAACGCAACTCCAGGTGGTCGCCGACCGGGTCGCCGACCCAGCGCGGCCCGTGGAGGTCCTGGTCAACAACGCGGGGTACGGCCTCGAGGGGAGCTTCCTCGACAACGACATCGCCACCGAAGAGGCGATGTTCGACGTCCTCGGCCGCGCCGTGCTCGTCCTCATGCACGCGGCGGCGGGCGGCATGGTCGCGCGCGGTCACGGCCGGATCGTCAACGTCTCGTCCGTCGCCGGGTTCATCGCCTCGGGGAGCTACTCGGCCGCGAAGGCCTATGTCACCGTCCTGACCGAGTCCGTCGCCGCCCGGCTCGCCGGCACCGGCGTCACCGCCACGGCGGTCTGCCCGGGCTTCGTGCGCACCGAGTTCCACCAGCGCGCCGGGCTCGACATGCGCGCGTTGCTGGACGTCGTCTGGCTCGACACCGGGGATCTCGTCCGCGACGCCCTCGCCGCGGCCGACGCCGGGCGCGTCGTCGTCGTCCCGAGCCGCCGTTATCGCGCGGCCGTCGGCCTTCTCCGGGTCGTGCCGCGTTGGGTCGCCCGCAGTCCGGCCGTCGTCTCCCGGCACCGCCGCTGAGGCCGGACGACATACCGTGTCCGTATGCCGATTCCCGACATCGCCGCCGACCGCGCCCGCCTTCTCGACCTCGTCAAGGCGAAGGCGATCGTGCACGGCCGCGTCACCCTGTCCTCCGGCCTGGAAGCGGACTACTACGTCGACCTGCGCCGGATCACCCTCGACGGCGAGGCCTCCCCGCTCGTCGGCCGGGTCATGCGCGACCTCGTCGCGGATCTCGACATCGACGCCGTCGGCGGCCTGACCCTCGGGGCCGATCCGGTGGCCACCGCGATGCTCCACGCCGCGGCCGCCGCCGGTGACCGGCTCGACGCCTTCGTCGTGCGCAAGGCCGGCAAGGCCCATGGTCTGCAACAGCGGATCGAGGGCCCGTCCATCACCGGCCGCCGGGTCCTCATCGTGGAGGACACCTCGACCACGGGGGCGTCACCACTGGATGCCGCGCGGGCGGCACGGGAGGTCGGCGCCGAGGTCGTCGGCGTCGCGACCATCGCTGATCGCGCGACCGGGGCCGCCGAGAGATTCGCCGACGCGGGCCTGGACTACCGATTCGTGTTCTCGCTGAACGATCTCGGTCTCGGCTGAGGTCGTCGCGGGGCCGATGCCGGCGCCGCCGTCGCCGTCGTCAGCCACCCCAGAGGTATCCACCCTGCATCCCCGGCTCCGTCCCTTCGAACAGGTTCTTGCCCCACCCTCCTCGCCACCCTTACGCTGCGCTTTCGGTCGCCTCGGGAGGGATGCATGGCACTCGACGACGCATTCCCGGACGGAGTGCGGATCCGCGCCGGCGACGCGTGCTTCACCGCGGGTGACGTCCGCGGGGCGCTCGCGGCATACGGACCGGTGACCGGGGCGGCGCTGGCCTGGCGGATCGGCCGCTGCCGGCAGGTTCTCGGCGAACTCGGGGCCGCCCAGGCGGCGTATGCCGCTCCGCTCGCCTCCGGCGGCGACGCCGCCGACCGCGCCCAACTCCTGGCGTGGCGGGCCACGGCGTGGTTCCACGCCGGCGACCACCACCGTTGCCACGCCGACGTCACCGAGGCGGATGCCCTCGCCCGGGGCGGCGGCCTCGGGGAGGACGCGCTCGCGACGGTCCGGACGGCCGCGGCGATGGATGCGGCCCTCCACGGCGACCGGGTCGCCAATGTCGCGCTCTACGAGGCGGCGCTCACTCACGCCCAAGCCGCCGGGGACTTCTTCCAGCAGTTGCGGATCCTCAACAACCTCGGGTCCCAGGCGATGGAGGAGGGGGAGTGGGCCCGCGCGCTGCACCGGCTCGACGACGCGCTGGCCGTGCCGGACAACACGAACTGGCCGACCCTGCTCGCCGTCTCGATCGTCAACCGGGCCGAGATCTATCTCGGCCTCGGCCGGCTCGAGGAGGCGACCGCCGACCTGCTGTCGGCGCGCGAGACGTTCGCCCGCCACGGCTCACCCCTCGCGGCGTATGCCGCGATCCTCCTCGGCGAGGTCTATCGCCTTCGCGGCGACTCGGCACTGGCCCGGTTGACGCTCGAGGAGGCGGTCGCGATCAGCGGCCGTCAGGGGGACGCCCAGTCCGGGGTGCGGGCGCTGGTGACGCTCGGCCTTCTGCTCGTCCCCAGCGAACCGGAACTCGCCGCGGACTGCGTGG
>JBDIAJ010000256.1:0-2599 GCA_039812345.1 Nostocoides sp. | reverse complement strand
TTGAACCCCCATCCCCTTGCGAGGACTAGCACCTCAAGCTAGCGCGTCTGCCAATTCCGCCACCCGGACGAGGTGTGCTGCGAGCGCTGGGGAGCGCCGCACCGAGGGGAGAGGTTAGCACGCCGGGACGTCCCGGCCCTAACCCACGGACCTCAGTACGCCAGCAGCGCGATCGCGACGTACTGACACACCCAGCCGGCGATCGTGCACGTGTGGAAGATCTCGTGGAAGCCGAACCAGCGCGGCCACGGGTCCGGGCGCTTCAGGCCATAGACGATCCCGCCGACCGTGTAGCACACCCCGCCGACCAGGGTCAGCACCGCGACGGTCACGCCGGCCTGCGAGAACACCTGCCCCATCACCGGCGCGACGGCCCAGCCGAGCACCACATACAGCGCCGTATAGAGCGCCCGTGGCGCGCCGATCCACACCACCCGGAACAGCACCCCCAGCGCGGCGCCGATCCACACGAACCAGAGCAGCGCCATCCGCGTCGTCCCGTGCAGGCCGAGAAAGGCGATCGGCGTATAACTGCCCGCGATGAGCAGGTAGATGTTCGCGTGGTCGAGCCGCCGGAAGACCTCGACCGCGCGCGGGGGCCAGGTGAACCGGTGATAGAGCGCGCTCGTCGTGAACAGCAGGACGCCGGTGGCGGCATACACCGACGAGGCGATCCGCGCGCCGAGCGTGTCGGCGAGAGCGATCAACACGATCCCGCTCGCCAGGACGAGTGGCGCCGCGGCGGCGTGCAGCCAGCCGCGCAGCCTCGGTTTGACGGTATGGACGGGGTGGTCGGCGAGCGTCGTTGGTGCCGATCCCTCGAGCGTGGCCTTCACGTGCCCTCACTTCCTGATCGGTGAGCCCATTCTCCCACGCGGTCGCGCGATCGCCGACCAGGCGCGCACCGGCGGGGCCCGCCGCATACAGGCGATATCCGCCAGACTGAGGCCGTGCTCCATCTGCGCGTCTCCACGCCCAGCGCGTTGACCGACGACGTGCTCCAGGTGCTGCAGGAGGCGGACTTCGTCAGCGCACTCGGCGTGCACCGCGGCGCCTCGCTCAAACCACCGGGGGACATCGTCACCGCCGACATCGCCCGCGAGGGCGCCAACCCCGTCCTCGACCGGCTGCGAGCACTCGGGGTCCACCAATGCGGCACCATCCACGTCGAGGAGGTCGGCACCTGGCTCTCCAACGGCGCCTACGAGGCCGAACGGGCCGCGCCCGGCTCCAGCGCCGACGCGGTCGTGTGGGTCGAGGTGGGCAACCAGGCCTACGAGGACTCGGAGCTGAACTGGACCTACCTGTCGTTCATGGTGCTGGCCACCCTGCTCGCCGGGATCGCGATCATCCTCGACTCCGGAATCCTCACCATCGGGGCGATGGTCCTCGGCCCGGAGTTCGGCGCGATCGCCGCCATCGGCCTCGCACTCGTGCGCCGCCGCGGCCGGCTGCTGCGCCTGGCCGCGCGCACCCTCACAATCGGGTTCCTCGCCGGAATCATCGTCACCACGCTCGTGACGCTCGGCGGCCGCCTGGCCGGCTGGGTGACCATCGACGACATTCTCGGCCGCCGCCCCGGCACGGACTTCATCTTCCATCCCGACCGCTGGTCGTTCGTCGTCGCGGTCATCGCCGCCGCCGCCGGCGTGCTCTCGCTCACCAGCGCCCGGACCGGCGGCCTGGCCGGCGTCTTCATCTCGGTGACGACGATCCCGGCGGCCGGCAACGTCGCGGTCGGGGCTGCTTTCGGGGCGTGGGAGGAGGTGCGCGGCTCGGCCCTCCAACTCGTCCTGAACCTCGTCGGTATGGCGATCGCCGGCTGGCTCACGCTGACCCTCCAGCAGGCGGTCTGGAACCGGATCACGCCCCGCAAGCCCGCCCACATCGGAAGGATGCCCCCATGAGATCCCCCAACACCGTCACCGCCGCCTGCCTGGGCGCCGTCGTCGTCGCCACCTGCGGCGCCATGGCCAGCGCGCAGGCCGGCACACCGGGCGCGACCGCGTCGGCGGTGACTCCCGCGATGAGCCTGCGCCAGGAGTTCAACGCGCCCTTCGTCGGCATCCTGTCGCCGGACGGGAAGCTGCGCATCAACGGCGACTGGTCGGGAGTCGGCGGCAACCCCATCCTGCGGGCCAACAGCCGCGTCGCCAACGGCCGGCTGACCCTGCGGGCCAACGCCACGTCCAGCGCCGAGGTGCAGACGATCCCCCGGCGGCTCTACGGGCCGGGGTGCTACCAGACCCGCCTCAAGAGCGCCCGGCCGTCCGGGGTGGTGACCAGCTACTTCTGGATCGCCGACGGATACGACCTGCCCGAGGTCGACATCGAGTTGCTCTCCAAGGACCGCACGGCCACCTCGGGAAAGCTGTGGGCGACCGTCCATCTCGCCGACGGCACACCCCGCACCACCATCGTGCCGCTCGACTTCGATCCCGCCGCCGCCTTCCACACCTATGCGTTCGCGTTCACCTCCACGAGCGTGACCTGGTATGTCGACGGCCGCGTCGTCAAGCGCCTGACCGGCCTGCCCGCCGGCCTGGGCACCGGACGCCCCCTCACGGGCTACGTCATGGCCAACGCCTGGACGGGCAAC
>JBDIAJ010000255.1:0-2670 GCA_039812345.1 Nostocoides sp. | reverse complement strand
CGCGGCCAGCCCCGACTGCCGCAGCCAGTGACAGAGATAGGTGGCCTCGCCGCCGTCGACGAGCAGCGCATCGGCCTCCTGGACCCACGAGCGCCAGCGGTCCGCACCGATCGTCGGCAGCGCGGTGAGTTCGAGTATGCCGAGTGACCGCCACGGCAGGCCGGTCATCCCTCCCCACGGGGGGAGGCCGGCGACGAAGCCGCGTACCGAGACCGGCCCGCACCTCGGGTGGCCCCACTGGGCCGTCGGGATGCACAACGCCGAGGCGTCCTCGATCGGTTTGCCCAGCAGGGCGACGAGGGCGTCGAGGATGCGGGGATTCGTCACACCGCCCGAGGTGAGCAGGAGTTTCACGGGTTCGATCGAAGCACAGGCCGCCGACAACGAGTGGCGACAGTCAGGGGCCGAGGAGCGCCAGTGGGACGACGGCGATGCCGTCCGGCCGCCGATACGCGTGGGTGCCCGTTGTGATCACCACCAGGTCGACGACACGGCCCGGGAGCTGCTCACGTAGCCACTTCAGGTGGCGAACGTCCGAGTCGGTCACCGCGGGCGAGAGTTTGACCTCGATGCCGAGGAGTTGACCCTCGACCCCCTCGAGGACGAGGTCGACCTCGCGGTCGCCGCCGATGAGCCGCAGGTGACTGACCGTGGCCTCGGCCGCCTGTGCGCCGACGCGCACCCCGAGGGTCACGAGCGACTCGAAGAGAGGCCCGATCATGTGGGCTCCCGCGGGCCCGAGGAGCGCGCGCGCCGACAGAGTGAGCAGCCGGGCGGCCAGGGCCGGATCTGCCAGTTGGTGCTTGGGTGCCTGCTGCAGGCGGCGGATGGGGTTGTTGGCCGGGGTCCAGCCAGGCACCGGGTCGAGCAACCACAACTGGGTCAGGCGGTCGCGATAGGCGATGGTCGTCGTCTTGGCTGGCTGACTGCCGTCTCCCCCGGTCGTCGCGTCGAGGATTTTGGAGTATGACGTGGCCGTCGACGAGGCCGCTGCGTACGCCGCGAGCCACCGGCGCAGCGTCTCCGGACGGCGGACGACATATCCCGACTCGGGCATATCGCGGTCGATCGCGCGTCGCAGATACGCGTCCAGCAGGCCCCGGCGCAGGCGGGGGGCGGCAGTCATGATCCCGGGAAGGCCGCTGTCAACGATCGCGTCGGCGTAGTCGGGCAGGGAGAAGTCCGTGTGGCCGGCGATCTCCCCGGTGCCGGCGAGCAGGTCGCCCAAGGACACGGTCGTGGTGACCAGGGCGCGTTCGTGCAGACCCATGGGTCGCATGCGAATGGAGAGAATGCGGCCGGCGCCGGTGTGCGTGCCTGCCGGGTCGACGGGGGTGGCCGAGCCGGTGAGGATGAAGCTGCCCGGCGCAGCGCCGGAATCCACCCGCCGGCGCACGGAGTCCCGGACCTGCGGAAGCCGCTGCCACTCATCGATGAGGAAGGTGCCGGCTGGGGCGGAAGCCAGGCCGAAGTCGGCCCGGGCGAGTTCCCGCTGGGCCGGATCGTCGAGGAACCAGGCGTCGCGGACCCGGCGCTTGGCGGTGTCTGTCTTGCCGACCCCCTTGGCCCCATCCAGCGACAACGCGGGCGTGACCGGCAGGAGTTCGTCGAGTTCCCGATCGACCGTGCGAGCGAGGTAGACCATGCTGGAACGCTACCATGGACGGTCGATCAACACTACCATTTACGACAATGATGCACTACCATTTCCGAGACCGCGATCGGGGTCCAGGCGCAGGCCGCGCTCGCGGTCGGACCGAGCAACCCCGCCCTCGTCGAGGATGCGCTGCGGGCGATCAGCGACCGGGCGCACGGCTCGGTCGCCGAGCTGGACCGGGTGCTTGGGATGCTGCGCGAGGACGACCGGCCACCGGCGCGGCTCGCGGCGCCCCGGGATCTCACGCGGCTGGTCGCCGATCTGCCGCCCGGGCGGGTCGACTGGCGCCTGACCGGGGACCCGGCCGCGCTCGCCGGGGCGGCGGGGGAGGCGGCATACCGGATCACGCAGGAGGCGGTGACCAACGCCCTGCGCCACGGCAGGGGTGTCATCGAGGCGCGGGTCGACATCGGCGACCGAGTCGTCGTCCACGTCGCCAACGACATTGCGCCGCAGTCGATCCGGCGCGGAATAGGCCGAGGCGTGGCCGGCATGAGCGAGCGGGCCGCGCTGGTGGGCGGCCGGGTGAGCGCCGGCCCCGAGGGCGGCCGCTGGATCGTGCGCGGTGATCTGCCGACGGGTGATCCGTCGTGATCCGGGTGGTCGTCGCCGACGACGATGCGATGGTGCGCAGCGGTCTCGCCGCGATCCTCGGCGCGGCCGGCGACATCGAGGTGGTCGGCCAGGCGGCCGACGGCGCGGAGGCGATCCGCTGCGTCCGGGCCGAGGGTCCCGACGTCGTCGTCCTCGACGTCCGGATGCCCCGAATGGACGGCATCGCCGCCACCCGCGAGTTGGTCCGTATGCCGCACCCACCCCGCATCCTGGTGGTCACGACCTTCGAGCACGACTCGTACGTTCGCGACGCGCTCCTCGCCGGCGCCCACGGCTTCCTGCTCAAGCGCGCCGGCGGCGACCGGCTGACCGAGGCGGTGCGCACCCTGCACCGCGGCGACGCCGTCCTGTTCCCCGAATCGATCCGCGACCTGGTCTCCGGCGGCCTGCCGACTCGG
>JBDIAJ010000254.1:0-2828 GCA_039812345.1 Nostocoides sp. | reverse complement strand
CCCCATGTGCGGGAGGCGGATCAGGCCGTCCGGCTGCCCGGAGAGACGCCGGCCGAGACCTACCTGCGGGCCGACCTGATCCTTGACGCCGCCCGGCGGACCGGGGCCGACGCCATCCATCCGGGCTACGGCTTCCTCTCCGAGAACGCCGACTTCGCGCGGGCGGTCCGGGCCGCGGGCCTGGTGTGGATCGGGCCGTCGCCGGAGGCCATCGCCGCGATGGGCTCGAAGGTCGAGTCGAAGGCGCGGATGGCCGCCGCGGGGGTCCCGGTCCTCGACCGGCTCGACCCGGAGACGATCACCGCCGCCGACCTGCCGGTCCTCGTCAAGGCCTCCGCGGGCGGGGGCGGCCGGGGGATGCGGGTCGTGCGGGACCTGGCCGACCTGCCCGAGGCGATCGCGGCGGCGTCCCGGGAGGCCGGCCGCGCCTTCGGCGACCCGAGCGTGTTCTGCGAGCGGTACCTCGCGGACGGGCACCACGTCGAGGTCCAGATCCTCGCCGACGCGCACGGGAGCATCTGGGCGCTCGGGGAGCGGGAGTGCTCGCTGCAACGGCGCCACCAGAAGGTCATCGAGGAGGCCCCGTCGCCGCTGATCGACCGGCTCGGCGGCGCCGCGCTGGAGCGGCTCCTGGCCGCGGGACGGGCGGCCGCGGCGGCGGTCGGCTACGTCGGGGCCGGCACGGTCGAGTTCCTCGCCGACGACGCCGGCGGCTTCTGGTTCCTCGAGATGAACACCCGCCTCCAGGTCGAGCATCCGGTCACCGAATGCGTGACCGGTCTCGATCTCGTCGCCTGGCAGCTCGACATCGCCGAGGGGCGGGCATTGATCGGGGCGGAACCGGGGATGACCGGACACGCCATCGAGGCGCGGCTGTATGCCGAGGACCCCACCCGCGACTGGCGACCCCAGGCCGGGGAGATCGTCACGTTCGAGGTCCCCGGGGTCGTCAGCCGGTTCACCGGGGGGCGCGCGGGCCTGCGACTCGACGCCGGCGTCGAGGCCGGATCGGTCGTCGGGACACACGTCGACGCGATGCTCGCCAAGGTCATCGCCTGGGCACCCGAGCGCGGGCCGGCCACGCGGGCCCTCGCCGGGGCCCTCGCCCGGGCGCGCATCCACGGGGTGACGACGAACCGCGACCTCCTCGTCGGCTCCCTCCGTCACCCTGACTTCCTCGCCGGGACGGCCAGCACGAGCTTCTACGACCGGCACCCGCCCACGGACCTGACCACGGGGATCGGACTCGACCCCGGACTCGGTGCGGTGATCGCGGCGGCGGCGGATTCGGCATCCGAGCGGAGGGGGGTGAGCGCGCTCGCGCCTGCCGGATTCCGCACCATCCCAGTCGGTTTCCACACCCGGACGTATGCCGTGGACGACCGCACGATCGACGTCCGCTATCGCGTGGGGCGGGCCGGATGGGAGTTCCCGGACGCCGCGGATGTCACCGTGGTCGAGGCGACCCCCGGCCGGGTCGTGCTCGACGTCGACGGCGTGCAGCGCGCCTGGACGGTCGCCCGGTATGGCGCCGACATGGTGGCGATCGACGGGTCCGCCGGATCGGTCGTCCTGCGGCGGGTGCCGCGGTTCGTCGACCCGGCGACGGACGTGGCCGCCGGCACCCTGCTCGCTCCGCTGCCCGGGCTCGTCGTCCGCCTCGGGGCGGCGGCTGGGGACCGAGTCGCCGCGGGCCAGCCGCTCGTCTGGCTCGAGGCGATGAAGATGGAGCATCCCGTCCTCGCCCCGGCCGCGGGAACGATCACCGAGCTCCGGGTCGCCGTCGGGGATCAGGTCGCGCCCGGGGCGAGCCTCGCGATCGTCGAGGAGGCGGGCGATGAGTGACCCGGGGCCGGTCCGCGTCGAGGTCGGCGACGGCGTCGCCCGCATCGTCCTCGACTCACCGCACAACCGCAACGCCCTCTCGACGCGCCTCGTCGACGCCCTCGACGCGGCGCTGGCGGCCGCCTTCGCCGACCCCGGGGTCCGGGTCGTCGTCCTCACTCACGCGGGCGGAACCTTCTGCGCCGGAGCCGATCTCGCCGAGACGGCGGCCGCGCCCAGCGCCGCTGCGGTGGCCGATCGGGCCGAGCGCCTGATCGATGTCTTGCGGGCCCTGCTCGCCGGGCCGAAGCCCGTCGTCGGCCGGGTCGACGGGCACGTCCGCGCCGGCGGGATGGGCCTGGTCGGGGCGTGCGACCTCGTCCTCGCCAGTCCGCGGGCGAGCTTCGGGCTCACCGAGGTCCGGCTCGGCCTCGCCGCGGCGGCGGTCTCGCTGACCGTCCTCCCGCGCCTCTCGGACCGGGCGGCGGCCCACCTGCTGCTCACCGGGGCGATCATCGACGCCGCGCAGGCCACCCGGATCGGGTTGATCACCCGCTCGGCCGACGACGTCGACGGCGCGGTCGAGGCCGTGGTCGCCGACCTCCGCGCCGGATCGCCGCAGGGCCTGCGGGAGAGCAAGGCGCTGCTCAATCGCGCCATCCTGCGCTCGATCGACGCCGACCGGCACGAACTCGCCCGGTGCAGCGGGGACCTGTTCGCGAGCGCGGAGGCGGCGGAGGGGATGCGCGCCTTCCGCGACCGCCGCCCGCCCGCGTGGGCGCGATGACGGCCCTCACCGCGCCGAAGCAGGACCGCAGCCGGCTGACCCGGCAGCGGCTCCTCGAGACCACCGTCCGGCTGCTCGCCGGCGAGGGGTGGGAGGCGACCAGCGTCGCCCGGGTCGCGGCCGAGACGGGGATCAGCCGCGGCGCCGTCCAACACCACTTCCCGACCCGGGAGGATCTCGTGGTCGCCGCCCTGGAGCACATGTTCGAGGTCCGGAT
>JBDIAJ010000253.1:0-2913 GCA_039812345.1 Nostocoides sp. | reverse complement strand
TCGCCAACAGCTTGGCCGGGGCGAGGTAGGCGATACCCGCGCCGTCCATCTCGTGGGTGGCCGACGCCGGGATGACGAACGACACGTGGTCGCCGTCGGCGGACACCGAGCCCTCCTTGCTCGAGCGTGACGGCACGAAATGTCCCATGACGCCACTGTGCGGGCTGAGTGTCGGCTCGTCGAAGCCGATCCAGGCCCGTCCCGTCTCGTCGCGCAGCAGGTACACGAGCGTCTCGCAGGTGAGGGTCTGTGGAACGGCGATGCGCAGCTCGTCCTGCGTGAACGTCGCGTCCGGTGTCGTGGTCATTGTGTGCTCCTTCGTCCTCTATGCCGGTGTCTTATCACGCGTGAAGTATGAGCCGGGTCGGCCTCGGGACTGCCGCCGACCCGGCGGAATGCGCCGTCGTGGTATGCCAACGGCCGGGCCGGTGCGGGTGAGGACTCGACGCGGGTCACCATCGCGAGGACGACGACGTGGTCGCCGACCAGGTGACGTGTCACGGTCCGCACGGCGAGCAGCGTGAGCCGGTCGACCAGTTCGGGGTAGCCCTCGACGGACCAGGTCCACGGGAAGCGTCCGCCGAACCGGTCGGCACCGGTCGTGGCGAACGCCCGCGCCAAGGGGACCTGCCGATCGTGCAGGAGATGCACGAGCCCGCCCTCGCTTCCTCCCCAGGCGCGTCCGGACGCGGCGTCCCGCCGCACAGCGAACGACACGACGGGTGGGTCGAGCGAGATCGAGGCCAGGGACGACGCACAGAACCCGACGGGTCCGTCGACGGTCGTCGTGACGACCGCCACGCCGCATACCTGAGATCGCATCGCACTCCGGTAGGCGAGCGACGGGACGGCCACCGGGACCGGGATCCCGACGGCGGTCATAGCCCCGGCTCCTGGCCGACAGGCGCGCGCAGCGGGTCGGCGGTGACGACGGCGCCGAGCTCGTCGAGGTGCTCGGACACCTCGCCGTGCTCGGCGAGGAGCCGCAGGTGCGCCGCCCAGTCCTCCCGGGCGCCGCGCTCGTCCCCGGCGGCGGCACGAGCGAGGCCACGGAGGTAGAGCACCTCGGGCACGTCCGTGTCCGCCATCCCCAACGCCGCCGTGAAGTCCTCCACCGCCGCCTCCGGCAGCCGCAGCGCCTGCAGGGCGACCCCGCGATTGACCCGCAGGGCGGCGCAGTCCTCGACCGCGATGGCCGTCTCGAGGTCCCGGACGGCGTCCTCGACCCGGCCCTGCCGGTAGCGGATGACGGCCCGGTTGCCGAGAGCCTGGACGAAGGCGGGATCGATCGCCAGCGCTCGCCCGAGGCTGGCGCAGGCCGCCTCGTCGTCGCCCCGAGCCACCTCCAGCAGGCTCCGTGCCGACCAGAGGTGCGGGCTGCGCGGGTCCAGGCTCAGCCCGTGGTCGATATCGGCCGCGGCGCCGTCGAGGTCGCCCACCCCGAGCCGGAGGGCGGCCCGGTTGGTCAGCGCGTCGACGTGGTCGGGGTCGATGTCCAGCGTCCGGTCCAGCTCCCGCAGGGCCGCCTCCTCGGCCCCGGCCTCCAGCAGGATGTCCGCCCGGTTGTAGTGGGCCTCGGGGAAGGCCATGGCCAGCGAGACGGCGGTGTCGAGGTCGGCCATGGCCGCGTCGATGTCGCCGAGCGCTCGGTGGACACCGGCCCGGTCGAAGTAGGGCTCCTCGTAGTCGGGGTCGCGCTCGATGACCTCGGTGAAGGCCGTGAGCGCTCCGGGCAGGTCGCCCATGCCGAGCAGGATGCGTGCCCGGTTGTTGACGAGGACCGTGCGGTGGAGCGCATGTGCCTTCGCCGTCAACGAACGGTCCGCCACGCCGATGGCCTCGTCGACGAGGGCCAGCGACCCCACGAGGTCCCCGCGGTGGAGCTCGACGAGGGCTCGCGCGTTGCGCATGAAGGCGCCGAAGAAGCCGCGCCGGCGCTCCTCGGGATGCCCGTCCGCAAGGGCGATGGCGGTGTTGGCCCACTCGAGGGCCAGGTCCTGGTCGCGCTGCTCGGGGGGCAGGTGCCGGGTGTAGAGCATCGCCGACATGTAGGCGCACCGCATCTGGGTCGCGGCGTCGGTGGCGGCGCGCCGAGCCTCGCGGATCATCGCCATGGCCTCCTCGGATCGGTCGAGATAGGTGGCCGCGCCGATCGCCCGTTGGGTGAACCGGATCCACTCCTCAGTGCTCGGCTCGGTGAGTGTCCGCCCGCGCCGTGCCACGTCGAGCGCCGCGTCGTAGAAGCCGGCCGCGAACGTGCGCTCCAGGCTGTCGAGCAGGGCAGGCACGGCACGTCCGGGGTCCGTGCCACGCTCCAGGTGGTAGAGCAGCGCGCCGTCGGCGGCCCCCGGCACGTGCGTCAGCACGGCGGTGCGTGCGTCGTGCCGCACCCGCCGCTCGGCATCCGGGAGCCGGTCGTATGCCGTCCGCGCGGCGGGCAGGGTCGAGGTCCCGTCGCTGTCGACGTAGACCTGCGCGAGGTCGGCTCCGTCCGGCACGCGTTCGACCGGAGGACCAGGGAAGGTCGTCACGTTCAGGAGGTCCCGCCCGCGGCGGTGGAGGGTGGCGACGAGTTGCACGTCGGTGGCGTCGGCCTCGGCGAGGTCGAGAACGGCGATCGTGACCGACCCCCCGAGCCGGCGCGCCCAGGCATTGGTCAGGTCGCTCAGGGCGTGGGCCAGGTCGCGGGTCCGGGTCACCGAGTAGTAGCGGGTCCGCTCCTCGCCCTGGGCCAGGTTCGTCAGGGTCCGCGGGCCGGCCGGAAGGGCAGGCCGCAGCTCTGGGGCGATGGCCTCGACGGCGACGGTCGAGCGCGCCAGGAGCTCCCCAAGGGCCGCGTCGGGTGCTGCGGCAAGGCTGTCGAGGAGGCTCGGCACGATATGCCGGAGCAGGTCGCCACCAGCCGTATAGGGC
>JBDIAJ010000252.1:0-2931 GCA_039812345.1 Nostocoides sp. | reverse complement strand
AGGTGTCCGGACCGGCCAACAGCAGCGGGGTCCCCAGCCAGGAAGCGAGGGCCGCGGTCGCCTCCGGGACCGCCCCCCGCAGACCGGCGACGATGACCAGGGCGCAGCGGGCATTGTCGGCGCGACGGAGGATGACGTCGATCAGGTGGCCCCCGGCGGCCGCGCCGGAGGCGTCGAGAGCGAGAACCACGACACCCCGCTCCGTGAGCGGCTGCGACATCACCCGGTGCGGCAGCACCACGTCGACGCCGTGGATGGGGTCGGAGGTCGGCGAGGTGACGCCGACGAGTCGGGCAGCACGCAGCAGCGGCATCCCGCAGGCGTCGCTGACCCGGAAGCGACCGCTCGCCATCACGCCCCCACGTCGAGATAGCCCCGACCGGCCAGACCGAAGCGCCCGGTGCGCTCGTGAGCGGCCCGCAGGGCCGGCGGCGCATCGACCGCCAGGACCCGGACCTGTTGCCCGGCGCGCAGTTCCTCGGCGGGCACCGGCGTGAAGTCGTGGTCGACGACACAGATGACGTCGGGGGCGCTGACGCGCAACTCACCGGCGACGAGGACGGCGAGATACTCGTTGGCGAAATCCACACGACCCGGGCCACGGGTTCGCAACGACAACGAGGCCACTCCGCGCACCTCGACACCGGGCTGGCGACGCACATCGGTCACCCAGCCGTCGAGGACGACGCGGACGCCCGGCATACCGAGCAGGGCGGCCGGCTCTCCCGCGCCCGCGCGGGCGAAGGCGCGGCCGAGGGCGACCGCGCGCGAGACGGTGCCGGGGACGGCATACGGGAGGATCTCGGCGGCGCGCCCGGGGAAGGCGGCGAAACCGCCCCAGCCACCCACCGCCGGGAGGACGGACTGCAACGCCGGCTCGGGCGAACTCCCGGCCGGAGCGTCGAGGTGCACCGTATGACCCGACGCGCCGGCCAAGAAGACCGAGCGCAGCGGCACCGCGGAGGCGAGCACGGTGTCGGACACCTGCGAGAACGCCCGGCCCATCGGGTCCGCGTCGATGAGCGGGAGCCCGGTCGTCACCGCGACCAGGGCCGCGAGGACGCCGTTGACGCCGCCGACCTCCAGCGGCAGCAACGCGTCGACCCGCTGGTGGCGGCGCTCCAGGGCGCGCAGCGCCGCGTGAAAGGCGGCCGGCCGGGGCAGGCTCTCGAGCATCAGGGTGGCCGAACCATAGGCCCCGACGCAGGCGACGAAGCAGGCCGGATCCGGCTCGGTGACGAGCGGGATGGACCGGCCGTCGGCGAGGTGGTGGGCCAGGATCAGCGCGGCCGTGCCGGTCGTGCCGCCGCCTCCGGAGCCGAGGACATCGCAGCCGAGGGCGAGCGCGGCGACGTCGCCGCCGCGTAGCGCATCCGGTGACATGCGTGCACAATGCCACACGACAACCCGGCCGCTGTGCCGGATGCACAAGGCGGCCCGCTGGTCGGCGCCACCGAACCGGAAGGAGCGCGGGCGCATGGCCGCGGGTCCGATGATCGGCGTGGAGGACTCCGCCGAACAGGTGTGCGCCGTCCTGCTCGAAGGCGGCGCCGTTCGCGGCTCGGCGATCGTGCCCACCGCGGGACCCGATCGCCTCATCGACGTCCTGACGGCGCTGGTGCGCGCGGCCCCGGCGGCGCTCGACGCCCGCGGGGTGGCCGTGGCCACCGACGCCTTCGAGACCGCCCTGGCCACGCGAGCCGGCCTGGCGCGGGTCGGCTGCGTGCGACTCGCGGAGAGCGCCGACGATGTGGTGCCGCCTCTCTTCGGCTGGCCGGCGGACCTCCTCACAGCCGTCGGACGCACCCATCGCGTGCTCACCGGGGGATGCACGTATGACGGGACGCCCCGCCCCGGTCCCTCCGCCGGCGAGCTCGATCGGCTCGCGGCGGACCTGGGCGCCGCCGCGGTCGAGGCGGTGGCCGTGACCGCGGCCTTCGCACCCGTCGATGCGTTCGCCGAGCAGGAGCTGGGCGCGGCCCTGACGGCCCGACTGCCCGGTCTGCCGGTCGCGCTGTCGCATTCGCTGGGCAGCATCGGCCTGCTCGAACGCGAGAACTCCACCGCCCTCAACGCCACTCTTCTGCCCCTCGCCGCCTCGACGACCGCGGCCCTGGAGGGGTCGGTGAGGCAGGTGCTGCCGGGCGCGCGGCCCTACCTGACCCGGCTCGACGGCACCGTGATGGAGTTGCCGGCGGCGCGCCGCTTCCCCGCGCTGACGTTGGGCGCCGTGGCGGCGGCCCGGATCCGCGGGGTCGCCCGCCTGGTCGGTGCCGACGAAACCCTGGTTGCCGGGCAGTCGGCCGGCCGGCGTTGGCTGGCGGTCGTGCACGCGGGTGAACCGGCGCGGACCGAGCACGGGCAGATCGTGGCGGGCGTCCGCACCTCACTCGCGGCGCTCCATCTCGTGCCCGTGGAGGACGGTCCCCAGGCCTGGACCCTCGCGGCGAGGGCGATCGGCCGGGCCGACGGGCCCTGGGTCGCGGCGCAGCCCGGCGCGGGGTTTCCGGTTGCGGCGTGCGCCGATATCGCGCAGGCCGTGGCCGTCGGCGCGGCAAGCACCCGCATCGCGGGTGTGGTCGACTGGATCGTCCCCGGTGGGCCGGGCCGGTCGGGTCCGGCCGTCGAGCAGGCGCGGGAGCAGGCAGCGCAGCAAGCCCTGCTCGCCGGGGCGGCAGAGGGGAGCATCGAGGTGGCGGCGATCGAGCAGACGCCGCTGGCCTATGTGCCCGGCGATCTCGTCCGGCTGCGGGTCGTCGCGGCCGGGGACTTGCCGTGAACCGGCCGTGTGCAGGC
Source organism: Nostocoides sp. (assembly GCA_039812345.1). Lineage (GTDB taxonomy): Bacteria > Actinomycetota > Actinomycetes > Actinomycetales > Dermatophilaceae > Nostocoides_A. The sequence goes on along the minus strand of JBDIAJ010000252.1, from coordinate 135 downwards.
TGCACACGATCATGCACGGCGGTGCGCGATATGTCGATTGGCGGGTATGTGGCCGCTGCCTAGCGTTCTCGCCAGGTAGCCGAGGACCCGCCGGGGCCACGGTGTCACGCCGCCGAATCGTCGGCGTCAGGAAAG
>JBDIAJ010000251.1:0-2947 GCA_039812345.1 Nostocoides sp. | reverse complement strand
CTCGGCGCGCCGTGGGTGACGATGCTCGGCTGGCGGGCCGTGCTCGCCGACCTCGGCACCCCGCTGCCGATCCGACCCGCCGCGGGGATCTTCTTCGTCGGGCAGCTCGGGAAGTTCGTCCCCGGCTCGGTGTGGACGGTCCTGGCCCAGGCGGAGATGGGGGCGCGGCTGCGGATCCAGCGGCGGCGCTCGGCGGTGGCGGGTCTGGTCTGCGTCGGCCTGTCGGTGCTCACCGGGCTGGCGATCGGGCTGCCCGCCCTGCCGCTGCTGGTGCGCCGCGAGGACACCCGGGCCGTGCTCGTCCTCGTCCTCCTCGCCCTGCCCGCGCTCGCCGTCGCGCTGCACCCGCCCGTCCTCAACGCGATGATCGCCCGGGGGCTGCGGCTCCTGCGGCGGGAGCCGTTGGAACACCCGCTGTCCCGGCGGGCGGTCGCGGTGATGTCCGGCTGGTTCCTGCTCGGGTGGTGCTTCGCCGGGGCGAGCGTCGCGGTCCTGGCGCGCGATCTGTCGCCGGGGATCGGCATACGGGATCTGGCGGTGGTGTGCGTGTGCGGGTTCGCGCTCGCGTCGTGCGCGGGGATGCTCGTCGTCCTCGTTCCGGCCGGGGTCGGGGTGCGGGACGGGTTGCTCGTCCTGCTGCTCGGGACGGTGCTGCCGATCCCGGCGGCGACGGCGGTCGCGGTGATCATCCGGTTCGTGACGACGTTCGCCGACGTCCTGTATGCCGCGATCGGCTGGCTGTGGGCCCGGGCGCACCACCTCGTCGGTGCCGCGTCCTAGGATCGCCGGTCATGGAGCAGCAGGCGGGCGGGGCCCCGGGTCGGCAGGAGCAGCTCGCCTATTCCGAGCTCATGGACAAGATGCTCGACGAGGAGGGCCGGCGGACCAAGGCGCGCAAGATCATCGCCGTCCTCCGGCATGCCCTCGGGGTCGATGACCTCACCGGCCTGCGCGCGCTGGACGTCGGGTGTTCGGCCGGGTTCATCGCCGACGAGCTCGCGCTGGCGGGGGCGCAGACCATCGGCGTCGACATCGACGAGCCGGGGCTGGCCGCGGCCCGGGAGCGGTTCGGCGAGCGGGTCGACTTCCGGCTGGCCCGCGGGGAGGCGCTGCCGCTGGGCGACGGGGAGATCGACGTCGTCGTCTTCAACCACATCTACGAGCACGTCGTCGACCCGCCCGCCGTGGCCGCTGACATCCGCCGGGTCCTCGCGCCCGACGGTGTGGCCTATCTCGGCGTCGGGCACCGCTACCAGATCCTCGAGCCGCACTACCGGCTGCCGTTCCTGTCCTGGTTGCCGCAGCGGGCCGCGGATCGCTATCTGCGGCTGACCCGCCGAGGCGACCACTACTACGAGCACTACGCGAGCCGCGCGGGCCTGAAGCGGCTGTTCGCCGAGTTCGACCTGTGGGACTACACCCTGCCGGTGCTGGCCGACGCCGAGGCCTTCGCCGGGGACGACCTCATCCCCGCGTGGGCGGGACGGATCCCCGAGCCGGTGCTCGCGGCGGCGATCCCCCTCGTGCCCACCTACATCTGGGTCGGCTTCGGGCGCACCCGGGCACCCGCGGGGCCGATGCTCCGGGTCGCTCCGCGTCCGGTCTGACGTCGCATCCCGAGGGTCGAGCCGAGTCCGGATGCCGTCCGCCGCCCTTCCCCGCACCCGTCGCCACCGGCCCGGGCACCCGCTCGCTGTCGGTGCCGTCCTCGGGGTGCTGCGGCACGGCGGTGGTGACCCGACGTTCAGGCGAGACGAGGCGGGGACGTGGCTGGGTCGGCATACGCCCGACGGGCCGGGGACCCTGCTGGTGCGGGTCGAGACCGGCGGGGATGTCGTGGGTGAGGCGTGGGGTGCCGGCGCGGACTGGCTGCTCGACGGGCTCCCCGCGCTGCTCGGGGCCGACGACGACTGGACCGGGTTCGTGGCGCACCACCGGCAGATCGCCGACGCCCGGCGGGCCTTCCCCGGGTGGCGGATGGGCCGGTCGCGTCTGATCCTCGACTCGCTGATCCCGGCGGTCATCGAGCAGAAGGTGACCGGCAAAGAGGCGTTCGCCGGCTACCGCACCCTCGTGTGGAAGTTCGGCGAGCCGGCCCCGGGGCCGCTCGAGCGGCTGCGGCTGGCGCCGACGGCCGCCGGGTGGCGGGCGATTCCGTCGTGGGAGTTCCTCCGCGCCGGCGTCACCCCGCAGCGCTCGGCGACGGTCGTGCGGTGCGCCCAGGTCGCGGGGCGGCTCGAGGAGATCGTCGGGATGCCGCTGCCCGCCGCGCACGCCCGGCTCCGGGCGATCCCGGGGGTGGGTGAGTGGACCGCGGCCGAGGTGGCCCAGCGGGCGCTCGGGGATCCGGACGCGCCGAGTTTCGGGGACTACCACCTCGCCAAGGAGGTCGGCTGGGCGTTGCTCGGGCATGACCTGACCGACGACGAACTGCGGGTGGTCCTCGAGCCGTATTCCGGGCACCGCCACCGCGCCACCACCCTCGCCCTCATGGGCGGCCCCGCCCGCCCTCGCCGCGGCCCCCGCTTCACCCTGCCCACTCACCTCCCGCGCTGAGTCCCCGGGGTTTGCGGCGCCGAGGGCTCAGGCCGGCGCGGCTCGAACCGTCAGAGCGCCCGGTGTCGGTGTCACCGTGCCGGTCAGGTCCTCCGACCACAGCGCGGCCTCGAGGCGGGCGGCGAGGCGGCCCGCGGCATACGGGTCGGTGACGGTGATCGTCGCGACCGCCTCGTCGCCGTCCGCCGCGACGCTCCACGACAGGTCGGCGCCCTCGCCGGCCAGCGCGAGCGCCCGCTCGAGCCGATCCTCGACCGCCTCCCGATTCACCGACCGTATGCCGATCGCCCGGCTCCGCGCGCTCCCCGGCGGCGCGCCGAGCGCGGCCCGGACAGCCTCGACGGGCCCGAGGGCGAACCAGTCCCCGGGCCCGGTGCGGACGAGCCGGGCC
>JBDIAJ010000250.1:0-3174 GCA_039812345.1 Nostocoides sp. | reverse complement strand
CGACTCGTAACCCGCCCTCTCGCCCGACAGGGCACGCCCAAGGCCGCATTGTTACCCCATCGTTAGTCCGGAGAACGATGCCGCCGAGCAGGATCGTCAGGGTGTGGGTCGTGCTCGTGGCGGTCTGGACCAGCGACTGCTGGCTGGTGACGGTGAAGTCGGCCGTGTCCGCGGTGACGTCATGGGTGACGGCGAGGGCCTTCTGGGCCTCCTGGGTGGCCGCGGAGAGGCTGTCGGGGGAGGCGGCCTCGAGATAGATGCTCGACACGCTCTGCTGGTTGCCCGTCGTCGACAGGCGGGCCGCGAAGGTGGTGCTGGGCACGATCGCCAGGTCGTCCTGGTCGAGGGTCGACGACGTGCCCGCCGACGCGAGTTCGCCGACGACGGTGAAGGACTGGCCGCCGATCGACAGGGTGCGGCCCACGGGGTCCGCGCTGCCGAAGAGGTTCGACGCGGTGGTCGCCCCGAGGACGACGACGGGGGTGGCCTCGGTGACGTCCTGCGCGGTGAGGAAGCGACCGGAACTGATCGACCGAGCGCGAACCCCGAGCCACGACGGAGTCGTGCCGAGCACCGAGGTGGTCCAGTTGTTACCGCCGGCGACAAGGGCGGCATTGGACGTCGCCGTCGCCGCCACGGCCCGGACGTCGGGTGCGACGCCGGGGTCGGCGAGCATCGCGGCGTCCGCGGCCGTCAGCGTCGTGGCCGACCCGCGTCCGGCCCGGATCCCCGAGGAGGAGGTGCTGCTGCCCGGTGAGACGACGAGGAGGTTGGTGCCGAGGGCGTTGATCTGTGCGGCCACCTGCCGCTGGGCTCCCTGGCCGAGACCGACGGTGAGGATCACCGCGGTGATGCCGATCATGATGCCGAGGACGGTGAGTCCGGAGCGCAGCCGCCGCGCCGCGATCGCGTGCAGGGCCGTCCGCAGGGTCTCCGAGAAGGTCATGGCAGCGCCCCGACCGGAGTCTCGATGCGCCCGTCGAGCAGGCGTATGGTGCGGGCGGCCCGTTCGGCGACATCGGCCTCGTGGGTGATCAGGACGATCGTCCGCCCCTGGCCGTGGAGCTCGTCGAACAGGTCGAGGATGTCGTGCGTCGCGGTGGAGTCGAGGTTGCCGGTCGGCTCGTCGGCGAGGATCAGCTCGGGTTCGGTGACGACCGCCCGCGCGACGGCGACGCGCTGCTGCTGGCCGCCGGAGAGTTCGGTCGGCCGGTGCTCGAGCCGGTCCGCCAGACCGACGCGCCGCAGCGCCTCCTCGGCCCGGGCGCGGCGCTCGGCGGCGGGGACACCGGCATACAGCAGTGGGAGCTCGACATTGCGGGCCGCTGACAGCGACGGCAGCAGGTTGAACTGCTGGAAGACGAAGCCGATCCGCCGGTTGCGCACGACGGCGAGCTCCGCCTCCGACATGTGCGACACGTCCGTGCCGCCCAACTCGTAGGTTCCGCTGGTCGGGATGTCGAGGCAGCCGAGAATGTGCATGAGGGTCGACTTGCCCGAGCCGGACGGCCCCATGATCGCGACGAAGTCGCCCGCGGGGATCGCCAGGTCGATGCCGCGCAGGGCCTCGACCTGCTGCGTGCCGATCCGGTAGGTCTTCACGACGGTCGTCATCGTCAGGACGGGTTGTGTGGTCATCCCCGCGCACCCCCGGACGTCGTGCCGCCCGAGCGCGTCCCGCCCTGGCCGGTGCCCCCGGCGCCCCCGGTGCCCCGGCCGGTGCCGAACTGCCCGGCTCCTCCCGTTCGCACGGTGATGGCGACGTTCTGGCCCGCGGTGATGCCGGAGAGGATCTGGGTTCGGCTGCCGAAGATCTGACCGGTCGTGACCCGGACGGTCTTGCGGGTGGTCCCGTCGATGACGACGACCGTCGCGTTGCCGGACCCGTCGGTCCCGATGGCCGCGGTCGGCACACTGAGGACATTGTTCAGCGTGGTGGTGGTGATGACGACGTTGGCGCTGGTCCCGTAGTAGATCCCGCTCGGCGACCCGTCGATGCGGATGGTGATCGGGAACGTCGCCACCGACCCGGACGAGGCCGAGCCGATGATTCCGACCGAGGTCACCGTCCCGGTCATCGTGGGTCCGCTCGACCCGGTCGACGATCCCGTCGTCCCGCTCGATCCGGTGGTGCCGCCGGCGGCACTCGCCCCGCCACGCTGCGTCCCTCCGGTCAGGCCCCCGAGTCCCCCGAGTCCGCCGCCGAGTCCGCCGAAGCCGCCACCGCCGAACCCACCGAAGCCACCGAAGCCTCGGGTGGTGCCCGAGCCGGTGCCGACCGTGGAGACGGTGACCGAGACGGCCTGGCCCTTGGCCACCTGGGCCAGGTCGGCCGCGGTGACGGAGGCGTCGACGTTCCAGTGGGCCGGATCCACCAGCACGATCTCGCCGGAGGTCGACGCCAACGTGCTGCCCGAGGCGCCGCTGCCCGAGCCACCGCCCCCGCCCCCCGAGGAGCCGCCGGCGGCCTGGCCTCCGGTGGACCCGCTCTGGCTCGATCCGGAACTCGCCGACACCGACTGTCCGTCGGTGATGTTGACCGCGGCCACCGTCCCGGAGAACGGGGCCGTCAGGGTGGCCGAGTCGAGTTGGTCCTGGGCCGTGGCGACCTTCGCCTGGTCCGAGGCGACCGTCGCCTGGGCGGCCGCGATCTGCGAGCTGACCCCGCTCGCCTCGGCGCTGGTCAGGGAGGACTGGGCCGCGGAGAGGGTGTCCTGTGCCGCCGTCAGATTCGCGGTCAGGGCGGTCGTGTCAAGGGTGGCGAGCCGGGCGCCCTTGCGGACCTTCTGGCCCACGGTCACCGCGATGTGGTCGACGGTTCCCGCGGTGCCGAAGTCGAGATCGCCCAGGTTGGTGGGAACGAACGTGCCCGACGCCGACACCGTGCGGGACACCGTGCCGAGCGTGGCCGGGCTGCTCATCGTCGTCGTCGACACGCTCGGCGTGGCCGCGGATCGGCTCTGCTCGAACCACCACATCCCGCCCGCCCCGGCGACCGCCATGGCCAGCGCACCGACCCCGCTCACCAGGCGGCGGCGCCCCGTCGCCGTCATCGTCCAGCCCCGTCATGTTCCCCATTCACCAGCGCCATACAAGGCAACGTAGGAACACATCCTGGAGGTCCCGTGTGGGACATCTATCAGGAGGCTGAGAAGAAGCTGAGGACCAGCCGTG
>JBDIAJ010000249.1:0-3214 GCA_039812345.1 Nostocoides sp. | reverse complement strand
TCAAGGAGAAGAAGCACCGCATCGAGGACGCGATCTCGGCCACCCGCGCCGCGATCGAGGAGGGCATCGTCGCCGGCGGCGGCACCGCCCTCGTCCACGCGCTGCCCGCGCTCGACTCCCTCGGCCTGACCGGTGACGAGTTGACCGGCGCCAACATCGTGCGCAAGGCCTCGGCCGAGCCGCTGCGGTGGATCGCCGAGAACGCCGGCATCGAGGGCTATGTCGCGGTCGCCAAGGTCGCCGAACTCCCGATCGGCCAGGGCCTCAACGCGGCCACCGGCGCGTATGTCGACCTCGTCGCCGAGGGCGTCGTCGACCCGGTCAAGGTCACCCGCTCGGCGCTGCGCAACGCCGCGTCGATCGCCTCGATGGTCCTGACCACCGACACGCTCGTGGTCGAGAAGAAGGACGAGGAGCCCGCCCCGGCCGCCGGTCACGGCCACGGGCACTGATGCTTGTTTGATCTGACTCCTCATGGCCGGGTGTGGTCCGCTGGCGCGGCCCATACCCGGCCATCGTCGTCAGATCCGCAGTGTTCTCGTGGGGTTGCGCGGGTGCCGCGCTGGTCGTCTACCCCGGCCTGTGGCGCTGATGTCTTTTGATTCGACTCCTCATGACCCCAGGTGGTCCGCTGGCGCGGCTCACCGTCGCACTTGAGCTGGCTCCTCATGGCGGGACGAGCAGACCGGCTGGGTCGCGGCCCCCCAGGTCGCCGCCGCGCTCGCCATCACCGACCGATTGCGCGCCCACGGCTGGACGCCTGACGCGACGGCACCGGGCGACGGGCACCCCGTCCAACGCCTCGAACTGGCCGTCGACACCCTCGACGAGGCGCGGATCCGGCCCTTCTGGGCCGCCGTGTTCGACTACGTCGACGGCCCGGACGGCGACCTCATCGACCCCCGCGGCACCGGCCCGTCGATCTGGTTCCAGCACATGGCTGCCCCGAGGCCGCAACGCAACCGGATCCACTTCGACCTCACCGTGCCGCACGATCTCGTCAGTGCCCGTCTGGACGCCGCCCTGGCCGCCGGCGGTCGCCTCGTCAGTGCCGAGTTCGCCCCGTCCTACTGGGTGCTCGCCGACCCCGAGGGCAACGAGATCTGTCTGTGCACCTGGCTCGCTCGGGACGAGCGCCGGGACGCGGCGCGCGCTGCCGCCGCGGGCCGACCGGCCCGAGCAACCGACGCCGCCCAGGGCTGACGCGCGGCGGCGAGACTCCCGCCGAGCTCTCGCCAGATCACCTATCTATGTTGACAATCTGACTAGATAGAGGAACGATATAGCCGTGCAGCAGAGCGGATGGCCGGCCGAGTGGATGCGAGGGCTCCTCGAGCCTTGCGTCCTCGGGATCATCTCCCGCGGCCCGACCTACGGCTACGCAATCAGCGCGGACCTCGAGGCGTCCGGCGCGGGCGCCGTCAAGGGCGGGACGCTCTATCCCCTGCTCAGTCGGCTCGAGTCCGGCGGCCTCGTCGAGGTCGAGTGGCGCGCGGGGGAGGGCGGTCCCGGCCGCAAGTACTACACCCTGAGCGCGGCCGGCCGCGTCGAGCTCGCCCGACAGACTGGCGCCTGGGCCGAGTTCGCCGCCGTCACCGGCGCCCTGATGACCGGCACCGCGGGGGCGCACGTCCATACGACCGAAGGAGCACTCCGATGAACGCCGTTCGCCGGACCGAGAAATGGGAGCGGGACTTCGTGCTGGCGTTGCGTTCGCGCAATGTCACCGGAGCGGACATCGGGTCCGCGCTCACGGAGGTTCAATCCCACTGCGCCGAGACGGGCCAGAGCCCGGCCGAGGCGTTCGGACCCCCGCTCGCGTATGCCGCGAGCCTCGCCCTGCCCGACCTCGAACCGCGCCAGACCCGTACCCTGGCGACGGTCGCCCTGACCGTGCTCGGTGTCCTCGGGCTGTGGGTCCTTCCTCCCGCCGCGGGGGCCTGGTTGCGTGGCGAGTCGTATGCCGTGTCGCGCGGCTCGCTGCTCGGTGCCGCCGTCATCGCGGGGGTCATCGTCGCCATCCCGCTGCTGTTCGGCTGGATCATGCGCCGACCACTCCTCGGCTTCGCGGTCCTCTTCGCCGGCTTCCTCGGGGCCGTTCTCCCCAGCGCCCTGTGGCGGGCGACGGCGGGCACGGTCGACCCGCTCTGGCCCTCGCTGGTGGGCGCGCTCGCGGTGGCGGGCGCGGCATACGGCCTTGTGCGCCTCAATGGCGCCACCCTCGACGACCGACTCGTCGACCCCGTCACGGGCGAGAAACAACCCGTCCCGCGGGGGCTGGCGGTGCTGAGCCGCTACTACGCGATCGGCTTCCCGATCGTGGCCGTTCTCCTGACCCTCCTGTCCTGGACGGCGCCCGGACGCTGAGCCTCCGGACCGGTCCGAAAGTCTGGGAGAAACCTGGGAGTGCGGGGTTCTGGACACCGGCCCGCGCGAGTGGGAGGTTGACCGACGGGGCCGTCCCGGACTGGAGTGACCAGCCCCGCCCCCTCCGGAGGATCGATGACCAGCAGCCGTACGCGTCGCATCACCACCCTTGCGATCGCCCTCGCCGCCACCGGCACCACCATCGCGGCGGCGAGCACGCCCGCCCCTACACCCAGGTGGGCTCAGTTGCAGACCCACCAGCAGCCCGGCTCGGTTTTCCGCGAGGGCGACGGCGACTCCCTCGAGGTCGCCGACATGGCCGAGCAGTATGCCCAGCAGCGCAGCCTCCCCGCGGAGAGTGTCCCCGCCGGGGCGCTCGTCAACGCCCGCGCCCAGGCCGCCAAGGTCCCCCTCGCCCGGGCCACGGCCAGCGAGCTGACCGCGGTCTCCATGAACGCTGAGCCCGCGGGCTACACCGACCCCTACTGGTCCAACGCCGGCTCGGGCTTCCAGCGCGTCGCCGGGCGGACCACCGCGCTGGCGATGAGCGGCTCGACCTACTACGCGGGCGCCGCCGACGGCGGCGTCTGGAAGTCCACCGACGCGGGCCGCCACTGGATCCCGATCTGGGACAAGATGCCCACCCTCTCCATCGGTGCCCTCACCCTCGCCAAGGACCGGGCGCTCTGGGTGGGCACGGGTGAGTCCAACACCAACTCCGACTCCTACCAGGGCGTCGGCGTGTATCGCTCGACCAACGGCGGGTCGAGTTTCACCCGCGTCGGTGGCACCGAGCTGATGAGTCACCAGGTCTTCCGCCTCGTCGACGACGGCATGGGGACGATGT
>JBDIAJ010000248.1:0-3228 GCA_039812345.1 Nostocoides sp. | reverse complement strand
ACACCCCGGCCGACCAAGCCAAGACCCCGCTTGCCGACGGCGGCTACGTCAAGTACAGCTCCGCCATCCCCCGATGCTCCGGTCCCGGTGTGGCTGCGCATGCGACCACGCAGTGGATCGGCGGCGGGACCAATGTCAACATCCGGGTGGCGCCCTCGGTCACCGCTACCGTCGCCCGCGTCGTGCCCAACGGCGCATCGATCACCATCGACTGCCAGACCATCGGATCCAAACTCGGCTTCTCCACCTACGCCGACAACCGGACATGGGACAAGTTGACCGACGGCACCTTCATCCACGACGTGGTCACCGACACCCCGGCCGACCAAGCCAAGACCCCGCTTGCCGACGGCGGCTACGTCAAGTACAGCTCCGCCATCCCCCGATGCGGCAGCACCCCACCGCCCGCCTCGCTGGCGCAGCAGGCCGCCAACAACGCGCTTACCACCGTCGGTCATGCATACGCTCAAGAGAGCGGCATGAACTTCTTCAGCGCCGCCGACTGGTCTCCCGGGCCGAACGGGGAATGGTCCTACGACTGCGTGAAACTCGTGATGGCCAGCTACATCAAGGAAGGGAAGTACCCCAAGACGGCGGCAACGGCTACCGGCGTTTGGCAAGCGTATGGCTCGCCTCGGCGGACGGACACTCCGCCCGCCGGCGCCTTCATCTTCTTCCCGGGCATCAACCACATCACCATCTCGATCGGCGGCGGTCAGATGGTCTCCACCATGGGCCATTACGACGGGGACGAAGAGAACAACGCTCAGCTTCCGGTCTTCGGCTCCGGCTACGGCAACCCCACCGGCTGGGCGATGCCGTTCTAGTGCCGTTCTAGAGCGGGTTCTGGTGCAGATCTCGCACGACGCAGCGGGTGCCGCGAAAGGTCTGGCGGCGCCCGCTGCGCGTCTTGAAACCAGCTCTTCGCCGTTGACACCGATCCCACACATATTCGCCTCGGCCCAGCGCGTCAGGGGAGCAGCGACTCCAGCGGGCGCCAGGTGTGGCGGACCGCGCGGGTGTCGCGATCGAAGGCGAACACATGCCCCTGACCGGGCTGGTCGAGGTCACGGGTGATCGGGCGCCCGAGGAGGTGACATAGCAGCAGCGTCCCCACCGCGCCGTGCGCGACGATGACGACGTCGCCGTCTCCGGTCTCGGGCGCGGCGAGGATCTCCTCGACCGCCGCGACGATCCGCCGCTGCTCGTCGGCCGCGGTCGCCCACCCGCGCACGCTCGCCTCGGGTTGCGCGAAGAATGCGTCGGCCACCCGCTCGAACTCCTCCGGTGGCATGAATCCCGTTGCGCTGTGGTCGTTCTCACCAAGCCGTTCACGTCGCCACACCGGCCGTATGCCGCTCAGCGCCTCCGCCGTATCCACCGCCTTGGTCTCGGTGGAGGACCACACGCCGGTCACCGCGTCGAGGAACGGCGCGTCGGCGAGCGCCTCCGCCCGGGCCCGCCCGACCGGGTTCAGCCCCCACGCGCGGACGTCGACCTCGGGGTCGACGGCGACCTGGGGGTGGGTCAGGAACCAGACCGTTCGCCCGGGCCGGCCCCACAGCGCGCGCCCTCGTCCATCCTCGGCGAGAGCGTCCATGACCGCGTCGGCGAAGGCGGCGTGGAGGGTCGCGCTCGGGTGGAAGCCGTCCGGTCCGAACATCTCCGGCCCGAGCGGCCCGTCGGACTGGATCCGGAACGCACGCTCGCGCCGGCCCACCGCCTCCGCGGCGATCGCGTCGAACCGCCTCCCGCGCCAGCCGAGGACGTCGGCGAGCGGCCGCGGGAAGGCGGGGAAGTGGTCGAGCGGCGGGATGCCGAGCCAGCACACCTGCGCCCCGGGCGCGGCCGCGAGCACCGCATCCAGCAGCGCGGCGAACTCCCGCCGGAAGCGCCCCGCCGAGTGCAGGTTCTTCAGATCGTTGACCCCGACGGAGAGGAAGACGAGATCGGCGCCCCGCAGCACCGACGCCGAGACCAGCGCGAGCGCCTCACCCGCCGTGGTGCCCGACTTCGCGGCGACCCGCCACTCGACGGTCGCGTCGTATGCCGCGGCCACCCGCTCGGCGAGCTGCCCGGCCACCGAATCGCGGTGGTGCGCCAGGGAATAGCCGGCGGCGACGCTGTCCCCGAGCGCGACCACGGTCAGCCGGCGCGACCCCGACCCGACCTGACCGGCGCGGCCGTCCGCATCGGCATACCGTCGCATGGTCCGCTTCAACCACAGCCCCTGCGCGGGGGCGAGCGGGAGGGCGAGCCACCACAGGCGGCCGGGTCGAGTCGTCATGGCCCGACCAGTATGCGGGTCCACCGACACGCGATCGGCCACCGGGCGTCCGGGCGTGCCAGACTCGATGAGATGCCGACGGACCCCGGGGACTTCGCCTTGACCATGGAGGAGTTGCGTGCCGTCGCCGCGTATGCCGTGGCCTGCGCCGAGCCGGCGCAGGTCGTCTTCCAGCGGGCGAACCCGGGCGACACCCGCCCGCGGGCGGCACTCGACGCGGCGCGGGTGTTCGCCGACGGGGCACCGCGGACGCGCCTGCAGCGCGCCACGGCGACCGACGCGCGACGCGCGGCCCGGGAGGCACCGACGGACGCGGCCCGGCACGCGGCGGAGGCAGCCGCATGTGCCGCGGCGTCGGCATACCTCCATCCGCTGGCGAAGGCGACACAGGTCGGGCACATCCTCGGCGCCGGCGCGCACGCGGCCCGCGCGGCCGAACTCGCCCGCGGTGACGACCCGGTGGTCGCCGAGTACGTCGTCACCGCGGCCGCCGGCCGCGCGACCCCGATGGTGCTCGACGTCCTGAGCCGCTACCCCCGCGTGTCGCCTGGCCGCGGCCGCGTCGGCATCCTCATGGCCCGCCTCGACAGCCTGCTGCGCGACCCGCCGCCGCCGCGGCGGCCGGTGGACGATCCGGGACCGTTCTTCCACGGCACCCGTGCCGACCTCCGCCCCGGGGATCTGCTCACGCCGGGGTGGCGGTCCAACTACGGCTCGGGCCGGCGGGCCAACCACATCTATCTCACCGCCAGCGCGGAGGGCGCGCCGCTCGCCGCCGAACTCGCCCGCGGCGACGGGCCCGCGCGGGTCTATCGGGTCGAGCCGCTCGGGACGATCGAGGACGACCCCAATGTCACCGACAAACGCTTCCCCGGCAACCCGACCCGCTCCTACCGGACCACCGAACCGCTGCGGGTCGTCGAGGAGGTCATCGGGTGGGC
>JBDIAJ010000247.1:0-3421 GCA_039812345.1 Nostocoides sp. | reverse complement strand
TCCGGGGCACCGCGTGGGCCGGCTACCAGGCAGTGACCGAGTACGTCGACCACTTCGCGCCCGTGCGCGCCAAGGTCTCCGCCGACGCCGCCCGCGCGACACGTCTCCTCACCACCGAGGGCCCGACCCGCGTCAAGCGCGCCGCCTGGGACGGCACTGACCACCACCTGACGCGCAGCCCCAGCACAGGGCCCGCAGCGCTCGGCCACGAGCCGCGCTCCGGGCCCCGATCATGACCGCCACAGCGGGAGCTGCTCCCCGAAGATCCGGCGCAGCCGCCGAAGATCGGCGACCACCAGCTGCGGATCCTCGCGCGCCATGTCGCGCAGCTCCGCGGCTCGTCCATGACACCCCAATGCCCGGCCCGCTGGCCCTGGGGGACAGCACTGGCGAAGTCGCGACCGGAACATCCCCCGATGTCGCCGCGGCGAGGCCGAGCCGACGGGCCGCCTGCACGGCCGACCTGATGCCGACCGCGGTCCGTGAATAGTTTTTGAGCCGATTTGTGAGCCGAAGCCCGGCCCGCGACCCGACGGCCAGGGCCGCCTCTGACGGTGTTTGCGCAGGTCATCCCGCGTGTCCGATCTGCGCGCCCGAAGGGATTCGAACCCCTAACCTTCTGATCCGTAGTCAGATGCTCTATCCGTTGAGCTACGGGCGCCTGGCGCGCGCGGGGTCGCGGGCGCCGAGGGACGATGCTACCCGGTCTCCGCAGCGCACGCGAAATCCCCGAGTCGACTCACGCCGAACGCCGGCCGAACCGAGTCAGAGGCGGCGGCGCCTCAGGCGTCCAGGCCCAGCTCGTGCGAGGAGACCTGACGCATCTCGACCTTGCGTACCTTGCCGGTGACGGTCATGGGGAAGTCGTCGACGAGCTTGACATACCGCGGGATCTTGTAATGCGCGAGGCTGCCCGTGCAGAACGCGCGGACCGACTCGGCGGTCAACGGCTCGGCCCCGTCACGCATCCGGATCCAGGCGCACAACTCCTCGCCGTACTTCGGGTCCGGCACCCCGATGACCTGCGCGTCGACGATGTCGGGGTGGGTGTAGAGGAACTCCTCGATCTCCCGCGGATAGATGTTCTCGCCGCCGCGGATGACCATGTCCTTGATCCGGCCGGTGATCCGGACGTAGCCGTCGGGGTCCATGACGGCGAGGTCGCCCGTGCGCATCCACCCGTCGACCACGGCATCGGCCGTCTTCTCGGGCTCGTCCCAATAGCCGATCATCACCGAGTAGCCCTTGGTGCAGAACTCGCCGGGTTCCCCCCGCTTGAGGGTGTCCCCGGTCACCGGGTCGGCCACCCGGATCTCCAGATGCGGACAGACCCGGCCGACGGTCCCGACCTTGTGGTCGAAGTCGTCGTCGGTGTGCGTCTGGGTCGAGACGGGAGACGTCTCGGTCATGCCATAGCAAATCGTCATCTCCTCGATGCCCGCCGCGATGAGCTTCTTCATCAGTTCCGCCGGGCACGGGGAGCCGGCCATGATCCCGGTCCGCACACTCGAGATGTCGTATGACGAGAAGTCCGGCAGCGCCCATTCGGCGATGAACATGGTCGGCACGCCATACAACGACGTGCACCGTTCGTTCTGGACGGCGGCGAGCGTCTTGGCGGGGTCGAAGCCCGGCGCGGGGATGACCATGCACGCCCCGTGGGTGGTCGCCGCGAGGTTGCCCATGACCATCCCGAAGCAGTGATAGAAGGGCACCGGAATGCAGATCCGGTCGACCTCGGTGTAGCGGCAGATCTCCCCGACGAGGAAGCCGTTGTTGAGGATGTTGAGATGCGAGAGGGTCGCACCCTTGGGGAAACCCGTTGTCCCCGAGGTGTATTGAATGTTGATCGGGTCCTCCGGGCGGAGGCCGTCGGCGATCTGCCGCACGGTGGCCTCCTCGACCGAGTCGCCCCGGGCGACGAACTCGTCCCACCCCGGCGTCCCGAAATAGACCACCTCGCGCAGGTCGGCGCAGTCAGCGCGCACCTGGTCGATCATCGCCGCGTAGTTGCTCGTCTTGAACTGTTCGACGGCGACCAGCAGGGCGACACCCGCCTGCCTGAGCACGAACTGCAGTTCGTGCGTCCGGTAGGCCGGGTTGATGTTGACGAGGATGAGGCCGACCTTCGCCGTCGCATATTGAACGACCGTCCACTGCGCCATGTTGGGCGCCCAGATCCCCACCCGCTGGCCCGTGGTGAACCCCGACGCGACCAGCGCCCGGGCGACCCGGTCCACCTCCGCGGCGAACTCGGCATACGTCCACCGGATCCCCTGCTCGCAGTCGACCAGTGCCTCGCGGTCCCCGTGGGCGGCGACGGTCGCGTCGAGGTTCGCCGGGATCGTGGTGGTCAGCAGTGGCGGGGTGGTCTCCCCGATCGCGTGGGCGAGTATGACTTCGTCGTCGACGGTGACGGACATCGATCCTCCTGGGCTGCGGTGCGCTGGCGGTCAGCCTGCCACGTCCGGCGGCGCACGGCGAGCAGGTGTGATCAGCGCAGCGCCGACAGTGCCTCGGCGAGAGCCCGGCGGTAGTCCGCGACGCCGGAGAGCTTGACGTCCTCGTATCCACGCACGCGGTCGGGCAGGGCGGCGAGCGCGACGACGCGGTCGACGGTGTCCGGCCCCAGGACGGCGGTCGCGCGCACGAGCGCGGCGACATACTCGTCGATCAACGCCCGCTCGACCCGGCGCACCCGGGCTCGCCCGAACGGGTCGAGCGGGGTTCCGCGGAGGCGGCGCGCGGCATACAGCGCCCGGAAGGCCGGGCGGGCGACGTCGGCCGGGACGGCGATCTTGGAGGTGAGCCCGAGCGCGCGGAGCATCGGCGGATGGAGTCGGAAGGCGTAGCTCGCATCCGCCCCGAACCGCGCCTGCACCTGCGCGTCGAGGGCCGGGTCGAGGCAGAGGCGCGCCACCTCGTACTCGTCCTTGTAGGCCATGAGCTTGTGGAGGTGACGCGCGACGGTCTCGGTGAGGGCCGGCACCCGGTCGGGCAGGGCGGCCCGCTCGCGCCGGTGAACCTCGGCGACCTGCCGGAGGTAACGCCGCGCATAGGCCGCGTCCTGGTAGTCGACGAGGTCGGCCGTCCGGCGCACCAGGAGGCCGCCGAGGTCGCCGTCCGTGGGGAGCCCGGACTCCCGAACCAGTCCGTATGCCGCGCGCTCACCCCCGGCGACCACGCCCACCCCGGGCGCGGGGCGGGGGGTGACCGAGGCGGGATCCGCGGCATACGACCGGCCCCAGCGGAACGCCTGGAGATTGGCGGCGACGGCGACACCGTTCTGTCCCAACGCATCCTCGAGGTGAGCCGGCGCGATCGGCCAGGCGCCGAGCTGGGTCGCGACGCCCAGGAGGAAGGTGTTGACGAGTTGGTCGCTGCCGAAGAGCGCCTCGGTGAGCGCGCGGGCGTCGAGGAC
>JBDIAJ010000246.1:0-3433 GCA_039812345.1 Nostocoides sp. | reverse complement strand
TACGAGCCGAGCCGCATCGTGCCCCCGAGATCCCCAGCGCCCTCGACGAAGGCGAGCTGCTCGGCCATCGTCGCGATCACCGGCGCGGGCGTCTGCGGATCGAACTCGCTCGACGACGCGCCGGCGATCCCGCCGACGGTCCGGGCGTACTCGATGACCATGCACTGCAGGCCCAGGCAGATTCCGAGGGTCGGTATGCCGCGCTCCCGCGCCCACCGCAGCGCGCCCACCTTCCCCTCGATCCCCCGTATGCCGAACCCGCCGGGGACGAGGATCGCGTCCACTCCCGCGAGCGCCTTGGCGGCACCGGCCTCGCTCTCGCACGAATCGGAGGTGACCCACCGGATGCGGACCCTGGCGTCGTGCGCGAACCCGCCGGCGCGCAGTGCCTCGGTCACCGAGAGATAGGCATCGGGCAGATCGATGTACTTGCCGACCAGAGCGACCTCGACCTCGTGGGCCGGCTTGTGGACCCGCCGGAGCAACTCGTCCCACTCGGCCCAGGCGACGTCCCGGAAGTTGAGGCCGAGGCGGCGGATGACATAGGCATCGAGGCCCTCGCGGTGGAGCACCTTGGGGATGTCATAGATCGACGGGGCGTCTACGGCCGCCGTCACCGCGTCGATGTCGACATCGCACATGAGCGAGATCTTGCGCTTGATCGACTCCGGGATCTCCCGATCCGCCCGCAGGACAAGGGCATCCGGCTGCAGGCCGACTTGGCGCATGGCGGCGACGGAGTGCTGGGTCGGCTTGGTCTTCAACTCCCCGCTCGGCGCGAGATAGGGCACCAGGGAGACGTGGAGGAACATCGAGTTGTCCCGACCGAGGTCGTGGCGGACCTGCCGGGCCGCCTCCAGGAAGGGCAGCGACTCGATGTCGCCGACGGTCCCGCCGATCTCGGTGATGATGACGTCCGGTGCATCCGCATCGGCGACGCCCGGCGACCCGCACGCCTGGGCCCGCATCCGGCGCTTGATCTCGTTGGTGATGTGCGGGATGACCTGGACCGTGTCGCCGAGATACTCCCCGCGGCGCTCCTTGGCGATCACCTCGCTGTAGACCTGGCCGGTCGTGACATTGGCGCGGGCGTTGAGGTTGACGTCGAGGAAGCGCTCGTAATGCCCGATGTCCAGGTCGGTCTCCGCGCCGTCCTCGGTGACGAACACCTCGCCGTGCTGGAACGGGTTCATCGTCCCGGGATCGACGTTGAGATAGGGGTCGAGCTTCTGCATCGTCACCCGCAGTCCGCGGGCTCGAAGCAGGTTGCCGAGGCTGGACGCCGTCAGGCCCTTGCCGAGGGAGGAGGCGACGCCTCCGGTCACGAAGATGTGTTTCGTCGCAGCCGCCACGGGCTTCAACTGTACGTCACGTCGGCGAGGTCCCGGTAGATCCGCACCCACCGGCGTGCCGCGGCGTCCCCGTCGAGCCAGCCGGCGGCGCGTTCCCGGCCCGCGACGCCGCGCGCGGCTGCCGCCGCGGGGTCGGCGAGGATCACGTCCAGCGCCGCGGCGAGCGCCCGCGGATCGCCCGGCGGCACCAGCCACCCCACGCCGTCCAGCAGGTCCGGCAGGCCGCCGACCCGGGTGGCGACGACGGGGACCCCGGCGGCCATCGCCTCCTGGACCACGAGGGCGCGGGCCTCCCAACGCGAGGTGAGGGCGAAGGCGTCGGCGGCGAGCAGCAGGCGGTCCGGGTCGGCGACCGCCCCGACGAAGCGGACCGGCGCCCCCTCCCGCTCCGCCCGGTCCGTCAGCGCGGCGAGCAGGTCGGCGTCCCCTGAGCCGGCGACGATCCAGGTGAGCGGCGCCCGCACCGCCGCGGCCGCGGTGACGAGCGTGTCGAGGTCCTTCTGGGGGGCGATCCGGGAGATCGTCAGGACGAGCGCGTCCCCGTCGGGGACACCCACCTCCCGCCGTATGCCGATCCGCGCCTCCTCCCGCCGGCTCGCGTCCGCGGCCAGCAGCCCGGGCACGCGCGGGGAGGGCACCGGGGCCGCTTCCGCGCGCGTCGCACCCACGGCGGTGGCCAGGTCGACCAGGTCACCGCTGGCTCCCGTGACGAGATCGGCGCGGGCCAGCGCCCGGCCGAGCACCGCCCCGGAGACGGCGGCCGCGGGCCGGCCGAGGGCGGGCGGCTCGTTGTGGAGGCTGACGACGAGCCGCGGACCCCCGCCGCCCCGGCCGGCCCCACGGCTCCCGTGCCGCCCCCGGCCCGCTTCACGACTTCCGTGCCGACCCCGACGCGGCCCGAGAAGCCCGGCCGCGAGGATCCCGGCCTGTTGGCCGTGGGCATGGACGATGTCGGCGGAGCCGATCCACCGGCGCAGTTCGGCGACCCGCCGGGCACTCGACGCGGGGCCACCACCGGCCGGCCAGAGGATGAGCGCGTCGCCCCAGCCGAAGCGCTCGGCGGTCAGCGCGTCGGTCGCGATCCGGACGTCGACGCCGAGCGCGCGGAGGCGGTCGGACAGGTCGGCGACATGGGTGCCGATCCCCCCGGTCGACTTCCCGAGCAGGAGGAGGACGCGAAGGGGCCGGGTCATGTCGTCACCCCAGCCGCCGGGGGCGCCCCACGCCCCAGCCGCAGCGACCCGGGCACGAGCACCGCGCACGCGGCGAGGACGGCCCCCGCCGAGATCGCCCCGCAGACGAGCCCGTGCCCGACGGGGCCGATCAGCCCCCCGGTGGGCGGTGGCCAGGCCCGGCTCAGTCCCCACCGGACGACGGTCAGCGCCACCGCCCCGGCCAGGACGCCGACCCCGAGGGTCCGCACGGCCCCGGACAGCGCCGAATGGCCCCACGCGCCCCGCACGAGCAGCCCGAGCGCGAGCGCGCTCGCCGTCATCCCCACGCTCGAGCCCACCCCGATGGCGACGAGCGTGCGCTGCACCTCGACTCGCCCGAGCGTCGCGAGGACCGGCACTCCGGCCGCGAGCAGCCAGCCGGCGGCCACCGCGAGCGCCGCGATCCGTGCCGGACCCCGGGCATAGACGGCCCGGACGAGCAGCGCGGCGGCGCCGAAGCCGACCAGGCCGGGCGCGAGGCTGGTCACCGCGGCGGGGAGCGCCGCGAGGGCGCCCGCCCGCCCTCCCGTCGTGCTGCGATCCAGCGCCCGGAAGAAGCCGCCGAGATCCGGCGCCGCCGCCATCAGGGCCACCGCGCCGGCGGTGGTGAGGACGAGGATCGACCGGAGCGCGCCGGCGAGCACGCCGCTCGCCTCCGCGCCCGGTCCACCCCGGCCCCCGTCCGCGGCCTCGTCCGATCCGGCCCCGTCGGGGTCGGCGCCGACCGGGCCGCCCGCGCCGGCGGCGAGCACCGGGAAGGCCGCGGTGGCAATGGGGACGGCCAGCACGGCATACGGGAGGAGATAGAGCGCCTGGGCGTACTGATAGGCGATCAGCACCCCGGCGCCACCCCGGTGGTTGCTCAGC
>JBDIAJ010000245.1:0-3435 GCA_039812345.1 Nostocoides sp. | reverse complement strand
AGCGGCTCGCCGTTCTTCCACAGCGACTGGTGGGTGTGCATGCCCGAGCCGTTGTCGCCGAAGATCGGCTTCGGCATGAACGTCGCCGTCTTGCCGAACTCCCACACCGTGTTCTTGACGACGTACTTGAACTTCATCATGTCGTCGCCGGACTGGAGCAGGGTGTTGAACCGGTAGTTGATCTCCTGCTGGCCCGCGGTGCCGACCTCGTGGTGGCTGCGCTCGACCGTGAGACCGACCTCCTTGAGCTTGATGCAGATCTGGTCGCGGACGTCGGCGAAGTGGTCGACCGGCGGGACGGGGAAGTAGCCGCCCTTGTAGCGGGTCTTGTAGCCCCGGTTGCCGCCCTCCTCCTCGCGGCCGGTGTTCCACGCCGCCTCGATGGAGTCGATGTAGTAGTAGCCGGCGTTCTGCTTCGTCTCGAACCGGACGTCGTCGAAGACGTAGAACTCGGCCTCGGCACCGAAGTAGGCGGTGTCGGCGATCCCGGTGGAGGTGAGGTAGGCCTCGGCCTTGGCCGCGATGTTGCGGGGGTCGCGGGAGTACTGCTCACCGGTGAACGGGTCGACGATCGAGAAGTTCATGATGAGCGTCTTCTCGGCGCGGAACGGGTCGAGGTAGGCCGTCCGGGGGTCCGGGATGAGCTTCATGTCCGACTCGTGGATGGCCTGGAAGCCCCGGATCGAGGACCCGTCGAACATCTGGCCGTTGACGAAGAAGTCGGCGTCGACGCTCTCGGCGGGCACATTGAAGTGCTGCATCACACCGGGCAGGTCGCAGAAGCGAATGTCGACGAATTTGACGTCCTCGTCCTTGATGAACTGCAGGACGTCGTCAGCAGTGCTGAACAAGCGAAACCTCCTAGAAGGGTCAGTGGGCGCTTACGCAGGCCCGTGCGTCGTCGGGAAGCGTAGGAGGGGCGGATTAATGTCCCATCACCCGTTTGTTTCCGCCGTGTTACGTGAGACGCACATCTCACCCAGTGGATAGCCGGTCCACCCGGGCGGGCGATGGGTTCGCCTGCCGGACCCGACCCGGGCGCCCGGGTCCTCAGCGGCCGCGCAGGGCGCGGCGGTCCATCCGGGCCTTTGTGGGGTCGATGCCGGCCGGGATGCCCTGGCGGATGCCGGGGATCGACTTCAGCCGCTTGTTGACCTGGGCCATCTCGTCGGTGGTGATCACCGGCTTGAGCTTGGCGAGCGTCCGGGGGAGCTTGCGGACCTCGATCTGGCCCTCGCCCTCGCCGACATACAGCTGGGTGACCGGCACGCCGGGAGCGACCCGGCCGACCTTCTTGATCTCCTTCTCCATGAGCTTCTTGGCCCGGGGGAGTGGGCCCTCGCCGATGAGGACGACGCCGCAGCGGCCGAGGGCGCGGAAGATCATCGCCGCGTTGGCGATCTCCTGCGGGCGGGCGACGTCGGCGGCGACCGGCTCCTGCTCGTAGTACCAGCCGCGGCGCAGCATCGACAACGCCCCGGCGGTGGCGCCGGCCTTGCCGGCCATCGCCCCGAACGCGGCCCGCTCGCCACGCCGCGACAGGGTGATCATCCCGGCGAGGAGGGCGAGCGGCAGACCGATGAACCCGAGATAGATCGGGTGACCGAGCGCGAACCCGATGCCGATGAAGACCAGGAGGACGGCGAGCGAGATGCCGAGGATCCACCACCCGATCCGCGGATCGACCTGCTTGACCGCCTTGTAGACCGTCGGGAGCTGACGCAGCGCGGCGAACCGCTTCTTCTTCTCGGTCGCCGGGGCGGTCGCATCCTTACGGGCCATGGGTCAACGATACCGGCGCTGGGTCCATCGGAGGTATGCCGCGCGGGCCCGCCCGGCGGGTTTCACTACGCTGCGCTGATGGTCGCCGCGCCCACCCCCGATGACATCGCCGCCTACCACCGCGACGGGGTCCTCGTCGTCCGCGGCCTGCTCACCCCGGACGACGTCGAGCTCGCCCGCGCCGGAATCGCCCGCGTCCTCGCCTCGCCGGGGATGCTGACCAAGGTCGCCAGCGGGGTCGACGATCCCGGCCGCTTCGTCGAGGACTTCCGGCGCTGGAGCGAGATCCCCGAGATCGAGCGGCTCGCGCGGCACAGTGCGGTCTCCGCGTATGCCGCGGCCCTCCTCGCCCGGTGGTCCGGTGACGGCCCGGTCCGCTTCTATCACGACCACGTCCTGGTCAAGGAGGGCGGGACCCGGCAGCGGACGCCGTGGCACCAGGACCAGCCCTATTACAACGTCGACGGGCACGGGACCAGCGCGTGGATCCCCGTCGACCCGGTGCCGCGGGCCGGGTGCCTCGAACTCGTCGCCGGGAGTCACGACGGCCCGTGGCGGATGCCGCGGACCTTCCTCGAAGGGAAGGCGAAGTGGTTCCCGGAGGGGGCGCTCGAGGAGTTGCCGGACATCGAGGGGGAGCGGTCGGCATACGACATCCGGGCGGCGGACCTCGCCCCGGGTGACGCGATCTTCTTCGACTTCCTCACCATCCACGGCGCGCCGGGCTTCCCGTTCACCGGGCGGCGACGGGTGCTCTCGCTGCGGTATCTCGCCGGTGATGCGCGGCACGCGCCGCGGGGGTGGGTGACGTCGCCGCCCTTCGACGAACTCGTCGGGATCCTCCCCGACGGCGCGGCGATGGACGACCCGCTCTATCCGATCGTCGGCTGACGGTTCAGCAGGCTCGCCGCCTCCTGGCGGGCCGGCTCACCGGCGCCGGTGGCGAGGTGGGCGAGGTGGTCCGGGATGGGCCGGCCCCAGCGCCGCATCGCGTTCGCCCACAGCCGGCCGGCGCGATAGGAGGAGCGGACCAGCGGGCCGGCCATCACGCCCTTGAAGCCGAGATCGGTGGCGACCTCGCTCCACCGGACGAACTCCTCCGGTGTGACCCACCGGTCGATCGGGTGGTGGCGCGGCGAGGGGCGCAGATACTGCGTGATCGTGAGGATGTCGGTGCCCGCGGCGTGGAGATCGGCGATCGCCTGGGCGATCTCCTCCTCCTGCTCGCCCATCCCGAGGATCAGGTTGGACTTGGTGACCAGGCCGGCCGCCCGAGCCATGGTGAGCACGCGCAGGGACTTGTCGTAGCTGAACGCGGGCCGGATCCGCTTGAAGATCCGGGGGACCGTCTCGAGATTGTGGGCGAAGACCTCCGGCCGGGCTTCGAAGACCTGGCCGACGAGGTCGGGTTCGGCCCCGAAGTCGGGCGGGAGGATCTCGACTCCGGTGTTCGGGTTGAGGGCGTGGATCTGGCGGATGGTCTCGGCATACAGGCCCGCGGCGCCGTCGGGCTGGTCGTCGCGGGCGACACCGGTGACGGTGGCATAGCGCAGTCCCATGGCGCGCACCGACTCGGCGACCCGCCGGGGCTCGTCGGGGTCGAGCGGCTGCGGCCGGCCGGTGGCGATATCGCAGAAGTCGCACCGGCGGGGG
>JBDIAJ010000244.1:0-3503 GCA_039812345.1 Nostocoides sp. | reverse complement strand
GAGCAGCCGGCCGCCGCCGTCGCCAACGGCTACTTCGTCCTCGCGCCCAACCGGGTCGGCCTCGAGGACAACGAGTATGGCGCCGAGGCGGTGAACTTCTACGGCACCTCGCAGGTCGTCGACCCACGCGGGAACCACGTCGGCGCGCTCGGCTCGGGGGAGCACGAGGAGGTCCTCGTCCGCGACCTCGACCTCGACATGGTCCGCCAGATGCGTGACGACTGGCAGTTCTATCGGGACCGTCGGCCGTCCACGTACACCCGGATCACCCAGCCCTGAGGAGGAGGACGACATGAGCACCCTGCTGATCCGCGGCGGAACCGTCGTCTCGGCCACCGGCCGCACCGAGGCCGACGTCCTCGTCGACGGCGAACAGATCGTCGCCCTGGTCGCGCCCGGCACCACCGCGCTGGGGAGCGATCTCGCGGCGAGCGCCGACACCGTCCTCGACGCGACCGGGAAGTACGTCATCCCGGGGGGCGTGGACGCCCATACGCACATGGAACTGCCGTTCGGCGGGACGTTCGCCAGCGACACCTTCGAGACCGGCACCCGCGCGGCCGCCTGGGGCGGCACGACGACGATCATCGACTTCGCCGTCCAGACCCACGGCCAGCGGGTCCAGGACGGGCTCGCCGCGTGGCACGGCAAGGCGGACGGCAACTGCGCCATCGACTACGGCTTTCACCAGATCATCGGTGAGATCAACGAGGACTCGCTGCGCGCGATGGACGGCCTCCTCGACGAGGGCGTGTCCAGCTTCAAGCTCTTCATGGCCTACCCCGGCGTCTTCTACTCCGACGACGCCGCCATCCTCAAGGCGATGCAGAAGTCCGCCGAGACCGGCCTGATGACGATGATGCACGCGGAGAACGGTCCGGCCATCGACGTCCTCGCCGCCCAGCTGATCGCCGCCGGCAAGACCGATCCCTACTTCCACGGCATCGCGCGCGCCTGGCAGATGGAGGAGGAGGCCACCCACCGGGCGATCATGCTCGCCAACCTCACCGGCGCCCCGCTCTATGTCGTGCACGTCTCCGCCAAGCAGGCCGTCGCCCAGATCGCGACCGCGCGCGACGGCGGTCAGAACGTCTTCGGCGAGACCTGCCCGCAGTACCTCTACCTCTCCCTCGAGGAGCAGCTCGGCGCGCCCGGGTTCGAGGGCGCCAAGTGGGTGTGCAGCACCCCGCTGCGCAGCCGGGCCGAGGGCCACCAGGACTCGATGTGGCAGGCGCTGCGCACCAACGACCTCCAGATGGTCTCGACCGACCACTGCCCCTTCTGCATGAAGGACCAGAAGGAGCTCGGGCTCGGCGATTTCACCAAGATCCCCAACGGGATCGGCTCGGTCGAGCACCGGATGGACCTCCTCTACCAGGGTGTCGTCGCCGGCCATCTGAGCCTCGAACGCTGGGTCGAGGTCACCTCGACCACGCCGGCGCGGATGTTCGGCCTCTATGGCCGCAAGGGGGTCATCGCCCCCGGTGCCGACGCCGACCTCGTCGTCTATGACCCGAACGGCCACACCTCCATCGGCCTGGGGAAGACCCACCACATGAACATGGATCACTCGGCGTGGGAGGGTTACGAGATCGACGGACACGTCGACACGGTGATCTCCCGCGGGAAGGTCATCGTCGACGGCGGCGACTACCTCGGCACCAGGGGTGACGGGCGCTTCGTCAAGCGCGGCCTGACCCAGTACCTCACCTGACGCGAGAGCGAGCCCGACATGGACTTCGGCGTCGTCCTGCAGACGCACCCGCCCGCCGCCCGCACCGTCGCCCTCGCCCGGATGGCCGAGGAGCACGGCTTCGACTACGTGTGGACCTTCGACAGCCACATCCTGTGGCAGGAGCCCTACGTCATCTACAGCCAGATCCTCGCCCAGACCCGCAAGGTCATGGTCGGGCCGATGGTGACCAATCCGTCGACCCGCGACTGGACCGTGATCGCGAGTCTGCACGCGACGCTGCACGAGATGTTCGGCAACCGGACCGTATGCGGCATCGGCCGCGGCGACTCGGCGGTCCGGGTCACCAATGGCGCACCGGCGACCCTGGCGCAGCTGCGGGAGGCGATCCATGTCATCCGCGAACTCGGCAGTTCCCGCTCGGTGGAGTTCCACGGGTCGACGCTGCGGTTCCCGTGGTCGAAGGGGAGCAGCCTCGAGGTGTGGGTCGCGGCATACGGACCGAAGGCCCTGCAGCTCGCCGGTGAGGTGGGCGACGGGTTCATCCTCCAACTCGCCGACGTCGACATCGCCAAGTGGATGATCGAATCGGTCCGGACGGCCGCCTCCAACGCCGGCCGCGACCCGATGTCGGTGACCTTCTGCGTCGCGGCTCCGAATTACGTCGGCACCGACTACCCCCACATGCGCGACCAGGTCCGGTGGTTCGGCGGCATGGTCGGCAATCACGTCGCCGACATCGTCGCCCGCTATGGCAGCACCGGAGCGGTCCCGCAGGCGCTCACCGATTACATCGCCGGTCGGCAGGGCTACGACTACAACCAGCACGGCCAGGCCGGGAACACCCACGCCGACTTCGTGCCCGACGAGATCGTCGACCGGTTCTGCGTCCTCGGCCCGGCCGAGGCCCACATCGAGCGGATGCGGGCCCTCGCGGCGATCGGGGTCGACCAGTTCGCCGGCTATCTCCAGCACAACAACAAGGAGGAGACGCTGCGCGTCTACGGCGAACACGTCATCCCCGCCCTGCGTGTCCACACGAGCGCCAAGTCGTGAGCCGCGCGAGCAGCCTGCGCTCGGCGGCGGGCGGTGCGCTCGGGATCCTCGCGCTGGTCGGCCTGTGGGAGGGCTACAAGGCGATCGGCCCGGACAACGGGTGGGAGCTCGGCGGGACGCGGGTGCTGCCCCGGACCTCCGATCTCGCCATGCCCCATGTCGCGACGATGATCAGCCGGCTGAGCGAGCCGACCGTCGGGGCGACGTCGCCGCCCCTGTGGCGGACGGTGTTCTGGGCCGCGGTGAAGTCACTCGGCATCGCCGGGGCGGGCTGGGCGATCGGGACCGTCGTCGGGCTGCTGCTCGCCATGCTCATGCAGCGGTTCGTCTCGGCCCGCGCGGCCGTCCTGCCCTGGGTCGTGCTCTCCCAGACCGTGCCGCTCATCGCCATCGCCCCGCTGGTCCGGCGGTGGGGATCACAGCTGCACCTCGGGCCCTATCACTGGCACGACTGGATGTCGGTGTCCTTCATCGCCGCCTATCTCGCCTTCTTCCCGGTCGCCGTGGGCGGGCTGCGCGGCCTGTCCTCACCGGACGCCGCCCACGTCGATCTCATGCATGTGTATGGCGCGAGCCACTGGGCGATCCTGCGTCGTCTCCGCTTCCCCGCCGCGGTGCCCTATCTGCTGCCGGCGCTCCGGCTGGCCGCCGCGAGCGCGGTCATCGGGACGGTGGTCGCCGAGGTGAGCATCGGCCTACGCGGGGGGATCGGCCGGATGATCATCGAATATGCCCAGGCCGCCTCGGCCGACCC
>JBDIAJ010000243.1:0-3511 GCA_039812345.1 Nostocoides sp. | reverse complement strand
GAGTCGGGCACCGCGACGGACCCGAAGTCGGCGCCGAGTCCGGCGACGATCGCATCGAACTCGTCGGCCGGCCGGGGCGCCGGCGCGACCTCGCCGCCCGGCGCGATCAGGTCGCGAACCTGGCGCAGGAGTTCGGCGACGACGCCGCGTTCGTCGGAGTCCAGCTGCGCGGCATACCGCAGGTCGTCGCCTCGACCGCGCCGGGAGAAGGCCCGTGCCACCTCAGATGTCCTTCTGGAAGGTGGCCCATAGCCCGTAGCCCTGCAGGGCCTCGGTGTCGATCTCCATCTTCTCGCGCGGCCCGGTCGAGACGACGGCCCGGCCTCGATGGTGGACGTCGAGCATGAGTTCCTCGGCCTTGTCCCGCGGGTAGCCGAAGTAGCTCTGGAAGACGTAGGTCACATAGGACATGAGGTTGACCGGGTCGTTCCAGACGAGGGTGATCCAGGGGACGTCGAGCGCCTCGTCCGTGCCGGCCGAGGTGACCTCCTCTTCGACGGGCGCGATCGACATACGGGCCAGCTTAGGTGCCCGTGCGCGTCGGTCAGCCCGCCGGCACCCCGGGGGTCAGCGGCCGTAGACCGTGACCTGAACGCTGCCCCCGACCTCGAGGTCGACCCGAGCACAGGAGGCCGCCGGATCCTCGATCGAGGTCAGCGGCCAGTGCTGGTCGGACCCGAGGGCGGCGGCGGCGACGGTCTCGGCCTGCGCGAGCGACACGCACTGGTCGGCGATGCCGCGGCGCAGGGCGTCGCGCAGGGCGAAGACCTTGGCGGCGTCCCCGTCGATGGCGATGTCGGGATCCGGGCCGCGGTCGGGGAAGACCATGACCGTCCTGGTCGCGCTGTCGGTGTCGAAGAAGCCGCATGGCCCGCCGGCGGCCGCGGGCATCAGCCGGACCGTCCACCCCGACAGGCCCAGGCGGGTGATCTCCTTGTCGGCGAACGTCTTCCCGGTGGCCGCCGTGAAGCATCGGGCGCTGCCGCCGTCGACATAGTCGCCGAGGCTCGCCCGGAGCTCGCGGGTGCGCGCATCCGCGCTCGTCGCCGCGGGCAGCGGGTCGCTGCCGGCCGGGATCTCCCCGCGGGGCGCGACGACGGTCCGCCCGTGCCACTCGATCGCGACCGGGTCGGCGATCGCCGGCCTGCCCTCCTCCTGTTGGTAGCGCTGGCAGTCAGCGATCGGGTCGCCGGTCAGGGCCGGGCCACCGGTCGCGTCGAGGTCCGAGGCGCCGGGGTCATGCCAGGTCGTCAGGCAGGTGAGCCCGTCGAGCGCGCCGCCGGCATACCAGTGCTGGTAGGCCGCGGCGGCGGCGCCGGCGCCGACGAGGGAGGCGACGAGGGTGGCGACGAGGACGCTGCGTCGACGCCGGCGTGGCGCCGGGCTCGTCGGCGCGCCTCGGGTGGTGGTCGTGGTCATCGGAATTCCTTCCCGCAGTGGCGCGAACGCCGCGTCGTCGATGCGGGAGAGGTCCACTCCGGTGGCCGGGTCGGCGGACGCCAGGGCCGCGAGCAGCGGATCGGTCATGACAACTCCTTCGCAACGGAGCGCGTGATCACGCGCTCACCCACCTCATGTCCGGATGCCGTATGCCGTTGCACCCCAGATGCTTTCGACTCGTCTGCGGGCTCCAGCGCGGCGACCAGCCGGGCCCGGGCACGGTGCAGGCGCACCCGCATCGTGGCCCGGCTGACGCCGAGGGCGACGGCGATCTCCTCGTGGCCCAGGCCCTCCCAGCCGAGCAGCCGGAGGATCTCCTGGTCGTCGGGCCGCAGGGTGGCCAGCGCCCGGGTGACGGCGGAGACGTTTCGCTCGCCGGGGCCGGGGGCGGACGCCTCCCGCAGCTGCGACCGAAGCCGGTCGGCGAGGGCGTCGCGGCGGCGCTCGCCGCGATGGTGATTGGCGAGGACGCGGCGGGCCACGCCATACAACCACGGCACCTGCTCGGCCTCCGGCGGGAGGTCCTCGATCCGGCGCCAGGCGACCAGGAAGGTCTCGGCGACCACATCGGCGGCGTCGGCCGGGTCGGCGACGCGGCGCACGGCATACGCGAGCAGGGGGCGGTGCGCGCGATCGAAGAGCGCCGTGAACCGGGCCTGCGGTGAGGTCATACCCGCCCCATGTCCGACAGTGGCGCGGGCGTTACCGGCTCACCGGGCGGGGGTGCTCCACGAGTCGACATAGATGCCGTCGTCGCAGGCCAGGCCGCCCTCACCGAGGTCGAGGGGCTTGAAGGTGTCGACCATGACGGCGAGTTCGTCGAAGTGGTCGACGCCGATGGACCGCTCGTACGCGCCGGGCTGTGGGCCGTGGGCGTGCCCGCCGGGGTGGAGCGAGATCGAGCCGTTGCCGATGCCCGAGCCCTTGCGCGCCTCATAGTCGCCGTCGACATAGAACATGACCTCGTCGGAGTCGACATTGGAGTGGTAGTAGGGCACCGGGATGGCCAGCGGGTGGTAGTCGACCTTGCGCGGGACGAAGTTGCAGACGACGAAGTTCCAGCCCTCGAAGACCTGGTGCGCCGGCGGCGGCTGATGCACCCGGCCGGTGATCGGCTCGTAGTCGGCGACGTTGAAGACGTAGGGAAAGAGGCAGCCGTCCCAGCCGACGACGTCGAGGGGGTGGAACGGGATCGTGTGGATGGTGCCGGCCAGCCCGCCGGGACCCGGCCCGCGGTGCTTGATGTGGACCTCCGTGGGTGCGGCTGGGTCGGCGCCGATGTCCTCGGCGAGCAGCGGGCCCTGGGGGATGCGCAGATCGCGCTCGCAATAGGGCGCGTGCTCGAGGAGCTGGCCGTAGCGGGAGAGATAGCGCTTGGGTGGGGCGATGTGGCTCGACGCCTCGATGCAATAGGTGCGCAGCGGCTCCCCGTCGGGATCGTCCGCCGCGGGCCGCGGCAGCCACCGATGCGTCGTCGCGCGCGGGATGAGGACGTAGTCGCCCCGCCCGACGTCGAAGGCGCCGAAGACGGTCTCCAGGCGCGCGCCGCCCCGCTCGACGTAGACGAGTTCGTCGCCGATCCCGTTGCGGTAGAACGGGCTCGGGGCGTCGGCCACGGCATACGAGATCCGGACGTCGCCGTTGCCGAGGATGAGGCGACGCCCGGTGACGACGTCGACACCCGCGGAGTCGGCGGGGAAGAGGTCGTGCAGCCGCAGGTGGATCGGGCGCAGCGGATGGTTCGGCGTCAGGCTCTGATCGGGCAGGTCCCAGGCCACGGCGGCGGTGACCGTGCTCGGGAGGTTGCGGTGATAGAGCAGCGAGGAGTCGGAGGAGAAGCCCTCCTCCCCCATGAGCTCCTCGAAGTAGAGGCGCCCCTGCGGGTCGCGATGCTGCGTATGCCGCTTGGGCGGCACCGATCCTCGGCACAGGTAATGCGCCACTGGTCACCCCTTCGTGAACTCACCCGAGGGTCTCTCGGGTCTCCTGTCACTCTAGGCCCGCTCCCGCCCGCGAACCGCCCGTCGAGTGACCGGTTCGGCCACTCGACGGGGCTGAACCGGCCACTCGA
>JBDIAJ010000242.1:0-3541 GCA_039812345.1 Nostocoides sp. | reverse complement strand
CCGTCCGCGCCGACGCCGTCTACCGCGGCTACGTCTCCATCGATGACTCCGAATGGATCGAGATCCCCGGCACCGTCTCCATCGCCGGCACCCCCGAAGACCTCCGCGTCGCCACCGCCCGCAACCACCTCTACCTCCCCGGCGGCTGACCGCTCCGAAGACCGGGCACCCAACGCCTGCCGGTTGCTCGGAGTGTCCTGAGCCACGCTTCACCAGGCTCAGGCCGCACGGGCCCTCGGCCCGTCCCGACCAGGGCGGCCGGCTCGTCCCGACCAGGGCGGCGCGCCCCGCAGAGGCCGCAGAGTCCGTCGACGCCGCGACCACGCGATTCGGAACCTACGCGGCCTCGCTGTCGAGCGGGGCGGGAGCGCGGCGCAGGACGTCCAGCAGACCGACCACCACCACACCCGCGGACGCGACCAGGGCGGCGGCAAGGATGCGCCAGGCGTGGGCGTGCTGCCAGCCGACCACGAGCGCGGTGAGGGCCAGGCAGGCGACCCACGCGACCACCCCGAGGCGGCCGTCGTCGCCGGCCATCCCGGCATACAGCAGGACCTGAGCGAGCCCGAGGAGGGTCCCGAGGACGACGAACCACGGCAGCAGCCCCGTCGCGTGCCCGTATGCCGCACCCCCACTGAGCCGGATCAACCACGGCGCCGTCGTGGCCGCGATCGCGACCCCGATGCCGCCGAGGAGGACGACGAACCCGGCCGCCTCCAGGACCCGCTTGCGACTGTTGGACGGGTGCAGCGCGGGGACGATCCCGATGGCGAGGAACTGCGTGCCCCACATGACGACCTTGCTGAACACCGACCCCAGGGCGTACGCCCCCGCGTCCGCCGCCGACAGATAGTGCCGCGCGAGTAACAGGTCGACGGTCGAGAGCGCGATCAGGGCGCCGAGGGTCCGGTTCGCGCGCAGAAGTTCCCGCACGGCGCCCGGACCCAGCCGGTGCCCGAGGCCGGCGATGTCCGGGCGCGCCTGGAGCCACGGGACGACGGTCGCCGCCACGCCCGCCACGAGCATGGCCCCGAAGAACCCGTCGACGCCGAATCCGGCGACGGCCGCGACCCAGACGGCCGCGACCCGGGACACGGCGGTGAACAGCACCGAGAGCCCGAACGCGACCATCCGGGCCCGCCCCAGCAGCACCCCCTGCATCGCCGCGGTCACGGCCATCGGGAGGAGGTTGGCGACGGCGAGGATGAACGTCGTCGGACCCGTCAGATGGAACGCCCGCACCGCGAACGGGCTCGCCGCGACCCCGAGCAGCAGCAGCCCGCCCCCGACCGCCGCCGCCAATTCCAGACCGGTCCCCGGATGCTCGCGCTGCCGCCGCGCGACGACGATCTGGATCGCCCCGACCGGGATCGCGAGCAGCAGCCCCGAATTGTTGACCGCCGAGAACGCCCCGAACCGTTCCGGCCCGAGCGCGCGCGTCGCGACCAGGATGAAGACATACCCGAGGACGTTGGCGACGATCATGAGGACGCCGAGGGCGAATCCGCTCAACCGCCGCGGCGCGACGGCCACGGGCACGGTCGCGGACATCGCCACGGGCAGCCCCTTCTGACATTCCGGCTGCGGCGTGCGGCCAGCTACTCTCTCCCTACCCCAGGGTAGCCAACTTTTAGCTTGATGCAGCCATCCCGGTCCGCGCACCCCGACGCCAGACCCGTCGTCGCGCCCCACGACGCCGGCCCAACCCACCGGCCCCCGTCAACGTGCGCGATTCAACGGTCACGAAGATCGGGGGACAGTGATGCCGACCACGACAACCCCTATCGCACAGGCCACGCCAATCACGTCGCAGGCCCCTGCGGGCGAGGGTCTCGGCAAAGTCGGGTTTCAGCGGTATGACCTGCGACGACGTGGGGGCCTGTGGGCGTGTTGCGCATGGCGGGCGTGGGGCTGGCGGTGACGATGGGAGTGACCATGACTCACGGCACCAGGAAGCCCCACGACCGCCATGTCCTCTTCTCCCAACCACGGCCTCCATCGCATCCCGTTGATCGATCTGTTGGCTTCGGTGTCGGATGTCGGATCCCCGCGACCCGCGCTGGGTGCGCGACAGCTTCCGGTGATCCTGCCTGGGCACTCGCCGCGGTCCTGGCTGCCGCCCGAAGCTTGGTCGAGGTCTCGGCATGGTTGGCCTGCCTGGATCGAGACGCGTTGTCCGCGTTGCGGGTCGGCCCGAGTGTGCCGTTTTCCGTCGGGGTCCACGATCCGGCGCACACTGGCACCCGTCGACGGCGACGACCTCGACCGCCGGATGGGAGCGTGGATGGCCGCCCGGGTCGGGGCCCTCGAGGGCCGGCGGGTCATCGCGATCGATGGCAAGTCCATGCGTGGCGTCACGACGAACGCGGTGATGCCGCACCAGCTGGCCGCCCTGGACCACGTCGAGGTCGAAGCGACCTGGGGCACCTCCCAGCGGATGATCGGCGCCTACCCGCGACCCCGATCGAGCCGCCGGCAAGGCCCGCATGCACGCGGTGATCGACGCCGTCAGCGCCAGTGTGCCGGCCCAACTGAAGGAGGTCATCACCCTGGGCCGGACTCTGAAGAAAAAGCGGCGACATCCTGGCCTACTTCGACCGGCCCGGCACCAGCAACGGACCCACCGAAGCGATCAACGGCCGCCTCGAACACCTGCGCGGCTCCGCCCTCGGGTTCCGCAACCTCACCAGCTACATGGCCCGATCTCTACTCGAGGCCGGCGGCCGCAGACCACGACTACACCCTCGTTTCGGATGAGACGGTATGCGTCACACGAGTGCCCACCGGGTCGACGTGACGGGTGGACGCGCCCTTGACGCCCCCCCGGACCGCTATTATGAGTTCAATATCGTGAAACTCGTCAAACCGGATGGGGCGGTGGGCAGTGTCCGTGCGTCGCCGAACGATTGTTGTCACAGCGGGACTGACCGGAGGACTCGTTGCTGCGGGCGCCTTCAGCGTCTTCGCGGCCGATCTCGGGGGCGACGTCCCGGGGGCGAAGGCGCGCCTCGTTGCATCGCCGAGCACGGTCGATCCTTCGCTTGTCAATACCAAGCCTCTCCATACCTACCAGCCGGAGGTTCATGATTCGGGACAGGGGAATTTGAATTCTCAAGTGAGGCAAGCAACGGTCGCGCTGATCGGCGCAGACTATTCGACCGGGTCAATTCCGCGCAACATGACTGCGAGGCACAAATATATAACCGGGTCAGCCGGTAAGGCGTCGCGCGCGGAGCGCGTGAGTCGCGTCTGGGTCCCGGAGAAAGTGGAATCCCAATTAGCGAACCTCGAACAGGGATTGGCGACTTTCGACGGCGACACCACGAGCGTAGGCGCCACGCACTTCACATTCCAACCCACTTCATGGCAGAGCGTGTCCGTCGATCACAACACCGCGAGAGTGAATGTCAGCGGCTTCGTGCGTGAGTTTCATGACGATGGCTCATTCGACGACGATCAGACAGTGAGGCTTATTCACGAGGCGAGTTTCAGGAATTGTAGCCCGAGGACGGCGGTGATGGTTTGAGCGAATGTGTCGTAG
>JBDIAJ010000241.1:0-3622 GCA_039812345.1 Nostocoides sp. | reverse complement strand
CGGGCGCTCGCCCTGGCCGGTATGACGATCGACGACATCGACCTCGCCGAGATCAACGAGGCCTTCGCCGTCCAGGTCCTCGGGTCGGCCCGCGAGCTCGGCCTCCCGATCGACAAGCTCAACGTCAACGGCGGCGCCATCGCCATCGGGCACCCGTTCGGGATGACCGGTGCCCGGATCACCTCCACCCTCGTCCACTCGCTCGCCTTCCACGACAAGCAGATCGGCCTGGAGACGATGTGCGTCGGCGGGGGTCAGGGCATGGCGATGATCATCGAGCGGATGAGCTGACCGGCGCCGCCGGGCCGCCGCTCGCCCGGGCGATCGCACCGACCCGCCCGCTCACGACCGCGGTCACCAGAATGGTGACGAGGGCGCCGACCAGCAGGGCGGCGTCCTCGCCGGGCCGCAGCACCCCCGCCGACCGGCCGAGGGTCGCCGCGGCGACCGGCACCCCGAGTTGCGCACAGGTGCTCAGCGCGAGCGGCAGCGGCTGGCCGACCAGGCGACCGCTCGCGTGGACGAGGGCGGCGGCGAGACCGAGGACCACGCCGAGGGCGAGCAGGGACGGGTCGTGGGCGACCGCGTGGAGGTCGAGACCGGCCCCGAGCCAGACGAAGAAGAGCGGGGCGAAGAAGCCCTCGGTCAACGCGAACAGCTGCCGGGCGAGCCGGCGGGGCTCGCCGACCCCCGCGACGGCGAGCCCGGCGGCGAAGCCGGCGAGCATGACCGACACGTGCAGGCTCTGGGCCACCGCGGCCATACCGAAGAGCACCGCGAGCGAGACGCGCAGTTCCAGCGCGAGGCCGCGTTCCTCGGACAGCTCGTGCAGGGCCCGGCGGCGGCCGGAGGTCTCGGCCCAGCGGAGCGCGAGGAACAGGAGTGCGCCGAGGGCGAGCACCGCCGCCGCACCGAGGGCCCGGCTCGCCGCCGCCGACGGCGCGATGGCGAGCGGGAGAAGGACGATGCACATGGCGTCGGCGACCGCCAGTTGCGCGAGCGTCGCGACGATCGGCGGCCCGGTCAGGGGCAGGCCGTCCAGGCTCGGCATGACGATGGAGGCCGAGGAGGAGGCGAGCAGGACGGCATACAGGAGTCCGTGACCGGTGCCGAACAGCCGGGCGACCCCGATCCCCGCGGGCACGGCGAGCGCGCCCACCAGCGCGGCGCGCGCGACGCCGGTGCGCAGGCCGCCGCGGATCCCCGCGGACCGGACCGGGACATGCGACCCGACGACGAACATGACCAGGGCGAAGCCGACGTCGTCCCCGAGGAAGGTGAACGTGTGATCGGAGGCGGTCAGGACCTTCAATCCGCTGGCCCCGAGGAGGATGCCCACGGCGAGTTCGCCGATGACGACCGGGAGGTGGACGAAGCGGGAGACCGAGAGCACCGGCCCGAGGATCGCGACGGCGCAGACGAGCGCGAGCTGCGCGAAGGTCACGAGGGGTCGGGGGGCGCGACGACGCGGATGGGGATGTCGGTGTTCTCGTCGGTGTGGTAGCTCGCGCACACCCGGTGGTAGCCGTCCGCGACGACGGACGCGCGTCCGGAGGCGAGATCGCCGCGGATGATGAGGACGGGCGAGAGTCGTTGCCCCGCAGAGACCTTGCGCAGATCACTGGCGACATGGGGGTTGGTGACGTCGAGCAGGGGGAGCCCGCTCGCGCGGAGGATGTCCTTCGCCTTGCGCGTGGTCGTCGTGGCCGCGCGGAGGGCATCGACCATGCGGGTCACGTCCGCGGCCGGGGCGAGCAGGCTGAGGTAGTCCTGCGCCGCCGGGAAGTCGTGGGCCTCGGGCTCGTCCATCCACACCACCGGGTGGGCCGGTTGCTTCGCCGGGCCGGGACCCGGTTTCGGGGGGTTCTTCGGCAATGGTGCCTCCTCGCGGTCGTCCGCCACGGCGGATGCGCCGCGGTCACGGTGGAGCCCTTCGTAGCAGAGGTTCCTTGAAGTCGGTAGGGGGTCCCTGGCGTGGCGCGGCCGGCGGGCGGCAGACTGGCCCCACCGGGGGTCCGGTGGGCGGGCCCCGATGCAGGGAGGTCCCGATGATGCACCCATCCAGGCCGTATGCCGCGGCACGCCTCGCCGTCCTCGGCGCCGTCTCGCTCGCGACGGCCGTGCTCGCGGCTCCCGCGGCCAGCGGCGCGGGCGGAGCGGCCCCCGGCGGTCCGCCGGTCACCTGGGTCGGCCAGATCGCCGAGCAGGACGTGCCGGCCCTCCCCGGGTCGGAGCCGGACACGCTCGTCGAGCCGGATATCGCGGTGTCCCCCAGGGATTCCCGGATCGCGCTCGCGGTCGCCCACGACGGCCGCTATCCCGACGGTGGAGCGGTCGGGATCGAGACGGCCTGGACCGGCGACGGGGGCCGGACCTGGGTGCACAAGCCGCTCCCGGGCGTGACCACGACGACCGGTGCGGCCAAGCCGTGGGAACGCGCGAGCGATCCGGTGGCGGCCTACGGGCCGGACGGCACGGCATACGTCTCGACATTGCTGTTCAACGCGAAGACCTGCGACAGCGCCGTGGCGGTCTCGCGAAGCACGGACGGGGGGCGGACGTTCGCCAGGCCCGTGCTCGCCCACAAGAGCCACACGTGCGCGATCTCCGACGACAAGAACTGGCTCGTCGTCGACACCGGCGCCGCCAGCGCGCACCGCGGCCGGCTCTATCAGTTCTGGACGGCGTTCACGATCGACATGTTCGGGAACGGGTACTCGCCGCAGGCGCTCGTCTATTCCGATGACGGAGGCCGGCATTGGACGACCCCGATCGGGGTCTCGAAGCCGGACACCAACACGCAGAACTCCCAGCCGATGATCCTGCCCAACGGGACGATCGTCGACACCTTCATGGACTTCGGCTCGTCGTCGGCCGGTGACCGGGTCGAGAATCCCGCGCTCCGGCCGTTCCTGCGGACCTCGGGGACGAAGGCGGCGGGACCGGTCCTCCGGTCGGTCATCTCGACCGACGGCGGCCAGACGTGGCGGCGCGGCGCGACGATCACCGACGACGTCGGCGACGGACCGAGCGACATCCGGTGCTGCCTGCCGTCCGCGACGGTCGACCCCACGACCAAGGTGATGTATGCCGCGTGGAACTCCGCGCAGCGCA
Source organism: Nostocoides sp. (assembly GCA_039812345.1). Classification (GTDB taxonomy): domain Bacteria; phylum Actinomycetota; class Actinomycetes; order Actinomycetales; family Dermatophilaceae; genus Nostocoides_A. The sequence continues at coordinate 508 of JBDIAJ010000241.1, read as the reverse complement.
CCGCGGTCAAGCTGTCCACCTCGACCGACGGCCGCACGTGGACCGCGCCCGTCGTCGTCAACCGGCCCGTGGCGGGGCTGCTCACCGTCAACGTCGATGTCGCCGCGCGCCGGGGCGCGGTCATGGTGTCGTATGGCGTGACGAATGCCTCGACCAAGCCGACGTGGTGGGGGCAGCAGTATGTCGCGACGTCGCTCGATCGCGGGCGAACCTTCCTCGCGCCGAGGGCGGTCGGGCCGCGGACGAACTACCGGTATGCCGCCGTCGCCGGCGGGCGCTTCCCCGGCGACTACATCGGCAGCGCCATGGGCGACGGGCGGGCCTATTCGGTGTGGGCGCTCGCGTCGAAGCCGTCCGACCCGGCCGCGCGGTATCACCAGGTGCTCTACGCCGCGGTCTTCGACACCAGCGGGCTCGGCTGAGCTCAGGCGAGGCCGGCGTCGTGCATCCGGATCGCCACCTGGACCCGGTTGTCGACGCGCAGCTTGGCCATGACGTGGGTGACGTG
>JBDIAJ010000240.1:0-3679 GCA_039812345.1 Nostocoides sp. | reverse complement strand
CGCATAGACTGCCGAAAGATCCCCGGCCGCCGACTCGGCCCCGGGAGCCGTCGATGCCCGGGCCCCTGACGGGCAGGTTGGAGTGTCACGTGCGCGTCGTGCTGATCCTTGGGCTGCTGCTCAACCTCATCGCGTTGCCCATCGTCATACGCCGGATCGTCTGGTTGTTCCGGCTGATCACTCACGGACAACCCGCACCGGACCGGCTCGACGGCGCGAGCGGGCGGGTCGGGACGGCGATCAAGGGCGAGCTCACCGAGGTCTTCGGGCAGAAGAAGCTGTTGAAGTGGACCGCGCCGGGGCTCGCGCACTTCTTCGTCTTCTGGGCGTTCATGATCCTCTCGACGGTCTACATCGAGGCCTACGGCGCGCTGTTCAAGCCCGACTTCGAGATCCCGATCATCGGCAAGTGGCGCATCCTCGGCTTCGCCCAGGACACCATCGCCCTCTGCTGCCTCGTCGCCCTCGTCGTCTTCGGGATCATCCGCTACACCAACTCCCCCGACAAGCTCGGCCGCAACTCCCGCTTCCGCGGCAGCCATATCGGCGGCGCCTGGCTCGTCCTGTTCTTCATCTTCTCCGTCCTGTGGACGATGTTCCTCTTCCGTGGCTCCGCGGCCGCACTCGGCGACTACACCAACCAGGGCGCCTGGGTCTCCCAGGGCCTCGGCCGGTGGATGCACGGATGGGGTCACGGCACCCTGACCTTCCTCGAAGGCCTGGGCCTGCTGCTGCACATCGGCGTCATGCTCGCCTTCCTCATCGAGGTCGTGCACAGCAAGCACCTGCACATCTTCGCGGGCCCGATCAACGTCGCCTTCAAACGGCCGCCGGTCGCGCTCGGCGCCGCCCAGCCCCTCATGATCGCCGGCAAGCCGGTCACCATGGAGGACCTCGAGGAGATGGAGGAGGAGCCCGTCCTCGGCGCCGGCAAGATCGAGGACTTCACCTGGAAGGCGATGCTCGACTTCGCGACCTGCACCGAGTGCGGTCGCTGCCAGAGCCAGTGCCCGGCGTGGAACACCGACAAACCGCTCTCGCCCAAGATGCTGATCATGAACCTGCGGGACCACGCCTATGCCAAGGGCCCGTGGATCCTCGCAGCCGAGGATGCCCGGGCGAACCTGCCCGAGAAGACCCTGGCCGCGGTGGAGCGTCCCCTCGTCGGCGAGACCGAGGGCGATCCCACGCACCCCGACGGCGGCGCCGTCATCGACACCGACGTGCTCTGGTCCTGCGTCACCTGTGGCGCCTGCGTCAACCAGTGCCCGGTCGACATCGAGCACGTCGACCACATCATCGAGATGCGCCGCTACCAGACCCTCGTCGAGAGCGCCTTCCCGAGCGAGTTGGCGAGCCTGTTCAAGAACATGGAGAACAAGGGCAACCCGTGGGGCATGTCCGCCCGCGCCCGGATGGACTGGGCCAAGGACCTGCCGTTCGAGGTCCCCGTGGTCGGCGGCGACATCGAGAGCCTCGACGAGGTCGACTACCTGTTCTGGGTCGGCTGCGCCGGCGCCTTCGAGGACCGCGCCAAGAAGACGACGCGCGCGGTGGCCGAGTTGCTGCATACGGCGGGGGTGTCGTTCGCGGTCCTCGGTGACGGCGAGACGTGCAACGGCGACTCCGCCCGCCGCGCCGGCAACGAGTTCCTCTTCCAGATGCTCGCCCAGCAGAACATCGAGGTCCTCGGCGAGTTCCACGCGACCCGGATCGTCGTCACCTGCGCCCACTGCTACAACACGCTGAAGAACGAGTACCCGCAGTTCGGCGGCCGCTACGAGGTCGTCCACCACACCCAGCTGCTCAACCGCCTGGTGCGGGAGCGCAAGCTCACCCCGGTGGCCCGCCCGGCGGACGCCCCGACGGCGAGCACGGCCAAGAGCGTCGCCTCGACCGCCGACACGGTCACCTACCACGACCCGTGCTATCTCGGTCGGCACAACCAGGTCTATGCCCCGCCGCGCGAGCTCATCGATGCCCTGCCCGGGGTCACCCTCAAGGAGATGCCGCGCAACTCCGAGACGTCCTTCTGCTGCGGCGCCGGCGGCGCCCGGATGTGGATGGAGGAGAAGATCGGGACCCGGATCAACGTCAACCGGACCGACGAGGCGCTCGCGACCGGCGCACAGCGGATCGCCATCGCCTGCCCGTTCTGCCGGGTCATGCTCTCCGACGGCCTGGTCGAGCGGCAGAGCGAGGGCCTGTTCGAGCAGGTCGAGGTCGTCGACATCGCCCAGATGCTGCTGGCCGCGGTCAAGCGGGCGGACGAGCCCGCCACCGTCTGATCCTCAGTCCAGGAAGGACGTCACCTCCGCGGGGGTGACGTCCTTCTGGTTCGTATGCCGCCAGCGTGCCTCGTCCTTGTCCACCAGCCGCGCGCGGACGCCCTCGACGAAGTCGCCGTCGTGCATGAACGCGCGGGCGATCCGCCGGTCGGTGGCGAGCGCGGCCCGGGCATCGGGGTCGCGCGTGGCGGCGCGGACACGGGCGAGGGCGAGAGCGACCGACAGCGGGGACCGGGTGCGCAGGAGATCGGCGCAGGCGCGGGCGCGGGGGTCGGGGTCGGTGGACAGGCGCGCGAGGATCCGGGCCGCGTCGTCGCCGGCGAAGCACGGATCGATCCATCCGCGGTCCGCTTCGAGGTCACTCTCCGTCGTCGGCAGGGCGTATGCCGCGCCGACCTCCCCCGGTGCCGCTCCCCTCTCCAGGGCCTCCAGCGCCGCCGGCAGCGCCTCGGTCGGGAGGAGGAGGTCGGTGAGACCGGCATACCGGGCGCTCGGCGCGTCGACGATCGCGCCGGTGAGGGCGAGATAGGTTCCGGTCTCGCCCGGCGCCCGGGCCAGGAGCCGGCTGATCCCGGCGTCGGGGAAGAACCCGATGCCGGTCTCGGGCATCGCGAACCGGGCGTCCGGACTGGCCCACCGGTGGCGCGCGTGAGCGCTCAGGCCGAGTCCGCCGCCCATGACATAGCCGTGCTGCAGCGCGACGACCGGCTTGGGATAGCTGGCGACCAGATCGATGAGGTCGTACTCCCGCGCCCAGAAGTGCGCCGCCCTCTCCGGGTGCCCGGCGAGGATGTCCGCGCGGGCGGTGAGGACGTCGCCGCCCGCGCAGAAGGCCCGGTCGCCGGCGCCGGCGAGAGTGACGACGTGGACGGCGGGGGCGGATCGCCATACGGTCAACCGGGCGATGACGTCGTCGACCAGGGCGAGGGTCAGGCTGTTGAGGGCGCGCGGGCGGTCGAGGACGACCCGCCCGACACCACCCGGGGACACGTCGAACCGGACCTGGCCGCTGGGCGAGGGTGCGTCGAGAACATCCATCATCTGGCCCCCGCCCCGGCGTCGGCCATGAGTGCGGCGAGCTTGACCCGCGAGGTGATGTCCAGTCGCCGATAGATCTGGGCGAGGTGGTTGTCGACGGTACGCGGGGAGAGGTAGAGGGTCTCGGCGATCTCCTTGCTGGTCAGGCCCCGCCCGACGAGTTCGGCGACGGCGAGCTGGGCCTTGGTCAGGTGCGCGGCCGGCCCGGACGGCGCGGCGTCGCCTGCGGCGTCCTCGAGGCGCCCGGCCTCGCGGACGCCGGCTTCCGTGAGCGCGGCGCCGTCGACCCATGAGCCGGCGGCCCGCGGGCGCGGGATCCGGGTCTCGTCGAAGCCGGGCCGCGGACGGCGGAC
>JBDIAJ010000239.1:0-3689 GCA_039812345.1 Nostocoides sp. | reverse complement strand
CACAGCTTCGACGCGGCGACCCTCCACGGGGAGACGCTCTGGGCCTCGATCAGCGACTACGTCCCGCCGCCGCTGGAGGTCGTCCGCAACCCCTGGATGCAGTGGACCGTCGTTCTCCCGCAAGACATCTCGGGGCCGGAGTATGCCGAGATCCATCGCATCGGCCCGCAGGCCATCGAGGCCCTCGGAGTGCGCGACGCGTTCAGCCACATGGAGTGGTTCGCCCGTCCCGACGGCTCGGTCGCCGTCTCCGAGATCGGAGCCCGGCCACCGGGCGCCCAGATCGGGTCGATGATCGGCTTCGCCCATGATGTCGACTTCTTCGCTCTGTGGGCGAATCTCGTTCTGCACGAGGAGTTCCGGCGACCCGATCGGGTGTATGCCTGCGGCACGGCCTATTTGCGCGGGATGGGTCGCGGCCGGGTGCGGACGGTCCACGGCATCGACCAGCTCCAGCGCGAGCTCGGCGACCTCGTCGTGCGTGCCCAGCTTCCTCGACCGGGCACACCGGCCGCCACGTCCTACGAGGGCGAGGGGTTTGTCACTGTCCGACACCACGACACCGACGTCGTGCGCGCCGCCCTGGAGCGCATCACTCGAGTCGCCCGGGTCGAACTCGTCGAGAACGACTGAGACAGAAAGGGTTTGCCGTGAACATCGTGATGATCTCACCGGGCTTCCCGCTCGAACAGGCCTACTTCACCCGGGCTCTGGCGCAGACCGGTGCGCAGGTGATCGGGGTGGGCGACCAACCCCTCCACGCGCTCCCGATCGAGGCCCAGGAGAACCTCGCCCACTACGAGCACGTCTCGCTCGCCGACGAGGCCGCGGTGCTCGCCGCCCTCGAAGGCCTCAGCAGGTATGTCCGCATCGATCGGGTCGAGTGCCTCTGGGAGCCGTATGTCGTTCTCGCCGCACGCATTCGCGAGCACCTCGGGCTCGACGGCATGAGCGTCGAACAGGCGACCTGGTTCCGCGACAAGGAGGCGATGAAGCAGGTCCTGGACGCGGCCGGGATCCGGACGCCGCGGCATACGTCCGCGAGCAATGCTGCCGAGATCTGGGCGGCGGCCGAGCGGATCGGTTATCCCCTGATCGTCAAGCCGATCGCCGGGGCCGGCTCCGCGGACACCTTCCGCGTCGACTCGGCCGAGCAGCTCGCCCAGGTGCAGCCGATGATCGGGCACGTGCCCCTGGTCAGCGTCGAGGAGTTCATCGACGGCGAGGAGTTCACCTACGACACGGTCTGCGGCCGGGGCGACATCCTCTTCGAGAACGTCTCCTGGTACATCCCCCGCCCCCTGCAGCAGCGCAGTCACGAGTGGATCAGCCCGGTCACCCTCGTGCTCGCCGACCTCGCCGATCCCCGGCTCGCCGACGGCATCGCGATGGGCCGGGCCGTCATCGACGCCCTCGGTTTCACCGACGGCTTCACCCACATGGAGTGGTATCGCAAGGCCGACGGTGAGGTCGTCTTCGGCGAGATCGGCGCCCGCCCGCCCGGCGCCCGCACCGTCGACGTCATGAACTACGCGACCGACGGTGACCTCTTCACGACGTGGGCGCAGGCGGTGACGAGCGGCACGGCGCCGCCGCTGACGCACAAGTTCAACTGCGCGAGCATGTTCAAGCGCGCCGAGGGCCGCGGCCGGATCACCCGGATCGACGGCCTCGACCGACTGTTGCACGAGGAGGGCGAGCACGTCTGCGTCGTCGACCTGCTCCCGATCGGCGCGCAGCGCCGCGACTGGCGCGCCACCCTGCTCTCCGACGGCATGGTCATCTATCGCCACCTGGACCTCGGTCAGGCTCTGCGGATCAGCGACCGTTTCGCCAACGAACTGCGCCTGTATGCCGAGTAGCCGGCCGCGGGTGCCACCCCACCCGCGGGGCTGGACCGGTCGTCCGGGCGTGTGGCGGGCTAGCGTTCGTCCATGACCGCGCGTCCGTGGGCGAGCGCCCAACCCGATCCGTCCTGGTCCGTTGCCGCCACGCCCGCACCGGCGCGGGCGTTCCACCGATCCATGCCGGGGTATGCCGTCACGCCCCTGGTCTCCCTCCCCGCCCTCGCCGAGCTCTGGGGGGTCGCGTCGGTACGGGTCAAGGACGAATCCGACCGGTTCGGCCTGCCCGCGTTCAAGGTGCTCGGCGCGTCGTGGGCGGTGAATCGAGCGTTGTCCGCGACGGCTGGAATGCCGCCGGCCGCGACCTTCGCCGACCTGCAGGCGGTGGCGAGCCCGCGGCATACGACACTGGTCACCGCCACCGACGGCAACCACGGTCGGGCGCTCGCTCATCTCGCGGCCCGGCTCGGGCTGCCCGCCCGGATCTATCTCCCGGGCGGGTTGCCGCACAGCACGATCGCGGCGATTCGCGACGAGGGGGCCGAGGTCGTCGACACCGGCCGCACCTATGACGAGGCGGTGCGCGCGGCCGCCGCCGGCATCGCGTCCGGGGAGTTGCTCGTCCAGGACACCGCGTGGGCCGGCTACGAGACGATCCCCGGCTGGATCATCGAGGGCTACTCCACCCTGTTCGCCGAGGTCGACGAGCAACTCGGGCGGGATCCCGGGCTCGTCGCCATCCCAACGGGAGTGGGATCGCTGTTGCAGGCCGCGTTGCAGCACTATCGGGCCGGCGCCCGCGCCAGCCGCCCCGTCGTCCTGGCCTGCGAGCCCGCGACCGCCGCCTGCGTGACGGCGTCACTGGCCGCCGGTGAACCCGTGACGGTCGACACCGCCACCCCCACGGCGATGGCCGGACTCAACTGCGGCACCGTGTCGGCGAGCGCGTGGCCGGTCATCGCGCGCAGCCTCGACGCGGCTGTCGGAGTGACCGACGCGGAGTGCGCCGCCGCACAGAACCTCCTGCAGGAGAACGGCATCGATGTCGGGCCGTGTGGTGCCGCCGCGCTGGCCGGGGTCACCGCGGCGCTCACCGAACAGGGCGGGCCAGCCACGTTGCGGATGGATCCGACCACCCACGTCGTCCTCGTCAGCACCGAAGGAGCGGCCGCCAATGCCGGCCTCGATTGACCCGCGCACGGACCGTCTCCGCCGCTGGCGGCACGACCTTCACCGCTGTCCCGCGACGGCTTTCGGGGAGCACCAGGCGGCGGCCTATGTCGGCGACGTGCTGCGCGACCTCGGCCTCGACGTGGCCACCGGGATCGGCGGCACCGGGGTCGTCGCCACGCTCCGCCTCGGCGACGGCGGACCCATCCTCGGCCTGCGCGCGGACATGGACGGCCTGCCGCTCGACGAGGTGCCCGGCCGGGCATACGGATCGGCGAATCCCGGGGCCATGCACGCCTGCGGACATGACGGTCACATGGCCATGGTGCTCGGTGCCGCCGCGGACCTCGCGGCCGGCCAGGCGAACGGGCCGGCGCTCCCCGCGGGCGTCATCCGGTTCGTCTTCCAGCCGGCCGAGGAGCCGGGGCGCGGCGCGCAGGCGATGATCGACGACGGCCTGCTCGACCGGTTCCCGATGGACGCGATGATCGGGTTGCACAACATCCCCGGGTTGCCCGCCGGACAGTTGCACACGCGCGCCGGCGCGATCATGGCCGGGGAGGACAACTTCGCGATCCAGGTCATCGGCCGCGGCGGGCACGCGTCGGCACCCCACCTGGTCATCGACCCGATCGCCATCGCCGCGCAGATCGTCACCGGACTCCAGCACGTCGT
>JBDIAJ010000238.1:0-3714 GCA_039812345.1 Nostocoides sp. | reverse complement strand
GCGACCTTCGAGGGCGGACGCGTGGACGACTTCATGGTGGACGGTTCCTACGCGGGAGCCGACGTCAGGGACCAGCAAGACCATCACGCCCGACACCTTCCTCCTGCTGGTGGACTCGACCGCATCGGGGCTCATCCATGAATGCGTCCTGGACATGTGTGCCTACTGGTTCAAAAGGACTGGTGAGGCCGACCTGCCCGCCCAACTCATCACGAGTGGGTGCCCGAAGTTCGCCGAGCGGGTCCGCAGACATGTCTTGGCGGCCGAACCCCAGCTTCGTGCGCTGTCCAAGGCAGGAGGACACACCTGACGCGGCAGACATCGGCACCACCCGGCCGATCCCCACGGCGGACGCCGGAGCGGGGGAGATCGGCCGGATGGTGCCTGGGCCGGACAGGACACTGGGTGAGGAGGATGTCTCGCCCTGTCCGGCCCTCCACTCGCGGCGCTGGCTAGAGCACCGCGAGCAGGTCGGGGTTGACCTCCGCGCGCACGGTCTCAAGGGCGTCGCGGGCGGTCCGGGCGGCCCGCGCGACCGCGGCGAGCCGGTGGCACTCGGCCAGGGTGTGCAGCGACAGCGCGAGCCGGACGATGCCGACCTTGCTCGGCGCCATCGACAGGCTGCCGACGCCGAGGCCGGTCAACACGAGCGCGAGCAGCGGATCGCCGGCCGACTCACCGCAGACGCCGATCGGCCGGCCGGTCGCCCGCCCGCCGTCGCACGCCGCCGCGATGACGTCGAGCACCGCCGGCTGCCACGGGTCCAGCAGATCGGACAGCTCGCCCTGCATCCGGTCGGCGGCCATCGTGTACTGCGCCAGGTCGTTGGTCCCGAGTGAGCCGAAGTCGACCTCGGCGAGCACATGCGCCGACCGCAGCGCCGCCCCGGGCACCTCGATCATCACGCCGGCCTTCGGCAACCCATGCTCGCGCACGCGCCGGGCGAACCACGCGGCCTCCTCGGCGGTCGCCACCATCGGCGCCATGACCCGCACGTCGGCACCGGTCCCGCGCGCCGCAGCGGCGAGCGCGGCCAGCTGGCTGTCCAGCAGATCCGGCCGTTCGGCGGAGAGCCGCAGCCCGCGCCGGCCCAGGGCCGGGTTCTCCTCGGGACCGAGGTCGGCGAACGCCAGCGGCTTGTCCGCGCCCGCGTCCAGCGTCCGCACGACGACCCGGCGGTCCCCGAACGGGGCGAACACCCGGCGATAGATCGCCGTCTGCTCCTCGACCGTCGGGGCGGTGGCCGCTGACAGGAAGACGAACTCGGTCCTAAACAGGCCGACGCCCTCGAGGTCGAGCGGCCCGGCCGCCTCGGCATCCTCCGGCCCACCGATGTTGGCGAGCAGGGCCACGGGATGCCCGTCGCGCGTCGTGCCCGGCCCGGACGACGCCGACAGCGCCGCCGCCCGCATCTCACGGCGCGCCTTCTGCAGGGCGATCAGCGCGGGATCGGGCGCGATGGTCACGACCCCGGAGTCCCCGTCGATCGCCACCGGCGTCCCGGCAGGTATGCCGACCGCGCCGGCGAGTTGGACGACGGCCGGGATCCCCATCTGCGCGGCGAGGATCGCCGTGTGGCTGGTCCGTCCGCCGTGCTGGGTGATGATCCCGACGACGAGTGCCCGGTCGAGGGTCGCCGTCTCCGCCGGGGCGAGGTCCTCGGCGACGACGATGCTCGGCTCGCTGAAGTATGGGACGCCGGGCGCCGGCACCCCGAGAACCGCGGCGACCGCCCGGGCGCCGACGTCACGCAGGTCGGTGACCCGCTCGGCGAAGTAGCCGCCGAGCGCCTCGAACTGCGCGGCATACTCCTCGACCGCCGCCGCGATGGCGTTGGACGGGCCCCGACCGGCCGTCAGGTGCTTGCCGGCCGCCTTGAGCAGGCCCTTGTCCTTGGCGATCAGGGCGGTGGCCTTGAGGATCTGCTGGGCGGTGTCGTCCGCGGTCGCGGCCCGGGCCTCGAGGTCCCCCGCGACGGAGGCGAACGCCGCCTTGACGTCGGCGAGTGCGGCCTCCGGGTCGGTCGCCGGGGCTTCGTCGGCCGGCGGCCGGACCGGCGGTGCGACCTGCACCACCGGTCCGTATGCCGATCCCGGGCTCACGCCGATACCGGTCCTCGTCTCGGTGTCGGCCACGCCCTACTCCGCGTCGAGGTCGCGGGAGAGGAGGGCGACGAGGGCCTCGTCGGCCCCCTCGCCTTCGGCGGTGAGGACGACCTCCTCGCCGTGGGTGGCGCCGAGCGCCATCACGCCGAGGATGCTCGTGGCATCCACCGGGTCCTCGCCGGGGCGGCCGATCTCGATGTCGAGCCCGGTCTCCGACGCGGCCTCGACGAAGAGGGCGGCGGGTCGGGCGTGCAGCCCGACGGAGGAGGCGATGGTGACGGTGCGCTGTGCCATGGTGATGCTCTCTTTCTGGGGTGGAGGAAGGTCGCGGGCGTGGGCCGGCGGCCGGTCAGGCCTCGACGGCGTGGGCCGCGGCGGCCGCGGCGCTGTGGTCGCGCTGCTTGAGGAAGAGGACGATGCCGGTCATCACCAGCGTGCCGACGACGAGGGCGAGGAGGAAGGCCCAGAGCTTGCCGATGAGCAGGCCGACCCAGATGCCTCCGTGCGGGGCCATCAGCGTCGAGCCGAGCGACATCGCCAGCGCCCCGGTGATGGCGGAGCCGATGACCGAGGAGACCATGATCCGGACCGGGTCGGCCGCGGCGAACGGGATCGCGCCCTCGGAGATGAACGAGGCGCCGAGCAGCCAGGCCGCCTTGCCGTTCTCCCGCTCGGGCTCGGAGAAGAGCGCCGGACGGAGGGTGGTGGCGAGGGCCATCGCGAACGGGGCGACCATGCCGGCGGCCATGACCGCAGCCATGATCTTGTACTGCGTCGCATCCGCCGGGAGGTTCTTGGAGAGGCCCTCGGTGAGCCCGGCGACGCCGAAGGAGTAGGCGACCTTGTTGACCGGGCCGCCGAGGTCGAAGCCCATCATCGCGCCGAGGATCAGGCCGAGGACGATCGCGCTGCTGCCGCCCATGCCCTTGAGCTGGTCGGTGAGGTGGGTCATCAGCCAGGTGATCGGCCGACCGAGGACGGTGATGAAGATCCCGGCGGTCAACAGGGTGGACACCAGCGGGATGACGACGACCGGCATGACGCCGCGGACGTTCTTGTGCACCTTCCACTGGGAGACCCAGCGGGCGATGTAGCCGCCGAGGAACCCCGTCGCGAGACCGCCGAGGAACCCGGCGCCCATGCTCGCGGCGATGGAGCCGCCGACGATGCCGGGGACCAGGCCCGGCCGGTCGGCGATGGCATAGGCGATGAAGCCGGAGAGGATCGGGACGAGGAAGCCGAAGGCCGCGGCCCCGATGACGAACAGCAGCGCCGCCCAACTGGTCAAGCTGATCGGGTTGAAGTGCTGGACGATGTTGTAGCTGCCCTCCGCCGTCAACCCATACTTGACGATCTCGACGGGCCCGTTCTTGCCGAGCGCGAAGTTCGACAACATGAAGCCGAGGGCGATGAGGATGCCACCGGCGGCGACGAACGGGATCATGTAGGACACGCCGGTCATCAGCGTCTGCCGGATCCGGGTCCCGAGGCCCGCGGACGCGTCGACCTTGGTGACCATGCCCCCGCCGCCAGCGCCGACCGGTGCCGCACTGGCGGCCGCGGCGAGACTGGGGTCGGCCTTCCACTGGGCGACGAGGCGCTCGGCCTC
>JBDIAJ010000237.1:0-3726 GCA_039812345.1 Nostocoides sp. | reverse complement strand
CTTGACTGTGACGTCACGTCACACCGGACGATGGACTCATGAAGGTCAAGGAACTCGCCGATCTCACCGGCACCACCGTCCGGACGGTCCGCTACTACCACCAGTTGGGCCTGCTGTCGGTGCCGCCGACCGGAACCGGCTGGCGCTCGTACGGTTTCGCCCACCTGACCCGCCTCATGCGGATCCGTTGGCTCGTGGAGTCCGGGGTGCCGCTCGATGATGTCCCGCACATGGTGCGGCGTCCCGTGGGCGACGACGAGCGCACCGTCGTCCTCGACGACCTCCACGCCGTCCTCGGCTCGATCGACGAACGCATCGGTGTGCTGCGCTCCCAGCGGGCCCGGGTCGAGACCCTGATCGCGCGGGTGACCGAGCACGGTCGGCTCTCACCCCTCCCGCCGTCGCTCGTCGACCTGTATGCCGCCCTGCTCGCCCGGCCGCTGTCGCCCGCGGTTCTCGAGGCGGTCACCAAGGAGCGTGACCTGCTCGAACTGCTCGCCTACCGGGACGCGCTGCCCGCGGACCTGCTCACCCTCGTGGCGGCCCTGTCCGAGAACGACATCACCCGACTCTGCGACCTCTGGGAGGAGGTCCACCGGCTCGACCAGGAGGCGGGCGACGTCCTGACCGACAGCCTGCGATCCCGCGTCGACGACGTGGCCGACCAGACGGTCGCCGCCGCCGAACAGGCGGACCCGGGCTCGACCCACCGCCTCCTGGACCGGGCCGCGCGACTGGACCGGTCACGGGCCCGCGCCGTCCTCGATCTCGCCTTCCCCTCACCCGTCTACCGCGAGTTCCTCCATCACGTCGCAGCCCTCGTCGACAAGGGAGTCGTCGCATGACCACCCCACCGATCACCCTCGACCAGCTGACCAAGGTGTTCGGCTCTCGGCGCGCGGTGGACGGCGTGTCGCTGACCGTGCCCGAAGGGCAGGTCTTCGGCTTTCTCGGCCCGAACGGGGCCGGCAAGTCGACGACGATCCGCTGCCTGCTCGGTCTCCACCGTCCGACCAGCGGACGCGCGGTGGTGCTCGGCAGCGACCCGGCGACCGGGGTGGCCGCCTTCCGGCGCGAGGTCGGCTACCTACCCGGCGAGCTGCACCTGCCCGACCGGCTCACCGGCGGCGACGTCCTCGGGCGGTTCGGGCGGCTGCGTGGCGTGCGGGACACGGCATACCGTGACGCATTGGTCGAGCGATTCGGCGCCGACCTGACCCGACCGCTCGGCGTGCTCTCGAAGGGCAACAAGCAGAAGCTCGGCCTCGTCCTGGCCTTCATGGCCCGGCCCCGGCTGCTCGTCCTCGACGAGCCGACGTCCGGCCTGGACCCCCTGCTGCAGGAGGAGTTCAGCGCGCTGCTGGCGGAGACGGTGGCCGACGGCCGCACCGTCCTGCTGTCCTCGCACGACCTCGACGAGGTGCAGCGTGTCGCCGACCGGATCGCCATCATCCGCTCCGGTCGGATCGTCGTCGACGACACGATCGCCGCGCTGCGCGCCCGGCTGCCCCGCACCATGGAGGTGGCCTTCGACCACGACGTCGACGCCGCCGCCCTCGGCCGCCTCCCGGGGGTCAGCGTCACCTCGATGACCCCACGACGGGCCCGGCTGAGCTGGTCCGGCCCGGTCGGTCCGCTCCTGTCCGCCGTCACCGCGCTCGGACCGCAGGACGTCACCGCCCGCCCGGCCGACCTCGACGAACTGTTCCACGAGTACTACCGCGACACCGAAGGAGACGCCGCATGACCCTCGAACTGACCCGCCTCGACCTGCGGCTGCGACGTCGGATGCTGATCGGCACGGCGGTCGGAGCGGCCGCCTACCTGATCGTCGTCGTCGCGGCATACCCGGCGTTCAAGGACGACACCGCTCTCAGCGACCTGCTGCGGACCAACCCGGGCGCCGCGGCCGCCTTCGGGATCAGCGGCTCGATCACCTCGCCGGCCGGCTGGCTGAACGCCAACATGTACGCCAATTTCGGGCCCCTCCTCGCCCTCCTGCTGACGATCGGCTACGGCGCGGTCGCGATCGCCGGTGAAGCCGGGGACGGGCTGCTGGGCCTCACCGCGACCCAGCCGGTGACCCGCGGGACGCTCCTGGCGCAGAAGGTGCTGGCGCTCGCCCTGGTCGCGCTCGTCGTCCCGATCGTCTCGTATGCCGTGTGCCTCACCGGCCCCCACTTCGAGCTCGACCCCGGCTGGACGGATCTGGCCGCCGTCACCCTCACCACCGCCCTGCTCGCCTTCGACCTCGGCGCGGTCGCGCTGCTCGTCGGGGCGGTGACCGGAAGCCGGGGCGCCGCCCTCGGCGTGGCCGCCGGGCTCGCCGCGGCGGCCTACCTCGTCAGCTCGCTGGCGCCGGCGATCCCGGCCGTGCACCGGATCCGCTGGGCATCACCGTTCTACTGGGCCGTCGGCGACAACCAACTCACCGACGGCGTGACCTGGGCCGGGATGCTGCTCCTCCTCGGGCTCGCCGGAGCGCTCGTGACGGCGACGATCCCCGCGTTCCGCCGGCTCGACATCCCCTGAGCCGGCGCGAAGCTCGTCCGGTTCGTGGATCGTCCCGATCCTGTCGGGACAGGCCGAGGGACGAACCTCACTGCCCGCCGGCACCGTTCGGACCGAGCGCGACCCGCAGCTCGGAGACGATCGCGTCGAGGTGCTCGTATGCCGCGTAGTGGCCGCCCGGACGCAGTGCCAGGTGGCGCGCGGCAGCCGGTCGACGATCGCCCGGCCCGACTCCGCCGCGACGTTGCCGTCGGCGTCGCCGTGCCACCACGAGACCGGGGCGCGCACGTCTTCGGGAGCGAATCCCCAGGGCCGGTCCACTCGACCGATGTCTTCGGTCGGTCCCCGGTTCCCGTGCGCGCGCCCCCGGGCCATCGCCTCCAGAGACGCTCGGACCTCCTCGGGATGGCGCCGGGCATAGTCCGACTCGACCGAGCCACCCCGCGAGGCCAGGCGCACCAGTCGATCGATGCCGCGAGCGCTCCTGGGGGTCGACAGGCTATACAGCGCGGCGAAGATCGCCGGCCACCGCACGGCGAGCGCGTGGTAGCGCCGGCTGGCGGCCGGCATCGTCACGCGAAACCACGGCTCGGCATACGGGCCGGACCCGGCGGCAATGGCGAGCAGCGGGATTCGATCCGCCAGACGGTGCCCCACGGCGAGGGCGTAGGCGCCGCCCAGGGAGTGATCGAAGACGGCGAAGCGCGGCAGGTCGAGCGCGTCCGCCAGCGCGGCCACGTCGTCGGCATACGCGCGCAGGGGTGATCCGGCGACGGCCCGATCGGAGTCGCCGAGGCCGGGCCGATCGATGGCGATGACTCGCACGCCTTGGGCGACGGCGGCCGAATGCACGAGCGCACCGGCCGTGCCGGAGCACCCGGAGCCCGGGAGGACGAGGACGGGCGGTCCATCGGGGGTTCCGAACCCGTACCACGCCAGCGTGCGTCCGTCGGGCAGTCGCAGGTGACTGGTCTCGGGTGCGGTCGGCGGTGTCATGTGACCCAGGATCCGACCCTGCCCCAGGGGCAAGGTCAAGAATGGGTGCGCCCGATGCGCCTCACGTGAAGGAAGGGACGACGGTGAGCGACACCGTGTGTGACCAATGCCCTCGGACGCTGTCCATCGGGCGGCTCGCCGCCCTGGCCGGGGTGAGCGTGAAGACGGTTCGGGTCTACCACCGGCACGGCATCCTGCCCGAGCCACCCCGTGATCACT
>JBDIAJ010000236.1:0-3832 GCA_039812345.1 Nostocoides sp. | reverse complement strand
GTCAAGGCAATAGAACGGAAACGTTCTCAAACGAAAGCAAAGGACATCGGCTTGCACCCGACCGCAGTTGATTCGCTCCGGCGAGGGACTCCGGTCGGCCACCCTGAGCCGGGCACCCCGTCGTAGCGCGAGACCGACGTCGACCACTCCGCTGCTACCAGGCAGCACCACTCCGTCGAGTCGCCCGACTTCGCCCCCTCGCCCAGCCACCGCGTCCGGCGGAGCACGCCACGCGCGCTCGCGCGGCCCAGCGCGTCGATCGAGGCGCTCAGGCATCCTGACCGACTGAACACGGACGCGACGAGCCCGCGTGTCGCGGTCCATGACGGCCCCGATCGACAACCACCACCCACCGACGATCGTCGCCGCGCCGCCCCCGGCACCGGCTACCGGGCGAGCACCACCGGCGGACCGTGGTGGTGCGAGCGAGCCAGCAGCACCCCGTCCAGCTCCGTCCGCGGACCGTGCGCGTGAACGTCATACCCGCCGGAGATCTGCGCGGGCGGGACGCCCTCCATCGTCAGGTGAGCCAGCGGCATACGGGCCCGGGCATCGGCGACCACCTCACGAACCACCGCGCTCTCGGCGGCCGGCCAGTACTGCGCCGTGATCGACTGCCACACCACGGTCAACAGGTCCGGCCGCGCGACGGCGAGTTGCTCGGCCAGCCAAGCCGACGCCGGCGCCCGGTCGACGACGGGCGGATGCGCCTGCGCCACAGCCCAAGCCGCCCGGAAGCGGGCGTCGCGGCGCAGGTCGAACGGCCACACGAACGACCGCAGATGGATCTCCGAACCCGGGTCACGAACCTCGACCGGGGCGACATCACACCCCCGCCGCTCGACCAACGCGACCGCCTCCGGGTGCACCCCCGCCGCCTCGGTGTCGAGGACGAGCGGGCTGTCCGCGGGCCCCCACGCCCACCCCGGTCCGGTGAACCGATAGTGCGCGACATTGAGGTTGAGTCCCGCCGACGCGCCCGGTTCGAGCAGCCGGATCTGCCGTATGCCGTGCTGCCGCGCCGCCTCGAAGAGCCCGATCGCGAGCAGCGCCGAACGACCCGCCTCGTTGGTCTGGGGCGGATGGTCGAGCGCCGCTGTCAACTCCGGAATGTGTTCGGCGAGAACCCGATCGAGGACGGGACCCACTTCGGTCGCCAGCCGCTCGCCACCCATGGTCGGATAGAACGCGGCCAGCTCGGGCGCCTCGCCGCGCAACACGATCCGATAGATCCCGGCCAGCAGCCGCAACTGGATCGCGTCCGCCCGAACCGCATCGAGCCGATCGGCGACGATCTGAGCGGTGACCCCGCCGGCGTCGATGTCGTCCGCGAGGTGGGCGAGCAGCACGCCATACAGGTGGTCGCGGTGGCCGAAGTGATTGCGGAACTGATCCGCCAGACTCGTCATCCGCCCCTCCCGCGCCGCGTGGGCGACATCCCGGCCACTGTAGTGCCGCGGCATCCGGGGGGTCCGGCGATGTGGGCCTGGCAAGGTACGGGAAGTCCCCGTCCATTCATACGGGAGACTTCCCGTATGAATGCGGAGGTCAGCCGTTGGGGACACCACCTCGTGTCGGCCGGGATCCGGGCCGGTCGCCCGACGTGCCGGCGTTCGTGATCAGATAGGTACGTGCCGGCCAGCGCCGCAATGGCCCGATTCGGGCCGATCGTCGAGGCGGGCTTGGCGCTGCTCGCCGAGCCGACGAAGGCCGACGCCTGGGTGCAGGCCGGCAACGCCCTCAACGACGTCACGTCGGGCGGCCCGACCGCGCGCCTGGCGCGCAAGGCCGTCGATCGCCTGGCCGCGAACGCGGCGCTGGAGTTCCGGGAGGTCGGCGCCGCGGATCGCGAGGCTGTCGAAGAGCGGGTCAAGCACGCCCTGCGCACCGGCGAGAAGCCCGGGCTGGTCGCCGCCGCGCTGCTGGGTGACGGGCAGTTCACCCGCGCGATGAGCCAGGCGGGGTGCGATTCATCGGGTCTCGCCGACTCGGCCGATGGATACCTGACCGCGATGTTGCGCGAGGTCCAGGCTCTGCTGGCCGCGGCTGCGCGGGAGCCCGAGGTGCTCGCTGAGGCCATGCCGTTCGTCATCGCTGCCGTGACCGAGCGGCTGGCGTGGAGCTCTCGCAGCCCCAGTTGGCCACTCGGAGTGACCTTCTCGAGGCGATCGCGCGATTGCAGGCCGAGTTGGAGCGCCGCACCGCGGGACGCGGGACGACCCGCCAGCCCGTCCAGATCCTCATCGGCCGCGACATCCTGCCCGCGCAGGCGGTCGACTTCATCGACCGCCCGGAGGCCGCAGTTCTGTCCAATGCCTTGGCCCAGGGCTCGACCGCGACCCTGTGCCAGTTGAACGGGATGCGCGGCGTGGGTAAGAGCCAGATCGCCGCATCCTTTGCCCGCGCGTGCACGGAGGCGGGGTTCGACGTCGTCGTCTGGATCGACGCCCGGACGCGTGCTTCGGTGCTCACCGCAATGTCACGGCTCGCCGAAAGCTATGGCGTCTTGATCCCCGACACCTCCCCAGAGGAGAACGCGGCCCGAGTGCTCGACGCGATGGCGGCGACACCGGACGAACGACGACTCATCGTCTTCGACAGCGTCGAGGACTACGGCGACCTCGTCGGCGCCCGACCCGACGACGGCCAGACCCGGGTTGTCATCACGACCGTGAAAACCACAGGGACGCTTGGGCAGCGTGTGCCGGTCGGCCTGCTCCCCGATGAGGACGGCGCCGACTACCTGCTGCGGCGAACCGGCCTGAACGACCGCGCGGGGGCGCTCGAACTGACCGGGACCTTCGGCGGCCTGGTCCTCGCGCTGGCCCAGGCCGCCGCCGTCATCACCAGACGCGGCTACGACTTCACCCGCTATCGGGCGGCCCTCGCTGCGCAGCCCGTGTCCGCTCATGTGCTCCAGGAGGAGGACGGTAGCTACCCGCGCTCGACAGCCCAGGCGATCAATCTGGCGATCGACACGGTGCTGACACATCCGGATGTGGACGGCGCCGCCCACGACGATCCGTTGCGGCCCGAACTGGTTGCCGTCCTCGACGCCCTGTCCCTGCTCGCCGAGAGCGGTGCTCCGGTGGCGTGGCTGCGGACCCTCGGCGACGAGTTCCGCGTTGACGAGGCCATCGCGCAGTTGGTCGGCTCCTCGCTCGCAGAGTTCTCCGAGGACAAGGTGACGGTCAGTCAGCACCGCCTGACCCGGCGGGTGTATGCCGAGGAGCGGCTCGACGCTGACGCCGACCTGGCCCGAGCCCGGACGCACTCCGTCCGGGCCCTGTCGGCCGGCCTACCGACCGACGAGTCCATGCCGTATCACGAGCGCCGCGGCCTGCTCGCGTCCTGGCTCCCGTATGTCGCCTCGCTGGTTGATCCGACGAACCGGGTCACGGGCAGCAGGGAATTCCTCGATCGCATCCAGCGCGGCGTGTATCTCGGCAATGAGCACCATCTGCCGTATGCCGTGATCGCCTGCGCCGCGCTGCTCGAACGCGTGGCGTCCGTCCTCGGCCCCGACCACCCCGACACCCTCACCAGCCGCAACAACCTCGCCGGCGCCTACGAGTCGGCCGGCGACCTGAGCCGCGCCATCCCCCTCTACCAACAAACCCTCACCGACAGCGAACGCGTCCTCGGCCCCGACCACCCCAACACCCTCACCAGCCGCAACAACCTCGCCAGCGCCTACGAGTCGGCCGGCGACCTGAGCCGCGCCATCCCCCTCTACCAACAAACCCTCACCGACAGCGAACGCGTCCTCGGCCCCGACCACCCCAACACCCTCACCAGCCGCAACAACCTCGCCAGCGCCTACGAGTCGGCC
>JBDIAJ010000235.1:0-3872 GCA_039812345.1 Nostocoides sp. | reverse complement strand
GGCGCACGTCGCTCCTCCAACACAGGTGATCCCGACCCTTGACAAGTCGAAAACCTATGCACCAGAGCGACGTGCGCTACACCTCCCCCCAAGCCACCCACACAAACAGCGGGAGACCCGAAAGATGATCTCTCGACGGGGGAAAGATGATCTCTCGACGGGGGGGTGGGCTCAGATCGCGTAGGGCCAGTTCAGGGCCATGTAGGCGCCGAACGCGAGCTGGGCGCCCGCGAGAACGACCAAGGCCGCCACTCCGCGCCGGGTCGCGAGCCGGTCCCCGGCGGCGATCGCGACGGGGATCACCGCGACCGCCATGACCAGGAGGAGCCGGGGCCTGCTGTACCAGAAGTTCGACGCGCCCACGGTCGAGAGGAGACCGAGGAGGAGCCACGCGGCATACGGCCGGAGGTCGCGACGCCCGAAGCAGAGGAGCACCAGAGCGCTGCCGACGAGCAGCAGCGCGGCCGTGGGCACCGCCACGACCCACGGGAGGTCGTGGACGACGAGGAGCCGGTGGATGAACTCCCAGGTCGAGCGTCCGCGATCGAACCGGGTCGCCCAGCCGGTCTCCTGGACGACGAACCAGCCGTCCGAGCGACCGGTATGCCGACCGACCCAGGCCCAGAACGCGGGCACACCGGCCGCACCGACGGCGCCGGCGGTGACGATCGCCGCCAGTTCGCCGGGCCCGCCGCGCCGGCGCCACCAGTGGAGCGCGGCATAGGCGACGACCCCCGCCGCGGTGACGATTCCGGAGGGCCGGGTCAGGGAGGCCGCCAGGAGAGCCAGGCCCATCCACGCCCACCGGCGCCGCTGCGCCGCGATCAACGCGCCCAGGCCGAGCAGCAGGAAGAGGGGCTCGGCATACCCCAGGGCGAGGATGACCGGCATCGGGAGGGTGGCGAGCAGCGCGACGGCGACCAGGGCGGCCCGGCGGGAGACTCCCTCCCCCCGAGCGGCGACGACGGTGGCCGGCCCGAGCGCGAGGCTGGCGGCGAGCGCGACGACGAGGCAGGCGACGGAGGCGCGCAGGCCGGTGACGAGCATGAGGGCGCGGGCGGCATACGGGAAGACGGGGAAGAACGCGAGTTCGTGACCGATGACGAGCCGCCCATCGGGGCCGACGAGGATCTCCCGGGGATAGCCGAACGCGGCGATGCGGGCATACCAGTCGGCGTCCCACAAGGTGAGCCATTGACGCGTGCGGGCGGTGCCGGTCACCCGTCCCCAGATGCCGACCACGGCGAACGTCGACACGAGAGTGGCCGCGCGGATGAGCAGCGGCCAGGCCAACCGGTCCGCCGATGTCGTATGCCGCGGGCTCGCCCCCCGCGGTTCGCCGCCCCCCGCGCGGGTCACGGCGACCCGGGCACCCAGTCACGCCCCGCGGCGCCCGACCAGTCCGGGGTGGGACCGGTCAGCGCGGCGGGCAGGCGCGCGAGGTAGTCGGCGCGGGGAATCTCGACGACCCCCAGGCTGGCGAGATGGCGCGTCTGCCACTGGACGTCGAGGAGGTAGGCCCCAGTCGGCCGGAGGAGGTCGACGAGCCCGACGAGGGCGACCTTCGAGGCGTCGGTCGTGCGGTGGAACATCGACTCCCCGGCGAAGAGGGCGCCGATGGACACGCCGTAGAGACCGCCGGCGAGGTCACCGTTGTCGTCCCAGGCCTCGACGCTGTGCACCCACCCGAGGTCGTGGAGGCGAAGGTAGGCCGCGGCGATGTCGTCGCTGATCCAGTCGCCCCCACGCCCGGAGCGGGCGCAGCCGGCGAGGACGGCGCGGAAGTCCCGGTCGACGGTGACGCGGTGGCGCTTGACCGACTTGCGCAGTGACCGGCTCACCCGCAGACCGCCCGGTGGCAGGACGCCGCGCCGCACCGGTGACCACCAGCCCATTCGGGGGGCCTCCTCGAGGCCCATGGGGAAGAGACCGCCGCGATAGGCGGCGAGGATCGTCCCCGGCTCCAGATCGGCGCCGACCGCCACGAGGTCACCGGGGGAATTCCTCGACCGCAGGCCGCCGGCGACGTCCCAGCCCGTGGGGGCGGGCTCGATCGGTGGCGAGGGCGGCATCGTCGCGCGGGTGCGGGGAGTCGGATCGGCGCGGCGCCGGTCAGGGGCGCGGGCAGTGCAGATGCGGACCGATCTCCCGTGCCGACTCCGCGCCATACGCCTCGGCGAGCCGCTCGAGGAAGCCGGCCTTGCTCAGTTCGTACTCCTGGGTCCCGACGGTCTCGATCACGTGGGCGGCCAGCACGGAGCCCATCTCGGCGCACCGGCGGTGGTCGAGGCCGGCGGCGAGCCCGGCGAGGAATCCGGCGCGGAAGGCGTCCCCGACGCCGGTCGGGTCGGCGAGGCGGGCGACCCGGGCGACGCCGACGTGGATCGGGTCCTCGCCGGGTGACTCGATGGTCACGCCGTCCTTGCCGTGGGTGGTGACGCGGTGGGTGACCCGCGCGGCGATGTCGGCGGCGCTCCATCCGGTCTTCTGCTCGGTGAGGCGGGCCTCGTACTCGTTGGTGATGAGGTAGGCCGCTCCGTCGATCATCTCCCGGATCTCCGGGCCGTCGCTGAAGGCCAACTGCTGGGAGGGATCGGCGATGAACGGGATCCCGCGGGTGCGGCATTCGCGCGTATGCCGCAGCATGCCCTGGGGGTCGTTGGCGCCGATGAGGACGTAGTCGGCCCCGCCGACCCGGCGGGCGATCGGACCGAGCTCGATCATCCGGGCGTCGCTCATCGCGCCGGCATAGAAGGTCGCGATCTGCGCCATGTCCGAGTCGGTGGTGCAGACGAACCGCGCGGTGTGCTTCGTCGGGGAGATGAGGATCGACTCGCAGTCGACGCCGTGCCGCTCGAGCCAGGAGCGGTAGGAGTCGAAGTCCTCCCCCACCGCGCCGACGAGGACCGGGCGCATGCCGAGGTTGGCCATCCCGAAGGCGATATTGGCGGCGATCCCGCCGCGCCGGATCTCCAGGTCGTTGGCGAGGAAGGAGAGCGAGATCTTGTCGAGCTGCTCCACGACGAGGGAGTCGGCGAACCGGCCCTCGAAGGTCATCAGGTGGTCGGTCGCGATCGAGCCGGTGACGAGGATCTGCACGCCGCTGAGCCTAACCGGGGTCGCGGTCGTCGGCGGGCGCGGCGCGACGACGACGGCCCGGACCGCGCGGAGCGGTTCCGGGCCGTATGCCGATGTGCCGGACTCAGCTGAAGCTGTCACCGCAGGCGCAGGAGCTGCCCGCGTTGGGGTTGTCGATGGTGAAGCCCTGCTTCTCGATGGTGTCGGCGAAGTCGATGGTCGCGCCGTCGAGATAGGGGGCGCTCATCCGGTCGACGACGACCTCGACACCGTCGAAGTCGCGGACGAGGTCACCGTCGAGGGTGCGCTCGTCGAAGTAGAGCTGATAGATCAGGCCGGAGCAGCCACCGGGCTGGACGCCGACGCGCAGGCGCAGGTCGTCGCGGCCCTCCTGCTCGAGGAGTGACTTGACCTTGCCGGCGGCGACATCGGTGAGGAGGACGCCGTGCGTGGTGGTGCTGGTCTGGTCCTGGACGGTCATGGGCGAGTCCTTCGCGTATGGGGATGGGGCGCGTTCTCGGGGGCGACAACGTCGCGGAGGTGGCCTGGTGTTCCCACGGTCGCACACACCATACGCCGCCTCGGACGCCGGACGCGGGTCAACGGGACTGGTGTGGCGCGTGTGTCACCGGATCGGCGTCATCGCGTCGGGCAGCCGTCGGGCGGCGGCGTCGCGGCGAGGATGCGCTTCCCCGTGATCAACACGTCCACACCCTTGTCGACCTTCAGCGGGACCTGAACGGCGGCGTCGTAGGCACCGACGGGGCAGGCGGCGTCCCCCGCGATCACGCCGG
>JBDIAJ010000234.1:0-3902 GCA_039812345.1 Nostocoides sp. | reverse complement strand
GGTCGACTTGGGGTGGAGCTGAGGGGATTCGAACCCCTGGCCTTCTCATTGCGAACGAGACGCGCTACCAACTGCGCCACAGCCCCGAAGTGCGAGCAGAACCATAACACCGACGGGGAGCGGGGAGGGAATCGGGCGAGGGCGGCATACGCTCGACCTGACCGTTCCCGAGCAGGAGGCCCACCCGTGCCCGAGAGTCCCTCCGACAGCAGCACCTCGACCGTCCCCAAGGGCGTCCGGGACGCGAGCGAGTGGGCAGCCCGGCTGCTCGTCATCGGGCTCGGGGTGTATGTGTTCGGGCGGGTGCTCGGGCACATGTCGGAGATCGTCATCCCCGTGCTGATCGCGATGCTCCTGGCCGCGCTGCTCGAGCCCCTGTGTCGTCGGCTCGCGCGCCACCTGCCGCGGGCGGCGGCCGCTGGAGTGACGGTGATCGGCACGCTCACCGTCATCGCCGGGCTGATGACCTTTGTCGGGACGCAGTTCACCTCGCAGTTCAGCGACATCGTCGACCAGACTCTCGAAGGTGTCGATCAGATCCGCAACTGGATCCGCGACACCTTCCATGTCACCGACACGCAGTTCGCGGAGTATTACCAGAAGGCTCGGGATGCGCTATCCGGCAGCGGGAATCTCGGGGAGACGGCGGCCGCGGCCGGGCTGACCGTCACCCACGTGGTGGCGGGCTTCTTCATCGTCATGTTCACGCTCTTCTTCTTCCTCTTCGACGGTAAGTCGATCTGGACGTGGATCGTCCGGCTGTTCCCGTCCGCGGCGCGCGCGAAGATCACCTCGAGCGGCGCCATCGCCTGGGGGCAGCTGCAGGCCTTCTGCCGCGCGACGATGCTGGTCGCGGCGGCCGATGCGACCGGGATCGGGTTGGGAGCCTTCATCCTCGGTGTGCCGTTCGCCACCGGGATCGCCCTGCTGGTCTTTCTCGGGGCGTTCGTTCCGGTGGTCGGTGCGCTGGTCAGCGGCATCGTCGCGGTTCTGCTCGCACTCGTGGCCAAGGGGCCGATCACGGCGCTGATCATGCTCGGCGTCGTCGTCGCGGTTCAGCAGATCGAGGCGCACGTGATGCAGCCGTTCCTCCTCGGACGGGCGGTCCGGGTGCATCCGCTCGCGGTCATTCTCGCGATCGCCGGGGGCGTCGTCCTGTGGGGCATCGTCGGCGCCCTGATCGCCGTTCCGGTGGCGGCCGTGTCGAATGCCGTGGGTAATCATCTCCTCGCCGAGTCCGAGCCCGCGCCCAGCGAACCCGAGGCCCTGCTGAGTCCGGAGGAGGAGGCCGACGTGGCCCGAGACATCGACCGGGCCCGGGAGGCGGAGAAGATCGACTGACCTTCCGGCTCGCCCCGAACAAGCCCGCTGAGGTCTGGTGGTGGGACCGAGGTCGGACGTTACAACGTCCGACCTCGGTCCCACCACCAGACCTCAGCGCGGTTCGGGTCGGCTCCGAGAGTGACCCCGCCGGTTGGATCAGGTCGCGCCTGCGCCGGTGCGCTTGGCGCGTTCGATCGTCGTGGAGAGCGCCGGCGGGCCGTCCTCGGGCGCGCCCGGGTCGGAGGGGTCGACGCCGGCGGCGGCGATGGTGTCGAGGACCCTCATCCCGGCCTCGCTGATGTGCCCGAAGACGGTGTAGTTAGGGCGGAGGCGGGAATCGGCATACACCAGGAAGAATTGGCTGCCGTTCGTGTCGGGTCCGGCGTTGGCCATGGCGAGGGTGCCTCGCGGATAGACCTTGCGGCTGCCGTCGGGGAAACCCGGCCAGTTCGGGAGCGCATCGGCCGAGGAGAGTTCGTCCTTGAACCAGTAGCCGGGGTCGCCCTCCCCGGTGCCGAGCGGGTCGCCGCACTGGAGCACCGACAGGGCGTAGGGAGGCGTGTGGTACGCCGTCAGGCGGTGGCAGATCGTGTTGTCGTAGAACTTGGTCCGGGTCAGATAGAGGAAGCTGGCGACGGTGCACGGGGTCTGCGCCTTGTCCAGGATCACCGGGATGTCGCCGTGATTGGTCTGGAGGACGGCCGCGGCGTTTCCGTTCGTGTCCGGCCTCTTCGGGTCCGGCGGCAGGCCCGCCCAGACTGAGTAGGTCTGGTCCTCCATGGGCGTGAACGCGCAGGCTCCGGTGGTCGGGGTCGCCGTGGACGGCGAGTCCGGCTTGGCCTCGGCCCCCGGTGCCGCGACCAGGGACGCGGCGGCGACGGCGGTGACGGCGAGTGTGCGACGAATGGACATGGTGTTCCCTTCCTCGGCGGTATGACGTCCGGCCGCGATCGCGGCCTGCCTGCCACCCTAGGACGCGCCCTCCAGCACGGGCGCGTTGACGGGTGGCCGGGTCAGAAGAGCGCCAGTTGTTCCACGCCTGTCGGAACCGCCGGGACCGCGTCGGCGGTCGCGGGCTCGGTCAGCCGCAGGAAGCTGCCGAGCAGGAGCAACTCCTCCGGGCTGTGCGGGGCGAAGTCGGTCAACTCCGGCGAGCACACGAGATACGCCGCCCACTTGCCCCGGGACAGGGCGACGTTGAGCCGGAACCGGTCGAGGAGGAACCCGACACCCCGCGACACATCGGAACGCGCGGACGCCGCCATCGAGACGAGGACGACCGCGCCCTCCTGCCCCTGGAACTTGTCGACCGTCCCGGCCCGGACCTCGCCAAGCCCTGCGCGATCCAGCGCGTCGCGCAGGCGCGCAACCTGGGCGTTGTAGGGGGTGACCACGAGGACGTCATCGGCCGACAGCGGGCGGGATGCGGCGCCCTCGTCCGGGTCGCTCCACGCGCGGCCGAGCAGATCCCGGACGAGAGCGACGACGGCCTCCGCCTCCTCGACCGAGCTCACGGTGTTGTCGCGGTGGGACACGTGCCGGACATGCAGTCCGGGTTCGACGCCGTCCAGGGATCGCGCGGCCGTGCGGTCGGGGTGGGCGGTGAGCGACCCGGCATACGCCAGATGCGACACGCGTTCGGCGAGTCGCGGGTGCAACCGCCAGGTCGTCGACAGGAAGTAGCCGCGCTCCGGAGGCAGGGTCGCCTGCCCCTCGATCAGCCACCCGAGGGCCGAGGCCTGGATCGGCTCGGGATGGGTCCCCTGGCTCACCTCGGGCAGCTGGCGCGGGTCGCCGAGCAGCAGCAGCCGCGAGGCCGCGAGCGAGCACGCGAGGGTGTTGGCGAGGGAGTACTGACCGGCCTCGTCGACGACGAGCAGGTCCAACTGGCCGGGCGTGACCCGCCCCCGGTGGGTGAAGTCATAGACGGTGCCCCCGAGCAGGTAGCCACCCTCGGCGTACTCGGCGGCGAACAACGCGAGTTGCCGATCGGGAAGGTCGGTCCAGGTCGGGTGCTCCCGGTGCTGCGACTGCTTGCCGACCCGTTGAGGATCGAGGCCGGCGCGGACGACCGCGTCGAGGACGTTCTCGACGGCGGCGTGCGACTGGGCGACGACGCCGATCCGCCAGCCGTGCCGCTCGACGAGGTCGGCGATGACGTGTGCGGCCACGTGGGTCTTTCCGGTCCCGGGTGGTCCCTGGACGGCGAGATACGAGTCGTCGAGGTCGAGCACGGCGGTGGTGATCGCCCGGACGTACTGATCGACCGACCCGTCGAGCGGGGGCAGCCCGCCGCCCGAGCGCAGCCGGGGCGGGCGGCGCCGGAGCAGGTCGAGACCCGCGGTCTCCGGGAGCGCCGGCCAACTCACGGCGCACATGCGCCCGATCTCCAGCAGCGCTCGGTCGATGTTGACCGTTCCCGGACCGGGTTGCGGAACCAGCGCGAAGGGCACGTCGTCGACCTGGGCGAACCGGGCGGGCAGCGCTTCCTCGACCGTCAGCCGCACGCTCTCCGGGGTGACGCTCACGGCGTTGATCGTCACCGACGTTGGGGCGACCCGGATCGTCGGGGAGTCGGG
>JBDIAJ010000233.1:0-3943 GCA_039812345.1 Nostocoides sp. | reverse complement strand
AACGAGGGCGCGACCGAGATCTCGGCGGACAACTTCCGCCGGGTTCTCGACATCAATGTCACCGGCACCTTCCTCCCCTCGCGTGACCTCGCCCGCCGGCACATCGCCGGATTCGCGGCGCAGGACAAGCTGGTCCAGGGTCTCTCGATGGGTGCGGTCCGCTGATGGCCACACCCACGGAACTCGGAACGGCCACCCTCGGCGGGCTCCCCGCGGAGGTGGCCGTTCCGGCATACGACCGCAGTCAGGTGACCCCGGGCATGGTCCACTTCGGGGTCGGCGGCTTCTTCCGGGCCCACCAGGCGATGTACCTCGATGCCTTGATGAACGAGGGCAAGGACCTCGACTGGGGCATCGTCGGCGTCGGCACCATGCCCGGCGATGCGCGGATGCGCGATGCGATGAAGGGGCAGGACTGCCTCTACACCCTCGTCGTCAAGCATCCCGACGGCTCGCGGGACGCGCGAGTCATCGGCTCGATGATCGACTACCTCTTCGCCCCCGACGACCCGCAGGCGGTGCTCGACCGGCTCGCCGATCCGGCCACCCGGATCGTCTCGCTGACCGTCACCGAGGGCGGATATCACGTCAATCAGGTGACGGGGGAGTTCGACCCCAAGGGCGCCGCCCTCGAGGCCGATCTCTCCGGCGCCGGCGGCCCACCGCAGAGCGTCTTCGGGTTCATCACCGAGGCGGCGCGCCTGCGCCGGGAGGCGGGCACGACCCCGTTCACGGTCATGTCCTGCGACAACCTGCCCGGCAACGGGGACGTCGCCAAGAAGATGATCCTCGCCTTCGCGCGGTTGAAGGACGCCGACCTGGCCGACTGGATGGAGGCCAACGTCCCGTTCCCCAACTGCATGGTCGACCGGATCACTCCGGTCACCCAGCAGGCCGACATCGACGACCTGGCCGAGCGCTTCGGCGTCGCCGACGCCTGGCCCGTGGTGTGCGAGCCCTACACCCAGTGGGTGCTCGAGGACCACTTCAGCGACGGCCGCCCGGCATACGAGGAGGTCGGGGTCCAGATCGTCGAGGACGTCGTCCCCTATGAACTGATGAAGCTGCGGCTGCTCAACGCCAGTCACCAGGCGCTGACCTATCTCGGCTATCTCAGCGGGTACCGCTACGCGCACGATGTCTGTCAGGACCCGCTGTTCGTCACGTTCCTCCTGGGCTACATGGAGAACGAGGGCAGCCCGACCCTGCCGCCGGTGCCCGGGGTCGACCTCGACGCCTACCGTCACCAGCTCGTCGAGCGCTTCGCCAACCCGGAGGTGCGCGACACCCTCGCCCGCCTCTGCGCGGAGAGCTCGGACCGGATCCCCAAGTGGCTGGTCCCGGTGATCAAGGCGAACCTCGCCGCGGGCGGGCAGATCGACCGGTCCGCGCTGGTCGTCGCCTCCTGGGCGCGGTATGCCGAGGGCACCGACGAGCAGGGCGAGCCCATCGACGTCGTCGACCGGTTCAAGGAGAAGGTCATGGCCGCCGCCACCGCACAGGCGGACGACGACCTCGCCTTCATCCGCGACGCCGACTTCTTCGGTGACCTCGCCCAGGACGAACGGTTCACCGGTCCCTACCGCCGCTTCCTCGCCTCCCTCCACGAGAAGGGGGCGCGGGCGACGCTCGAGGATCTCGAGAACTGAATCGTCCACCGACCGGCAGCGGCCGGGCCGGGAGTCCTCCCCCGGTCCGGCCGCTGTGGCCTCACAATGACAGGTGTCCGCCATCGATGAGGAGCGCGTGATGAGCAGCCGTTCGCTGGTCGCCGGGGTCGACAGCTCGACCCAGTCCTGCAAGATCGTCGTCTGCGATGCGGCCACCGGGGCCGTCGTTCGCACGGCCCGGGCACCGCACCCCGACGGGACCGAGGTCGACCCACGGGCGTGGTGGACGGCCTGGGAGAAGGCGAGCGCGGGCGGCATCCTCGATGGTGTCGAGGCGGTCGCCGTGGGTGGGCAGCAGCACGGGATGGTGACCCTCGACTCCGCCGGCGAGGTCGTCCGTCCGGCGCTGCTGTGGAACGACACGCGTTCGGCTGGGGCGGCGGCCGATCTGGTCGCGGAGTTCGGGGGAGCGAGCGTCTGGGCGGAGCAGATCGGTGTGGTGCCGGTCGCGGCGATCACCGTGACGAAGCTGCGCTGGCTGGCGCGCAACGAACCGGAGAATCTCGCCCGGACGCAGACCTGTGTCCTGCCGCACGACTGGTTGACCGGGCGTCTCCTCCAAGACGGCGGCGGGTTCACCGGCTGGACCACCGACCGGGGGGATGCGTCGGGGACCGGCTACTGGTCGGCCTTCACCCAGAGCTACCGGCCGGACGTCATGGAACTGGCGACGGGCCGGACCCTGGCGGTCCCGACGGTGTTGGCGCCGAACGCGGTCGCCGGGCGCACGTCTTCGGGGATGCTCGTCGGGCCGGGCACCGGCGACAACATGGGGGCCGCGCTGGGGCTCGGGCTCGCGCCGGGTGACGTGGTCGTGTCGCTGGGGACCAGCGGGACGGTCTTCGCCCGGCACGGCGATCCGGTGGCGGACGCGAGCGGATCGCTGCAGTCGTTCGCCGACGCCGAGGGGGGCTATCTGCCGCTGCTGTGCACCCTCAACGCCGCCCGCGTGATGAACGCCGGCACGACGATGCTCGGTGTCGACTTCGCCGAACTCGACCGGCTGGCGCTGGCGGCGCAGCCGGGGGCCGGTGGGCTGACCCTGCTGCCGTATCTCGACGCCGAACGCACCCCCAACCTGCCCGAGGCGACCGGAACACTGCTGGGTCTCACCCGCGCGAATGCCACGCCGGAGAACCTCGCCCGCGCCGTGGTGGAGGGGATGCTGCTCAACCTCGTCGCTGGTGTCGACGCGCTGCGCGAGCACGGCGTGGCGGTGGAGCGGATCATCGTCATCGGCGGCGCGGGGGTGTCTCCGGCCGTCCAGCGGATCGCCCCGCAGTTGTTCGGGGTGCCGGTGGCCGTGCCGGCGCCCGGGGAGTATGTCGGGATCGGGGCCGCTCGTCAGGCCGCGTGGGTGCTCTCGGGCGCCGACGCGCCGCCCCACTGGGATGTCTCGATCGTCGCCGAGACCGAGCCGACCGACACCGACGCGGCGGCCGAGATCATCGCCCGTTACCGGGCGGGCGTTCATACGGTGCACGGTCTCTGATCGACCTGCGCGGAAGGCCTGCGGGGAGACGAATGGGCACGTGGCACCGGGCGCAGAACCAGTGACAGGAGGAGCGCGTATGGCGGTCACGCGGGAGATCGAGACGCCGCTGGGGCCGGGCCGCGTGCATGTGTCTGCCGCGGACTCACCGCTCGCAACCGTCGTCCTCGGCCACGGGTTCGGTGGCGGGATCGCGGCGCCCGACCTGGCGCTCCTCGCCCGCGACCTGCCCGCCGCCGGCTACACCGTCGTGCTCGTCGAGCAGCCGTGGCGGGTGGCCGGCAAGCGCTCGGCCGGGCGCACCGAGAACCTCGACATCGGTTGGGTGCCGATCCTGGCCGGACTCACCGGCCTCGACGGAGTCGCCGGCCCGATGATCACCGGCGGCCGCAGTGCCGGCGCCCGGGTGGCCTGCCGCACCGCGGCGGACACCGGCGCCGCCGGGGTTCTCGCGCTCGCCTTTCCGCTGCACCCGCCGGGCCGCCCCGAGAAGTCGCGGGCGGCCGAGCTGAGGATGCCGGGCGAGCGTGGCATACCCGTGCACGTGATCCAGGGCGAGCGGGATCCGTGGGGGAGTCCGGACGACATCGCGGGGGTCCTGGGCCGCTCGGGGACGGTCCATCGAGTGGCCGGCACCCACGGCTTCACCCGTTCCCCGCATGACGTCGTCGCGGCTGCCCGGGAGCTCCTGCCGGCGCTCCTCGCCTGAGGGCAGGGAAGGCCGCCGGGATCGGGCTCACGCTCGGAGTGGGCCTGACGGCGATGTCCATCCCGGACAGCA
>JBDIAJ010000232.1:0-4073 GCA_039812345.1 Nostocoides sp. | reverse complement strand
AGACGTGCTCGCCGCCCGGTCGCCGCAGCCGGCCGAACGGGATCGGCTGCCGGACGTAGTCCAGGTCGTCGCCGGCGTCGGGTGAGGTCGCGACGCCTGGTGCTCCCCCAGGAGCCGTCGAGTGGACGATCAGAGCGGTGATGAGCGCCGCGAGCGCCACCATGGCGAGCCACCCCCAGCCGGAGGAGCCGGAGTCGAGGAGCCGGGCCGTGATGCCGCGTGGCTGGCGGATCGCGTCGGCGAGCGCGAGGGCGGCCACGACCGAGAGAACGAGGTTGCGGACCACCGTGAACCGGGTCACCAGGCCGAGGCCGAGGGTGCCGAAACAGGCGCAGGTGACCGGCTCGGCGAAGGTGAGCGCCCGGGCGACGATCCCGGTGTAGGCGAGCATGAGGCCCAGAGCCGCCGCCGCCACCACGACGTGCGCCCAGCCCGCCGCGGTGACGAGGAGCGCGGCGAGGAGGAACTCGGCATACGGCAGCAGGCGCGGGCCGCCGAGGCGGACGAGGACCTCGGGCAGGCGCAGGGAGCGGAAGGCATCGGCACCGGCCTGGGGCGAGGCGAGCTTCGCGGCGCCGCTCAGGATGAGGACGGCGGCCAGCAGCAGCCCCGGGACGACGAGGGAAGACACCGCAGAAGTATAGGAGGGGCCGCGCCGTGGATCAGGCGGCTGTGACCTCGTCAGCGGCGTCGAGGACCCGCAGGATGTTGCCGCTGGTCAGCTTCGCGAGATCGGCGGGAGACCAGGCGCGCTCGGTGAGGCCGGCCAGGAGCCGGGGATATCCGGTCACGTCCTCGAGCCCGTCGGGGAGCGCGTCCGTCCCGTCGTAGTCGCCGCCGAGGCCGACATGGTCGATTCCGGCGACCTCGCGGATGTGGTCGAGGTGCGCGACCACGTCGGCGATGCTCGCCCGAGGGACGGGGTGGAGCGCGGCATACGACCGCCGGAACTCGGTAGTCGCGACGTGATCGCGGACGTCCAGTCCCGCCGCGGTCGCGGCCTCGCGGGCCTCGGCGTCCCAGGCGGCGACCGTCGGGGAGACGAACGCGGGGACGAAGGTCGCCATGCACACCCCGCCGAGTCCGGCGAGGCGGACCAGCACGTCGTCCGGGACATTGCGCGGATGGTCGCAGACGGCCCGGGCGCTCGAATGGGAGAAGATCGGCGGCGCGCCCGTCGTGTCCATCGCCGCGTGCATGGTCGTCGGCGCGACGTGGCTGAGGTCGACGAGCATCCCGATCCGGTTCATCTCGCGGACGACCTCGCGGCCGAAGTCGCTCAGCCCACCCACGCGCGGGTCGTCGGTCGCGGCGTCCGCCCAGTCGGTGTTCTGATTGTGGGTCAGGGTCAGGTAGCGGACCCCGAGCCGGCGCAACATCCGCAGCGTGCCCAGAGAGTTGTGGATCGAGTGCCCGCCCTCGGCCCCGATGAGCGAGGCGATCCGGCCCGTCGCCCAGGCGGCCCGGACGTCGGCGGCGGTGTCGGCGAAGGCGAGCCGGTCGGCATACCGTCGGATGAGGGTGTGCACGGCGTCGATCTGCTCGAGGGTGGCGGTGACCGCGTCGGCGGGGGCGAGGGTCGCGGGCACGAAGACCGACCAGAACTGGGCGCCGACGCCGCCCTCACGCAGGCGCGGGAGGTCGGTGTGCGTTCGTCTGCCGCGCACCCCGACATCGAGGGCGTCGAGGTCGTATCCGGCCAACACCCGCAGCTCCCACGGCAGGTCGTTGTGACCGTCGAACACGGGCGCCTCGGCGAGCAGCGCGGCGATGGGGGACGTGGACACGGTGGTCACCGTACGGCACGCGGGTCGTGTCCCGTGCCGGGTTGAGCGCGCAACTACAGTGGCCACATGAGCGTGCCGCAGCCGAACCGCGTCGCCCTGGTGACGCTCGGCTGCACGCGCAACGAGGTCGACTCCGAGGAACTCGCCGGGCGGCTCGCGGCGGCCGGGTGGGAGCTCGTCGACGACGCCGCCGATGCCGATGTCGCCGTGGTCAACACGTGCGGATTCATCGAGGCGGCCAAGAAGGATTCGATCGATGCGCTCCTGGAGGCGAACGACCTGAAGGGCCACGGCCGGACGCAGGCGGTCGTCGCCGTCGGGTGTCTCGCGGAGCGCTACGGAACCCAGCTCGCCGCGGAACTCCCCGAGGCCGACGCGGTGCTCGGCTTCGATGCGTATGCCGACCTCTCGGCCCACCTGCGCACCGTCCTGTCGGGCGGGCGGCCGGAGAGCCACGTCCCCCGGGACCGGCGGCGGCTGCTTCCGCTCACACCGGCGCAGCGGCCGACGGCGGCCGCGGGGGTCGCCGTGCCGGGGATGGGGAGTCTGGCCGCTGGGGTGTCCGGGGGAGGCGCGGCGGTGGGCGCGGGGGCGGCGGGCGCGGGGACCGGGCCGGCGAGCGGGCCGCCGGTGGTGCGGGCTCGGCTCGACGACCGGCCGTGGGCGCCGCTGAAGATCGCCAGCGGATGCGACCGGCGGTGCGCGTTCTGCGCGATCCCGATGTTCCGGGGGGCGTTCGTCTCGAGGCACCCGGACGATGTCGTCGCGGAGGCGCGCTGGTTGGCCGAGCGCGGCGTTCGCGAGGTGTTCCTGGTCAGCGAGAACTCCACGTCATACGGGAAGGATCTCGGCGACCTGGCGGCGCTGGAGAAGCTCCTGCCGCGGCTGGCCGAGGTGGACGGCCTCGACTGGATCCGGGTGTCGTATCTGCAGCCGGCCGAGATCCGGCCCGGCCTGCTCGCGGCGATGGCCGCGACGGCGAAGGTCGTGCCGTGGTTCGACGTGAGCTTCCAGCACGCGAGCGCGGGGCTGCTGCGGCGGATGCGGCGATTCGGGGGGACGGATGACTTCCTCGGCCTGATCGAGCGCATCCGGTCGCTCGTTCCGGAGGCCGGGATCCGCTCCAATGTCATCGTCGGGTTCCCGGGTGAGACCGAGGACGATGTCCGGGAGCTCGAGGGCTTCCTCGAGCGGGCGGGGCTCGACGTCGTCGGGGTGTTCGGCTACAGCGACGAGGACGGAACCGAGGCGGCCGGGCTGCCCGGTCGGCTCGACGAGGACGTCGTCGCCGAGCGGTTGGCCCGGGTCACGGATCTGGTCGAGGAGCTCACGGCGGAGCGTGCGGCCCGCCGGATCGGGGAGGACGTCGAGGTCCTCGTCGAGGAGATCGACACCGGAGCCGGGCTGGCCATCGGCCGCAGCGCGGTGCAGGGGCCCGACATCGACGGTCAGACGACGCTCCCACTCGCGGTCGGGCCGGCGGGGTCGGCGGGGTCGGCGGCGGGGCTGGTGGTCGGGGCGCTGGTGCCCGCGCGTGTCGTCGGGTCGACCGGCGTCGACCTGGAGGCCGTGCCTCGATGAGCACCACCCCGGCCCGCCGGGTCTCCAACTGGAACCTGCCCAATGCGCTGACCGTGGGCCGGATCCTCCTCGTGCCGGTCTATGGGTGGCTCCTGTTGCGCGACGGTGGCCACGATCCGGTGTGGCGATGGTGGGCGGCGAGCCTTTTCCTCGTCGCGATCGCCACCGACCGCATCGACGGAGACCTGGCGCGGGCATGGAATCTGATCACGAACTTCGGCAAGATCGCCGACCCGATCGCCGACAAGGCCCTCACGGGGATGGCGTTCGTCGGGCTCTCGGTCATCGGTGAGCTGCCGTGGTGGATCACCATCGTCGTCCTCGTGCGGGAGTGGGGGATCACCCTCCTGCGGCTGATCGTCATCCGGCATGGGGTCATCCCGGCCGGGCGAGGCGGGAAGCTCAAGACGACGCTGCAGTCGATCGGGCTGGGCCTGTTCAGCCTTCCGCTGTGGACCTTCCCGCTCGAGGCGTGGTGGCGGGCGGCGAGCTGGATCGTCCTCGTCGTCAGTGTGGTGGTCACCGTGGTGACCGGGATCGACTACGTGATCAAGGCGCTCACCCTGCGTCAGACCAGCCCTCGGGCCCAGATGAAGCGGGAGCGCCGGGCGGCGATCGCCGCGGCGAAGGCGGCCGAGCGCGCGCGGGAGGCGGCCGACCGGGCGCGGGAGGCGGCCGAGCGAGCCCGGGACGCGACCGCGCGGG
>JBDIAJ010000231.1:0-4084 GCA_039812345.1 Nostocoides sp. | reverse complement strand
GCGATGTTCACGATGGAGCCGGGGTCGCCGACGTTCGACGAGCAGGCGGCGCGGTTCCGGACGGCCGTGGAGGAGCGGCATACGGTCTCGGCGACGCCGCGGCGCCCCGCGGACGCCCCGATGCCCGACGACGGCTTCCACAACGCCCCTGACAGCGACTTCACCGCCGCTTCCGTGCGCGCCGCGCTGGCCGAGGCGATGGCGAACCCGCCCCAGGTGGACGTCGAGGTCCGCACCACGACCGAAGACGTCGACGCCGTCGTCGGGCGCATCGTCGCCGGCCGCGACGAATGGGCCGCCACCCCTCCAGCCGACCGAGCCGCCCTCCTGCACGCCGTCGCCGACCGGATGGAGGCCGACCGGTTCGCGACCCTCGCCCTGATGGCGGACGAGGCCGGCAAGACCGCCCGCGAGGGTGATCCCGAGGTCAGCGAGGCGATCGACTTCGCCCGCTACTACGCCACCGCCACCCTCCCCGCCGGCACCGGCCCCGTCGGCTCCGTCCTCGTCGCCTCCCCGTGGAACTTCCCCTATGCCATCCCCGGCGGCGGGGTCTTCGCCGCGCTCATGGCCGGCAACACCGTCGTCCTCAAGCCCGCCCCGGAGACCCGCCGGATCGCCAGGTGGCTGGTCGATCAATGCCACGCCGCCGGCATCCCCGAGTCGGCCCTGCAGTTCCTCGCCTGCCCCGACGACGACACCGGGCGGCACCTCGTCACCCACGACGCCTTCGCGACCCTCGTGCTGACCGGCGCCTACGACAGCGCCCGCCTCTTCCTGGGCTGGAAACCGCGGCTGCGCGTCCTCGCCGAGACCTCCGGCAAGAACGCCATCGTCGTCACCGAGGCCGCCGACCAGGATGCGGCGATCAAGGACCTCGTCAAGTCCGCCTTCGGGCACGCGGGCCAGAAGTGCTCCGCGGCCAGCCTCGCCATCGTCGAGGCGCCGGTGTATGACGATCCCGACTTCCGCGCCCGCCTCGCCGCGGCCGTGCGCACCGTTCGCGTCGGGTGGGGCGCCGACCCGGCGACGATCATGGGGCCGCTCATCGCGCCGCCGGGGCCGAACCTCGAGCGCGCCCTGACGATGCTCGACCCGGGGGAGCGCTGGCTCGTCGAACCCCGGCAGCTGGACGACACCGGCCGGCTCTGGTCACCTGGCGTGCGCGCCGACGTCCGGCCGGGCTCGTGGTTCCACCGCACCGAGTGTTTCGGTCCCGTCCTCGGGCTCATCCGGGCCGACGACCTCGACCACGCCCTCGCCCTGCAGAACGCGACCCCCTACGGCCTGACCGCGGGCCTGCACTCACTCGACCCGGGGGAGATCGACACCTGGCTGGACGGCGTTCTGGCGGGCAACCTCTATGTCAACCGGCACATCACCGGCGCCGTCGTCCGGCGTCAGCCGTTCGGCGGGTGGAAACGCTCCTCGGTCGGCGGCGGGCCCAAGGCCGGCGGTCCGGACTATGTCGCCGCCTTCCGGGTGCCCGCCTCGGTGCCGATCGACGCGGACGCCGCGGGATCGGCATACCGGCAGGCGTGGGATGACCGGTTCGGCGTGGAATCCGACCCGAGCGCCCTGGTCAGCGAGGCGAACCTCCACCGCTATCGCCCGCTGCGCCGGGTCGTCATCGTGGTCGGTTCCGACACGCCGCCCGGTGCCCTGGACGCCGCCCACACCGCGGCCACCGTATGCCGCACCCACACGATCGCGGTTCACGGCCCGGACCGCGACGACGCGGCCCTGCTCGCCGACCTTGCCGCCGACCCTCCCGACCGCCTCCGCCTGCTCACCGCCGCGAGCGACGACGTGTGGGCACGGTGCCACGAGCACGATATCGCGGTGCTGACCCAGCCGGTGTCCCCGGATCCGCTCGCCGAACTCCCGTTGTGGCTCCACGAGCAGTCTCTGTCGCTCTCGCGGCACCGCTACGGCCGAGTTCCCGGTGTCGATATTTAATACGACTCGACGGCGGTGACCCGTCCTACTATGCTCAGATACGGCTCGTGCCGACGATCGGGGAGTAACACAGACAATCGGGGAGTAACAGATGAGCAGCGACGCGCGGACGTCCGAGGCGGTTCCCGTCTCCCGGCGTGGACTCGTGCGAGCGGGCGCGTGGGGCGCCCCGACCCTCGTTGCGCTCGCGGCTGCCCCGGCCTTCGCGGCCAGTCCACCCAAGATCGGGACGGTCACCGGGACGAAGAAGGTGGTGAAAGGAGTTCAACAGGTCACGCTCTCGATTCCCGTCACCGGCGCGACGGCCGGCTCGTCCATCACCATCACGTCGATCTCCGGTGGTGGCGTCGGCGCCAACACCTGGCAGTTGCCGGTGACGGCCGCGATCTCCGGTGGATCGGCGACGGCCCTCGTGCTGCGCAACAACAACGCGTCGGGAACCTTCACCGCAACCTATGTCATCAATCCGGGTGGCTACACCGGGACGTTCACTTTCACTCTCTGAGCGCCGCCCCGAAACCCCTTCATCGACCCGATCATTGCCTGTCTGTGCCGACCCCGTTTGTCGGTTCCACGGCCCGGCGCTCCCGTCGGGCGGACCAGGAGGCAAGGATCGCCCGGACGGCGGCCGGTGTGGCCCGCAGCCCCCGCCCCGCCCGCCGCACCCGTCCGGCCGCCCGCTCGAACCTCGTTGCCGCCGCCCATTGTTGGGGGGTGCGCGTGTTGTCCATGGAGATGTCCCAGAAGGCGCGCGCCACGAGCTCCGGTCGGTGACGCCACGTGCTTCGGCGCCAACGCTCGGCCCAGACGACGCCCGGGTCTCCTGGACGGGCCCGGTGTAGACGCCAATAGCCGAGCGCCTCCTCGAATCGCTCGTCCAGAGGGCCGATATCCGCACCCAGGGACTCGATGAGAGGGCGCAGCGTCTCAACCGCCCCGAGTGCGCGGGCACGGTCGGGCACCCTGGCCTGGGCGGTCGGACCGAGACCGTCCCAGGCGGTGCACACCAGCTCGACAGCGCTCGCCTCCCCGTCCTCGGCGAGACCGCGAAGGAGGTGCACTCCGAGGACGACGAAATGATCCTCCGGGCACGGCGTCGGCACCGGCCGGTGCGCGAGGTCGACCTCGACCCGGTCGGCCCAGAGGTGCTCGAACGCCTCCTGCGCGGGCGCGAGCAGTCCCGGAAAGTGATTGTGGACATCGACGGTGCACGGCCAGCCGGGAATGCAGTACGTCGTGGCATGCATCCGGACCGCCCGCATGTCCGAGTCACGGCCGTGATACCTCTCCCAGCCCAGCGCATCGAACGCCGACTCCGCCCGGGCGATGCGCCCCGGGTCGCACAGGACGTCGACATCCGTCGAGGTCTGGGGCGGACGCAGGCCCTGCCGAGTCGCGACCGGGCCCTTGAGGAAGAGCGAGCGGATCCCCGCGTCCGCGAGCACCCGGGCCACCAGGGCGTGGGCGAGTTCGGAGGCTTCGTCGAGTCCGAGGCCCCCGTCCATCAGGTCGCGGTCTTCGCGCCGCACGGGCCGATGTAAGCCATAGCGGTCAACTCGTCGAGGAAGGCCCGGATGTCGTCTGCGACCCCTGGGGCGTCAACGTCGCCGATCTCCGCGACGATCTCGGCGAGGGTCATCCCCTCGGCGACACACTCCCAGACGACCGCGGCCGAGTCGGACAGTCGCCAGGGTCGACGGCCATGGGGTGGGCGAAGGTCGAGCACCAGCAACCGCTCCCCGCTCACCCACGCGACATCGGGGCTGATCTCCCACGGCCCCTCACTCACCCCCCCATTCTGCCCCACCTCCACCGCTGGGTTTCCACCCAATGCACAAACCCCTTCTCGGCATCGGAATTCCGTGCCAAGAAGGGGTCTGCGCCCATCGTCTGACCCCGCCGCGCGGGGCACCCGGTGGATGAGTCCCGGGTCGGATCAGGCCGCGACGCGCTCGCGCTTCGAGACCTCGCCGGAGATCTCCGGCTCCGGGGTGGCCCCGGTGATGACGGCATACGACGCACCGGCGATGATCGCGCCGACGATCGGGGCGACCCAGAAGAGCCACAGCTGGCCCGGCGCGCCGTTGCCGTTGAAGAAGGCGACACCGGTGGAGCGGGCCGGGTT
>JBDIAJ010000230.1:0-4136 GCA_039812345.1 Nostocoides sp. | reverse complement strand
TGTCGGGTGGGTCAGGTGAGCGTGTCGAGCAGGGGTTGGAGCGACTGCCAGGTCTCGTGCGAGACCTCGGCGGCGGCCGCGGTGTCGCCGGCCTCGCAGAGGTCGACGAGGCGGGCGTGAAGGGCGACCGAGCCGCGCCCGGGGAGGGTGGCGAAGCGGAGCCGTTCGAGGCGGCGCACGACCGGGGTGAACTGGTCGAGCACGGCGGCGATGGCGGCGTTGCCGGCAGCCTGCACCGGGATGGCGTGGAACTCGTCGTCGGCCGCGAGGGCCGCCTCGGCGTTACCCGCCTTCATCGCCGCGGCGAACCGCTTGTTGGCGGCCCGCATGCCGGCGAGGTCGTGCGGGGTCAGTTGGGCGACGGCGAGTTCGACGGCGAGCCGGTGCATCGCGGCGACGACCGACTGGGCGTCGCGGATGGCCTTGACCTCCAGCTCGGCGACGGTCGTCGACCGGCCGGGTGCGGCGGTGACCAGGCCGGCGGCGCCGAGCCGGAGGATGGCCTCACGGACCGGCGTGCGGCTGACGCCGAGCCACTCGGCGAGGTCACCGTCGCGCAACTGCTCCCCCGGCGCGAACGTCCCGTCGACGATGGCGTCCCGCAGCCGGGTGTAGACGTCGTCGCGCAGGAGGCCGCGTTTGAGGGCGCTCGATCCGGCGTCCTGGGGAATGGGCATGCAATATATTGCACATCGGACGCGCGTCTTGTCAAGCCGACCCCCGCCCGCCCCCGTCGAGTGGCCGGTTCAGGGTCGTCTGGGTCCTGCGCTCCGCGCGGGAGTGGCCGGTTCAGCCCCGTCTGGGTCCTGCGCTCCGCGCGGGAGAGGCCGGTTCAGCCCCGTCTGGGTCCTGCGCGCTCCGCGCGGGAGAGGCCGGTTCAGCCCCGTCTGGGTCCTGAATCGGCCTCTCGACGAGGAACGGGGTCGAGGGGTTGGGAAATTCGGGCGCGCGACCACCGCGCCTGCCCGACCATGGTGCGTATGCCCGCTGCCCCACGCCCCGCTATCCCACCCCCCAGTGTCCCACTTCCCGCCGGCCTGACCACCCGCGCCCTCGACCCGGCGGATCTGGCGGCGACCTTCGCCGTGTATGCCGATGCCGAACTCGCCGACACCGGCCAGGTCGCCCTCGAGCCGGAGGACATCGAATCCGACTGGCAGCGGCCGAGTTTCGACCTGGCGACACAGAGCGTCGGGGTGTTCGACGGCGACCGGCTCGTCGGCGCGGCCGAGGGGTTCGGGGCGCGACGGGCGGACGGTGCGGTGCACTCGGCATACGCCGGGCTGGGGATCGGGACCTGGCTCGCGGCCTGGACCGAGGAGCTCGCGCGGCGCGAGGGCGGCGCGCTCGTCGGGCAGACGCGGTTCGCCGGGTGCGCCGGCGAGCGGCTGCTGCGCGCCCGCGGGTACCGCGAGATCTGGACGTCGTGGGTGCTCGAGGTTCCCGTCGGCGCGCCGATCACACCGCAGCCGCTGCCCGCCGGCTACGGGCTGCGAACGTTCGTGCCGGGGCCGGACGAGGAGGCTGCCTACCGGCTCATCGAGGACGCCTTCAACGAATGGCCCGACCGCACCCCGCAGGCGTATGCCGATTGGCACCCCCGCATCCTCGGCCGGCGCGGGTTCGAGCCCTGGCAGCTGCGGTTCGCCGTCGCGCCCTCCGGTGAGGCCGTCGGGGTGGCGTACACGATCCGGGACGCGGGAGAGACGGCATACGTCGACCAACTCGCGGTCCGCCGCGATCACCGCGGACTCGGCCTGGCCCGCGCCCTACTCGTCGACGCGTTCGCGAATGGCCGAGCGCGTGGGGCGACGCGCAGCGAACTGGCCACCGACTCCCGCACCGGAGCCCTCGGGCTGTACGAACGGGTGGGCATGCAGGTCACGCAGACCTGGCACCACCTGGGCCTGGATCTGTGAGAGGCCTCAGCCACCGCGCTGCGGGGGCCGGTTCCCCTGGGTGTCCATGAGTGGAACGAGGTCGATCCCCTCGGCGTGGGCCACGCGCGCCAAGTCCGGGTCTGACGTCGCCAGGGGCCGGCCCAGCAGCTGAGCCGTCGCGGCGGCCAGGCAGTCGGCCATGCTCACCGGACACGTCTTGCTGCCGTAGTGCTTGGCGCGGAACCGGCCCGCGCGCGCTGCGATGGGTTCGGTGACCGCGACGATCTCGAGCCCGGCTTCCTGAAGGAGCGCCAGGTCTCCACGCACGTCGTCGGCCCGTCTGCTGAGGACCCGAACCAGCTGATCCAGCGTCTCGGCCAGGTTGACCGCGTTCAGCAGCGCACCCTGGTCGATCAGGTGCCGGACCTCGTCGGCGCACGACTCTCCGCGCAGGAGACCCACGATCGCGCCGGCGTCGAGGACGGTCACGTCGGATCCGCGATCCTTCGCTGCTCACGCTCGGCGTCGGCCAGGCGCTCCATCCTGCGGACCTCGTCACTGGATGGGCCGGGGCCGGCATGGGCCCCCACGAGTGACCCGAGGATGTCATTCGGAATGGGACGGACGATCACGTAGTCGCCTTCATCCACGATGACCACGCGTGCGGCGCCCCACCGATGCCGAATCTCCGCAGGCAGGGAGAACTGCCCGTTGCCCGAGATCTTCGCCGTTGCGGTCTCCACGATGCCATTGTATGCCGCCACCACTCCATACAACGATGGACCCGGCCCGGGCGGCAGAAGGCGGGGCAGTGGACGCTACCGGCCCGCGATCGGGTCGGTGACGTCGGCGCGCTCGCCACCCAGGGCGGCGACCATCGCGTCCGCGTCCACCGTGACGGCGACACCATGGGCGCCGGCGCCCATCGAGATCGCGCGGCCGGTGACGGTGGCGTCGGCGACGACCGGCCAGGCGCGCACACTGCCGAACGGCGTGATCGTTCCGCGCTCGTATCCCGTTGCGGCTCGTGCCGTTTCGGCGTCGGGCATGGACAGGCGACTGACGCCGAGGTACGCGCGCAGCTTGGGCCAGGAGATCTCCCGATCCCCCGGCACCAGGACGAAGACGAAGTCGTCGTCGGCCCGGCGGATCACGAGGGTCTTGATGATGTCCGCGGGGCTGACCCCGCGCGCGGCCGCCGCCT
This sequence comes from Nostocoides sp., assembly GCA_039812345.1. Classification (GTDB taxonomy): domain Bacteria; phylum Actinomycetota; class Actinomycetes; order Actinomycetales; family Dermatophilaceae; genus Nostocoides_A. Next base: position 1,052 of record JBDIAJ010000230.1, on the reverse strand, counting down.
CGGCCAGCGAGCCGACGGGCCCGTGGCGGGTGACGGCATACGGGAGCCCGGTCGCGGCCAGGGCAGCGAGCGCGCGGGCCTCCCCGTCCGTCATGCGGGGAGTCGGTTCTCGGATGACATGGCCTCGAATCTAGTCTGGGGCGGGTGAGACCGGTGGGGCGAGTATGGACGAGCATCGATGGTGGCCGGGCGTGGGCGGCGCTGGCCCTGCGCGGCCAGGTCGCCGGGAGCGATCCCGACGCCCGGGCGGCGCGGGTCTGGGGGGTGAGCGGGCCGCGCTGGTTCACCGCGGACGACCCGATCTGGCGGGTGCACTCCGACGCCTCGATGTTCGTCGGCGGGATCCGCTCGCTGCTGCTGCAGAGCCTGCACCCGCTGGCGATGGCGGGGGTCGATCAGCATTCGGCCTATCAGTCCGACCCGTGGACCCGCGTCCAGAACACCTCGGGCTTCATCGCCATGACGACCTTCGGGACGATCGAGAACGCCGAGAAGGCGATCGCTTCCGTCCGCGCGATCCACGACCGCGTGCACGGGCGCGCCACCGACGGCCGCCCGTATGACGCGAACGACCCCCACCTGCTGCTGTGGGTGCACGTCGCCGAGATCGAGACCTTCCTGACCTGCCATCAGGAGTACGGCCGGGCGCCCCTGGCCCCCGCCGACGCAGACACGTATGTTGCGCAAACTGCAGTCGTGGCACGGAAGCTCGGCGTGGTCGACCCGCCCATGACGGTGGCTGGGCTGATGGCCACGATCGAGGCATTCCGCCCCGAGCTGGCGCTCACGCCCGGTGCCGCCGCCGCCAGCCGATTCCTCCGCCGCGAGACCCCACTGCCGCTCACCGCCAAGCCCGCGTATGCCGCGCTCGCCCGCGCCGCCGTCGTCACCCTGCCCCCGTGGGCACGAACGTTGCTGGAGTTGCCCGTTCATCCGCGGCGCGATGCCGCCACGATCCGGGTCGTCGGCCGGCCGGCCGTCGCCGCGATCCGCTGGCTGATGGACCACCCGACGGTGGCCAAGGATCGCGTGCTCGGCCACGCCGACTCCCC
>JBDIAJ010000229.1:0-4155 GCA_039812345.1 Nostocoides sp. | reverse complement strand
ACGCCTGAACGCGGCCGGCATCCAGGTCCCCGCCTGGCGCACCATCGACCACGTCCATGACGCACTGACGGACACTGACCCGCTGCCAGCCGTTGGGTACCCGGTGGTGGCCAAGCCTCGCATCGGCGCCAACTCTCGCGGCGTTCGCGTCATCAACAACCCCACCCAATGGGCCGCGTGGGTGCACGACCGGGCCGCTCAGGACGACTGGCAGGTCGAGGCGTTCATCGCCGCACCCATGTGCTTCGTCGACGCACTGATCGTGGACGGCACCTATCAACCCGTGCTCGTCGGCCGCTACCTCGGTGGCCTCCTGCCCACTCCGGGTGTCTCGGTCCTCGGCGCGATCAGCGTTCCGAGAACTGATCCGCTGTGGCAGCGTGCCATCGCCCTGGGTGAGCAGGTCGCCCACACCCTCGGTCAGGACGGAAGGTTCGCCACCCACCTGGAGTTCTTCGACACCGACCCTCGGGCCACCGTCATGGAAGTTTGCGCCCGAGCCCCAGGAGCGTTGGTCTCGGAGATGGCCCGCGTCACCGCCGGCAGCAACCTCGAGACCGCCCACCTGCGCGCGCAGGCAGGCCTCCCCACACCAGCCTTCACCGACACCGGGACCCACGCGGCCTGGATCTCGATCCTCGCGCGACCGGACCAGACCTACCTCGGACCACCACCACTGAGTTCCACGATCGAGGTCCATCAGCTGCCCGCGCCGACAACGACCGGGCGATCCGTGGCGGCCATGGCGCTGCTCAGCAACACCGACCACCGCGAACTCACCCACGACGTCGACATCTGCCAGCACCACGCATGGCACGCCCCCACGAAGGCGGGGCACCCGGCATACGTCTCGTAGCCGTCAGTTCGGCCGAGTGTCGATCAACTCTCCGGTGGCCGCTTCCTCCTGGGCGTGGCATCCGGCGACCGGGCGGTGGAGGTCCTCGCGTTCGGTGTCGACGACGAGACCCGCGGGCAGCGCCTTCGGGAGTCGACCGGCTCCCGGTTTCATGACCGGCCTCGGACAGCAGGACTTCGACTGGATCGCCGAGAAACGCCGACGGGTGGCTCTACTACATGCTGCCCTTCGAGCAGCAGGCGCTGAACACCCTCATGGGGACACGCAAACAGGTCACCGTGGAAGCAGGGCGATGCCCAGGCCCGTGAGCACGCCACCAGTCGCGGTGTCGAGGGCCTTCTGGCCGCGGCGATACAGGGTGGCGGCACGACCAGTGGAGGCGACCCACGCCAGGGAGACGAACCACGCCAGTGCCATAGCGAGCATGGCGACGAGGACGAGCGTGCGGTCGGCCACCGACAGCCCGGGCGGCAGGATCGAGGCGAAGAGCGCGCCGAAGAAAGCGACCGCCTTGGGGTTGGCCAGGTTGGTTGCCAGCCCGAGGCGCCACGCGGCCAGCATCCGAGGCGTCGGGGAGCCACCCGCTATCGCGTCCTGTGACTCCTCCCCCGGTGCGGATGCGGCGGTCAGCTCCGATGCCGGGCACCGGCGCCGCCACGCGTGCCAGAGCACGCGAAGTCCGTAGACGACAAGGAAAGTGGCACCGACGAGCCGCACCACGGCATACACCTCGGAGTATCTGGTGAGCAGGACACCCAGGCCGGCCATGGCGAGGACGGCCCAACAGGCGATCCCGGTCGTGACGCCGAGCCCCACCGCGATGCCGGCGCGACGTCCGCGGGCGATGGCTGTGCGCAGGACGGCGACGAAATCCGGGCCGGGGGCGATGACGGCGAGCGCCCACACCGCGAGCAGGGGCAGGACGTGCGCAAGGGTCATGATGGCTCCGATCGGGGGAGGTTCTGTGTCGGCAGGCTCGGTGTGCGGGCCGCGGCCGGCGTCAGCGGGTAGGTGTGGCGAGGATGACGTGGATGTCTGCGGGGCTGTCTGCCGTGACGTAGCGGTGGGGAACGTCGGCCGGGAAGTAGAGGAGATCGCCTGCGCGAAGCGAAGATTCGGCGCAGGTCGGGCCGGCCGAGACCTGCCCCGTCGCGACGTAGAGATGCTCGATCGTCCCGGCCGCGTGCGGCACGCCGTCGAACTCGGTGTTTGAGGGCATCCGCAGCCGCCAGGCCTCGAGGGCGTGTGGGCCGCGGACTCGGGTGAGTAGCTCGCGCTGGATCTCGGCGCCGTCGGTCGGAGTGGCGCGGACGAGGACAGAGCGCGCATCGTCGTCGGTGGCGACGAGCAGGTCGGTCAGGGGCAACGCGAGAGCGACCGCGAGCGACTCGAGCGTGTCGATGGTCGGGTTGCCCGACCCGCCCTCCAGCGCAGAGAGGGTCGCCTTGGAGAGGTCGGCGCGGCGGGCCAGCTCGGCAGCGGAGAGGCCGCGCTGCTCGCGACGTAGGCGGACCTGGCGGCCGATGAGAATCGCGGTGGTTGAAGCCATGTGTTCACTATAGCGAACGATCGTTCGGTCCTGCATGCCCGGTCTCGCTCGATCTCACGCCGGCTCGGCGAGACAGGGTCGCGACGGCGTCGATGATGATGTCGGCGAACTTGTCCCAGTCGAGGGTGATCGCGACATTGGTGTTCGGCGCGTGCTCGGCGAGGCCGCTCCACGCGTGGTGCATGCCGGCGACGCCCTCGGCGAAGTTCGCGACCGTCATACCGCGGGTCCACTGGCCGGTCAGTTCGACGGCGACGAACGCGCGCTCGCAATGGATGATGCTCGGGTCGGCGATGGCGGCCACGCACACCGCGTCGTGGACCGGCGGGTGGGGGAACTCGTACATCTCCCAATAGGTCGAGGTGATGAACTCCCAGATGTCGAGCACCATCGTCGACAGTTCGCCGCCGATGGCGCGAACCCGGTCTTGCAGCTCCTGCTTGGCCAGCGCCTGGTGGGTCAGGTCGAGACCGACCATGGTGACGTCCCAGTCGGCGGCGAACACCGCCGCGGCCGCCTCCGGGTCGGCGAAGACGTTGAACTCCGATGTGGGAGTGGTGTTCCCGCGGGTGTAGGCGCCGCCCATGAGCATGACCGACTTGACCCGGTCGACGATCTGCGGCTCCAGGCGCATCGCCAGAGCGACATTGGTCAGCGGGCCGACCGGGACCAGATGCACCGTCTTGGCGGGTTGAGCCATGACGGTCTCGACGATGAACTGCGCCGCGTGCCGCGGGTCCAACTCGACGGTCGGCTCGGGCAGGTGCGGCCCGTCCAGGCCGCTGACCCCGTGGACGTCGCCGGCGATCACCTGCTGCTGCACCAGCGGGCCCGCCGCGCCGGCGGCCACGGGCACCGAGATCCCGGCGGCCGTGCACACCGAGAGGGCGTTGCGGGTCACCTTGGGGAGGGTCTGGTTGCCGGCCACGGTGGTGATCCCGAGCAGCTCGATGTTGGGGTTGCCCGCCGCGATGAGCATGGCGATGGCGTCGTCATGGCCCGGATCGCAATCCAGGATGATCTTCTCGGGCATCGTGACGCTCCTGATGTCGATGGGGCCGGGGCGGGTGCCGGCCGGGCGTCGGCGGCAGTCCCCCAACCTAGCGAGTGCAGCGCATTCGATGCGGGCCGTAGGCTTGCCGGCCATGACGGACACGGGAACGATCGACACGTCCCCGCCGGACGTGGACGGGCCCGCCGAACTGTCACCGGCCACCCGCAATCTGGCGTTCGCGACCGTCGCCGGAGGCATGCTGCTCGCGGCCCTGGCTTCGACGATCGTCTCGACCGCGCTGCCGACGATCGTCGGCGACCTCGGCGGGGCCACCCACATGACGTGGGTGGTCACGGCATACCTGCTCACCCAGACCGTCGCGACGGTGCTGGCCGGCAAGTTCGGGGACATCTTCGGCCGCAAGCTCGTCTTCGTCGTCGCGATCGTCGTCTTCGTCGTCGCCTCGGCGCTGTGCGGTCTGAGCCAGAACATGGTGTGGCTCATCGCGATGCGGGCCGTGCAGGGCATCGGCGGGGGCGCCCTCACCGTGACCGCAACGGCGATCATCGCCGACATCATCCCGCTCCGCGACCGCGGGAAGTATCAGGGCGCGATCGGTGCGGTCTTCGGGATCGCGACGGTCATCGGCCCGCTGCTCGGGGGGCTGTTCACCGACCACATGAGCTGGCGCTGGGTCTTCTACATCAACGTCCCGATCGCCGTCGTCCTGCTGCCGTTCGCGCTCCGGCTCCTCCC
>JBDIAJ010000228.1:0-4174 GCA_039812345.1 Nostocoides sp. | reverse complement strand
CATACCACCTGCTGAGGGACGGTCACGAGGTGACCCTCGTCGACGCAGGAGCCTTCGGGGCCGGCGCCTCGCACGGCAACGCGGGCTACGTCGTGCCGTCCGACGCGGCGCCGGTTCCGGCGCCCGGCATGGTCCTGAAGGCCCTGAGGTGGATGCTGCATCGGGACAGCCCGCTCTACGTCCGCCCCTCCCTGCGGCCGGATGTGACCCGCTTCCTGCTCGCCATGGCGAGCCGGTGCAACGCCGCCGACTTCGACGCCGCCTTCCGGTCGAACCTGCTCCTCTGCGAACACGCGATGGAGCTTCTCGACGCGTATGCCGCGGACGGCGTGCGGTTCGAGATGCACCGGCAGGGTTACCTGTCGGTGTATGCCGACGAGCACGGGTTCGCCCACCGGGTGGCCGATCTCGCGACGCCGACGGAGTACGGCATGGAGCCGGAGGTGCTCACCGGCCAGGAGCTGGCCGAGCGGGTGCCGGCGTTGCGGCGGTCGCTGGCCGGCGGGGTCTACTTCCCCCACGACCGGCACCTGCGTCCCGACACCCTCATGACCGGGCTCGTCGGCCGGTGCGCCGAGCTCGGCGCCAAGCTCGTCGACCACGCCGCGGTGACCCGGGTCCGCGGCGACACGAGGATCCGCGCCGTCGAGACGACGATCGGTGTCATCGAGGGCGAGGAGTTCCTCCTGGCCGCGGGGGCCCACACCACACCATTGGCCCGCACCATCGGCGTGCGCCTCCCGATCCGGCCGGGCAAGGGCTACAGCGTCGACTACCTGCCGCCGCCGGTGGAGGTCTCGTGCTCGATCAACCTCGCCGACGCCAAGGTCGCCGTCACACCGCTGGACGGCCGCCTGCGACTCGCCGGGACCATGGAGTTCGCGGGATTGGACCACGAGGTCAACCGCGTGCGCGTCCGGGCGATCCAGGCGGCGCCCTCGCGGTACTTCGCCGGGTGGCGGCCCGGGAGCGCCGAACACACCGAGCCGTGGGCCGGCATACGGCCGATGACGCCGGACGGGCTGCCGGTCATCGGTCGCCTTCCCGGGTGGGACAACGCCTGGGTGGCGGCCGGTCACGGGATGCTGGGTGTGACCCTCGGACCCGCCACGGGGCAGCGGCCACGTCCCCGAGCGACTCGCCCCGTTCACCCCCACCCGCTTCCTCTCGAGGTCCGGTCGGCCGCGGACGCGGCCGCGCCCCCCGATCCTGACGTGACCGGTGACCGCCGTCATGCACTGCCACCACCAGAAAGGGTTGCCTGCCATGGATCTGACGCCCAAGGCCCGCGCGCTGCTCGCCGGGCGCAACTTCGGCATCATCGCGACGACGAATCCCGACGGCTCGCCGCAGCAGTCGGTCGTGTGGGTCCGCGAGCGCGATGGTGAGATCGTCTTCTCCACCGTCGAGGGCCGCGCGAAGCATCGGAACCTGTTGCGGGACTCGCGGATCGGGGTGCTCGTGCTCGACGACGCCAACGGCTATCACTACAGCGAGGTGCGTGGCACCGCCAGGATCGAGCCGGACCCCGACGGCTCGCTCATCGAGGAGCTGTCCCAGAAGTACACCGGCGAGGCGTGGGTCGAGCAGGCGAGGACGCCGCGCGTCATCGTCGCCGTGACGCCCGAGCACATCACCGAGCACTAGCGACCGGGACGACTCCCGTGCGGGCCGAGGCGAGGCCGATGGCCGGTCGGAGCGGGAGGCCTGTGGAGCATGCACGCCCTGTCGTTCGACGCCTGGGCGGCCCATGCCATCGACGCCTGGGTGGCCCATGCCATCGACGCCTGGGTGGCCCATGCCATCGACGCCTGGGCGGCCCATGCCATCGACGCCTGGGTGGCCCATGCCATCGACGCCCGATCGGCCCATCTGCCGCCGGCGCCTCGCCGGCCCATCTGCCGCCCACGGCCGATCGGCCCAGGCCATCGACGCCTGCCGGCCCATATCACAACCAGCTCACGGGACGCCCATCGCCCCTTGACACCCCCCCAGTTGGATCATACGATCAAGCACCGCGCTGGTTGTCATACAACCAACCACGGAGGTTGGACTGCGTGATGCGACAGTGACCGCGGGTGGCGCCGGCGTCTCTGCCGTCACCCATCTGGGCGCGCACGAGCGATGGCCCGCATACAGGAGGATCAACATGACCAAGCCGAGCAAGATTGGCTTCTCAGTGATCGGGGCGCTGCTCGTCGTCGTCCTGGCCGGCTTCGCCGGTGGCAAGATGGCGGGAGGTGACGGGGGCGGAGGGGCCGGGGGCACGGATGTGTCCCAGGCCACCTGGATCGCGAAGATCCAGAAGGCGCATCAGCTGCGCGTCGGCTGCGCGGATTCCCCGCCGACGATCAATGTCAAGTCCGACGGCACCTGTACCGGGCCGGACCTCATCCCGATGCAGGATCTCGCGGATGAGCTCGGTGTCAAGATGGTGACCGTCGCGACGACGTGGCAGAGCATCGTCGCCGGCCTGCAGGCGGACCGCTACGACGTCGCCGCCGACCTGGACCAGACGGTCGAGCGCGGCCTGTCGATCCAGTTCACGAACTCCTCGTGGAGCTACCCCGGTGTCTTCGTCCTGCCGAAGGACACCAAGCTGACGACGGCGAACAAGGTCCTCAAGACCGGTGAGCCGATCGCCACGGCCCAGGGCACCGCCCTCGATGCCGCGCTGCAGGCCATCAAGGCCAAGGAGCTGCGTGTCGACACCTACCAGAACGCGATGAGCGCCGTCCAGGCCGGCCGCGCCGTGGCGCTCTTCGCCGACCTGGGCACCGCCGTCGACATGGCCACCAAGCAGAAGGGCTACGGCATCGTCGTGCCGAACCCGGCGATCTTCGTCCATTACGTCGCCTACGGCGTCCCGACCGGCATAGACCCTCGGTCGCTGCAGATCGTCAACATCGCCATCGACAACGCGGTCGCCAGTGGCAGCATCGCCCGAGCCTTCGCCGCCGCGGGATACAAGGATGTCGATCAGCTCGGTGCGCTGGAGATCAAGCCCTGACGGGCTCGACCACCGCCGACAAGGGATGACGACATGACGTCCTATCATTTTGACTGGAGCATCATTCCCCAGTCGCTTCCGACCCTCTTCAAGGGCCTCGGGCTCACCCTGGAGATCTCGGCCATCACGATCGTCCTCGGGACGATCCTCGGCTTCCCGCTGGCCACCGCGCGGATGTCCAAGCACGAGATCATCCGGTGGCCGGCCCAGGCATACATCGAGGTCTTCCGCTGCACCCCCCTGCTGGTCCAGCTGCTCTGGGTCTTCTACGCGCTGCCCGCCTTCCTCGGTGTCACCATCCCGGCCGTGCCGTCGGTATGCATCGCGCTGACGGCCAATATGACCGCCTTCATGGCCGAGACGTACCGGGCCGGGATGCAGTCGGTGCCGGTGGAGCAGATCGAGGCGGCCCAGATGCTGCGGTTGAGCAGAATCTCGATCCTGCGCCACATCGTCGTGCCACAGGCTTTCCGGCAGCAGATCCCGACGATCCTGTCGATCTACGTGTCGCTGTTCAAGGACACCTCGTTGGTATCGGCCCTCGGCGTCGCGGATGTCACCTTCCAGGGCAACATCCTCTCCAGCCAGACCTACCGCCCGATGGAGGTCTTCACGACGGTCGCCATCATCTACTTCGTCATCGCCTTCCCCCTGACGCTCTTCACCAGCGCCGTCGAGCGGCGCATCATCAGCTCCAGCACGTTGGGTGCTCCACCGAGGTCCGGGGGGATCTGGCGCCAGCTGATACCGGGCCGGCGTCCGGTCATTCCCATTCCGGCGGCCGCCACCACCCCGGGTGCTGCGGGCGGCAGTGCCGGTGGGCAGCCCGTCGCGGGCGACCAGCTGTTGGAGTCCCGGGCCTCGTCCGCGACCACGCAAGGAGATCCCTCATGAGCACGCAGGAAGAGACGCTCGCACAGCAGCGCCCGGTCAGCGACCACTTCATGGACCTGTCCGGGATCACCAAGAGCTTCTACGGCCGGACCGTCCTCAAGCGCGTCGACTTCACCCTCGACGCGGGGGAGATCGCCGTCCTCATCGGCAAGAGCGGGTCCGGCAAGAGCACCCTGCTGCGGATCATCGCCGGACTCACCAAGGCCGACGACGGCGACATCGACATGATGGGCGAGCGGGTCGTCATCGGCGGGGAGTACCAGAAGACCT
>JBDIAJ010000227.1:0-4214 GCA_039812345.1 Nostocoides sp. | reverse complement strand
GGTCGAGCTCGTCCGCGAGCCGGTCCTGCGGGGGCAGGGCGGCGCCGGCCACCGCGTCCGCCCACCGGCGCGGGAGACCGGCGCCGGCCGCGTCGGCGAGCCGGCGCGCGGCCAGATCGACGGCGGCCCGGGCGGCCGGCGTCGCCTGCGGCACCGAGGAGCGGCCGACCGCGCGCCGGATGTCCCGGTCGATGCCCCCGGGGGCCGGCTGGTCGAGTCGCAGTCGCCGCAACGGGTCCGGGCGGAGCCGGACGATCCAGCGGGTGAACGGCCACCCGCCGGCACCGACGGCCCCGCGACGATAGTCGTGTTCGACGGCGTCGACGACGGCCGGGACACCGCAGGCCCGGGCCAGCGCGTCGACCAGCCGGGCGGTGTCGGCCCCGCCGATGCTCTGCTCGGCGTCGCCGACCCCACGGCGCAGCGTGTCCGCCGCCGTGCGCACGTCGGCATCGAGGCGGGTGCGGGCGGCGTTGGCGCCGGCGACCGCGTCGGCGAGGCGCGCCCGCAGTTGGGGCACGCCGAGCCCGGTGCGCGCGGAGGTCGCGAGCACATCCGCCTTGGTGAGCCCGTCCAGGTGCAGCAGGCGCCGCAGATCACCGGCGCACTGGTCGAGCTGGGCCGGGGTGAGCCGGTCGGCCTGGTTGAGCACGACGAGGGTGACGGCGTCGTAGTGCCGCATCGCCGCGACGTAGTCGTCGTGGAGGCGGGCGTCGGCATACTTCTGTGGGTCGGTGACCCAGACGAAGACGTCGACGAACTCGAGGACCCGCTCCGCCTCGAGCCGGTTCGCGCTCTCCCGCGAGTCGAAGTCGGGCAGGTCCAGCAGGACCAGCCCGTCCAGCGGCGTGCCCGCCTCGGTCGTCACCTGATGCCGACTCCCGACCTCCAGCCAGTCGAGCAGGTCACCCGCCGGCGCCGGACCCCAGACCGCCGCCGTCGGGGTGGACGTGGTCGGGCGCCGCGCCCCGATGGTCGCGACATCGCCACCGACGACCGCGTTGAACAACGACGACTTGCCGCTCCCGGTGGCGCCGGCGAAGGCGACGACGGTGTGCGCGCCGGTGTGTCGGCCGCGTTCGGTGACCTTGTCGAGGATCGCCCGCGCTCGGGCGGTGTCCTCGCTCGGCAGTTGCGCACCCCCGCTGAGCAGCGCGTCCTCCAGGGCGGTCGCATGCGCCCGCAGCGACTCCGTGGTCACGGTCGCGGACGCGGCGCCCCGACCGAAGCCGAACGGGCTCATCGGGCCGCCTGGACACGGTCGAGCGCGCGGGAGAGCCGGTCGGCCTGGTCGGCCGGGACGTGGACGGTGCCGATGGCCTCGGCATACCGGCGCGCCTCCTGGTCGATGAGCGCCTCGGTCCGGGTCAGGAGCGCCGCCCGGGCCTTGGTCGCCATCGTCCGGACGGCCTGGTCGCCGAAGATCGCCTCCAGCACGCGCTGGGCGAGCACGGCCGTGCCGCCGGCGATGCCGACCTCGGCACCCGACAGGCCCGCGGTGTGGGTGAACGCGACGAGCATGAGGAACATCCCGACGCCGTTGATGCCGTATGCCGCGACCCGGGCGTTCGTCCGCCGGCTCCCGCCCTCGGAGCGGACCAGGTCCAGGACGTCACCCTGCCAGGAACGCACCGCGCGGTCCACGTCGCCGGGGAATCCGGTGGAGGCCCTGGCCAGGCCCGGATGGACCGCGAGAATCTCCTCGCCCGCGGGCAGCCCACGCCAGGTCCGGGCGATCTCGATCGCCGCGGAGTCGGCGTTGGCCTCGATGAGCTGGGCGACACCCGTCTGCAGGGCGTCGTCCACGGCCTCCGGGGCCGGCGCGACGCTCCCGCGGAAGGCGTCGCCGATCCGGTCCCGCAACCGCGAGACCCCGGCCTCGACCTTGCGGAAGAAGTCACCGGTCCCGACGTAGTCCTGCCAGCGCGCCAGGACCTCCCCCCGCAACAGCCGGCCGTCACTCATGCCCTGCTCGATCCCCTGGCGCGCCCCCCGGTAGGCCTGGTCGACGACCTGCTGCAGCTCGGTGACGACGCGCTGCTGGGTGCGGCTGGCGACGACGAGTTCCTCGGAACGCTCGTCCAGCGAGGCGAGCGCCCCGGTCAGCGTCTGCCGGACGACGCTCTCGCGCGCGGCGGCGTCGGAGGCGAGATCGGTCAGCCAGGTCCGAAGTCGGCCGACGTCGCCCTCGGGGATGAGGCCGTCCGCGTCGAGGGTCGTCTCGGGGATCGGGAAGACCGGCGCGGTGCCGAGCCCCTGCTCGCGCAGCATGTCGACGAGATGCGGTCGCACCTCGCCCATGATCTCCGGCGGGACCCGGTCGAGGACGATGGCGACGGCGGTGCCCCGGTCGGAGGCCTGCCGCAGCAGATCCCACGGGACGGCATCGGCATACCGCGCGGCCGTGGTGACGAACAGCCAGAGGTCGGCCGCGGCGAGCAGTTGCCGCGACAGGCCGCGGTTGGCCGAGACGACCGAGTCGATGTCGGGGGCGTCGAGCAGGGCCATGCCCGGGGGCAGCCGATCGGACTGGACCAGACGCACCGTGTTCGGCTGGTCATCGGCCGGGGCCGCCCCGGTGACCCGCGCCAGCCCGGGCAGGATCCGGGTGTCGGTGAACCACGACGCGTCCGCGGCGTGGTGGACGAGGATCGGGCTGGTCGTCGTCGGCCGGATGACCCCCATCCGGGAGACCTCCCGGCCGAGGAGGGAGTTGACGAGCGTGGATTTCCCGGCCCCGGTCGACCCGCCGACCACCGCGAGCAACGGCGCATCGAGGGAGGAGAGCCGGGGGATGACATAGTCCTCGAGCTGCCGCAGCAGCGCCTCGCGATTGTCCTTGGCCGCCGCGGTGCTCGGCAGGTCGAGGGGGAGCCTCGAGGAGGCGACGACGTCGCGGAACGCCCGGACCGCCGGGAGCAGATCGGCGGTGGCGGGACGATCCGGGCTCACAGCCGCCCAGCGTAGGCCATGGCGCCTACCACGACCCGTTCCACACGTCGCGGCCGAAATGCGGCAGCCCGCTCTGCGCGGCATACCCGAGCCAGGGCACGCCGAAGAGATCCTCGGTCGAGGCGAGCAGCGAGTAGTGGTTGTAGGGCTGGGTCGCCGTCGACCCCGGGGTGACGAACGGGCTGAGGATGATCGCCCCTACCCGGCCGCCGCCGAGCCCGGTGATCCCGGGCAGCGCGGCGTTCGGCGCCGGCCCCTCGCCGCAGCAGGCCGTCGCATCCGTCGTCGGGCTGTCGGCCTCGTCGGCGGTGATGATCAGCGCACCGTCCCTGCGGAAGGCCGGACTGGCGAGAATCCTCGGCACCCAGACCTTCATCCACGCATCGACGCTGGTCAGGCCGCCCGGGCGGCCGTCGACGCAGGGGGCGTCATGGCCGTCATTGCACAGGTTCGGGGTGATGTAGGTGTAGTTCGCGGTCGTGGCGATCGCGCCGAGGTCGCCGGGCAGGCGGCTCAGGTCGACGACACGCTGGGCGCAGGTCGCGGAGTCGATGATGGCCCGGAAGTACATGAACGGGTTGTGCCGCACGGCATACTGATCGCCGATCTGGGCGTGCTGGGTGGTGTCGGCGGCCCCGATCGCCGGGTGCCGGCACGGCGTCCCCATGTCCTCCAGGTAGGCCTTCCACGTCAGCCCCGCGGCGGTGAGCTGCCCCGGCAGCGCGGGCACGGACGCGGGAAAGACGCATCCGGCCCCCACGAACTGGCCGGGCGCCGCCGTGCCGGTGACTTTGAACGGCGCGAAGATCTGGCAGTCGGACTGCATCTTCTTGTTGGGACCCTGACCGGAGATCTGCGCGACGTAGTCGGGCTGGCTGTTGTGTGCCGTGCCGTAGTAGTTCGTCAGCAGCACCCCCTTGGCCCGCAGCGTCCGGGACAGATAGGGCGCCTTCGACGTCGCGCCCCAGGTCCGGTCGAACCCCTTGTTCTCGATGTTGATGACGAACAGGTGCCGGACCGGGGGCAGTGCCGCCGCCGTTCGCACCGGTGCGTCATTCGCCCCGACCGGGCGTGCGGACGCCGTCGCCCCGAGGCCCGCGATCACCGTCAGCGTCGCCACCGCCGCGGCGACCACCACCCGAAGTCGTCTCATCGAACTGCTCCCGTATGCCGATTCCACCTCGCCGCGCCCCCGGCAGGACTCGAACCTGCGACCTCGGGATTAGAAGGCCCTTGCTCTATCCAGCTGAGCTACGGGGGCG
>JBDIAJ010000226.1:0-4312 GCA_039812345.1 Nostocoides sp. | reverse complement strand
CAGACATCATCCCGGCCAGTCGCTCACCAGGCCCGCACGCCACCCCGAACCACCGAAAAGATCAGCGATTCCCTAGGCGCCGGCGACGGTCCGGATTCCGGTGTTGGCGCGGGTGCATGGGACACTTCCTCAATGACGCCGAGTTCGCCGGGCTGGTATGACGATCCGCACCAGAGCGACCAGCTGCGCTACTTCGACGGCATCGTCTGGACCGCGCACGTCGCCCCCCGGCGGACCCGCGAGGCCACCGCGCCGCCACAGGATGGCACCGGGGCCTCCGCGGCCGGCCCGGCGGTGCCGGCGCCGCCGACGGCCGATCCGTATGGCTGGCGCGGGCCGGGCGGCCCGATCCAGCCGCCGACCGGCCAGCAGTGGGGTCAGCCCATGCCCGGTCCGCAGCAGTGGCAGCAACCCCCCGCGACCGGGTCGGGGCCGCGGACCGCGGACGGGGTGGCGCTGGCCAGCTACTGGCAGCGCGTCGGCGCCTCCGTCCTCGACACGCTCATCACCGGTGTCCTCTCGACCGTTCTCGGCGGGTGGCTGCTGTGGAAGGCGATCGGCCCGTGGTTCCAGCAGCTCGTGGACGCCGCCGCGGCCGGTGACAGTGCCAAGGTCAACGACCTGAGCCAGAACTATGCCGACCACCTCGTCGGCAGCTACTTCCTCGCCTTCGTCCTGGTCACCGCCGTCGTCCAACTGCTGTATCACATGTACTTCCTGACCCGGTCGGGCGCGACGCCGGGCAAGCGGGCGGCCGGCATCAGCGTCCGCCTGGCCGCCCGGCCCGGGGCGCTGTCGGCGGACACCGCCCTGCGCCGGCAGCTGATCGCCTTCGGCACCGCGCTGCTCGGCATGGTGCCCGGCGGGCTCAGCGCCATGGGCTCGCTGCTCACCCTCGCCGATGTCCTGCTGCCGCTGTGGGACCCCAAGCGTCAGGCCCTCCACGACAAGCTCGCCGGCACGCAGGTCGTCCGCGGCCCGCAGCCGCCGCGGTCCTGAAGGCCCAGGCTCAGGCCGTCGCCGCGGGGACGATCCGCCCCACGCACTCGCCGAAGCCGATGACCGTGCCGCCGGGTCCGGGCGCGGTCGCCCGCAGGACCACGGTGTCGCCGTCCTCGAGGAAGGTCCGGGTGGAGCCGTCGTCGAGCGTGACCGGCTCGGCGCCGCTCCAGGTCAGCTCGAGGAAGCATCCGCGGGTCGCCTTCTGCGGCCCCGAGATCGTCCCCGACCCGAGCAGATCGCCGCTGCGGATGCTCGCCCCGTTCACGGTCAGGTGCGCGAGCATCTGCGCCGGTGACCAGTACATGTCGGCATACGCCGGCCGCGAGACCACGGTCCCGTTCCACTCGACCGCGCACCGCACATCCAGCCCGTATGCCGATTCCCCAGCCAGGTAGGGCAGCGGCGCCGGATCCTGTCCCGGCAGGGCGACGCGGGCCTGCGTGAGGGCCGCCATCGGCACCACCCACGCACTGATCGACGTCGCGAAGCTCTTGCCGAGGAAGGGGCCGAGCGGGACGTACTCCCACGCCTGGATGTCCCGGGCGCTCCAGTCGTCGAGGAGGACGACGCCGAAGAGGTGGTCCCAGGCCTGGTCCAGGGGAACCGGGGTGCCCCGGGTGCTGGCCCCGCCGACGACGAACCCGAGTTCGCATTCGATGTCGAGCCGGATGCTCGGGCCGAACACCGGCGCGGGGTCGGCCGGGCCCTTGCGCTGACCCGAGGGTCGGACCACGTCGGTCCCACTGACGACGACGGTCCCGGAGCGCCCGTGGTAGCCGATCGGCAGGTGCTTCCAGTTCGGCGTCAGCGGGGCGGAGTCCGGCCGGAACATCCGCCCGACGTTGGTCGCGTGGTGCTCGCTGGCATAGAAGTCGACGTAGTCGCCGACCTCGACCGGGAGGCGCAGGGGGAGTCCGGACACGTCATACAGGTGCCCGGCGACGCAGTCGTCGTGCTCGGGGCTGCGCAGGACCTCCTGCAGCCACGTCCGCGCGGCGGCCCAGGCCTGCGGCCCGGTGTCGAGGAACGGGCCGAGCGACGGGGCGTCCCAGACCGTCCCCGACTCCATCCCCGCCTGCTCGGCGAGCAGCGCGAGGTCGATCGCCTTCCCGGCGACCCGGGAGACGACCCGGGGGCCGCCGGGGAGGTCGGCGACGGCATACGGGAGGTTGTCGAGGCCGAACGGCTCGTCCGCGGGCAGGTCACGCCACCAGCTCATGCGTCGCTCTCCTGGTGCAACAGGCCGAGCTCGAGAAGCCCGGCGATCGGGTCGGTGACGGCGCAGCAGCCGTATGCGGTGAACAGCCCCCGCACCCGGCGCACCGCCGCCGGGGTCAGGCCCGCGAGGGCGTCGACGAGGGGCGCGGCGTCGTGGGTGGCCAGCCAGGTGGCGAGGACGGGGCGCGGCATCCCGGTCGCCGCCGCCGCGACGGCGGCGAGGACGTTGAGGAAGCCGTGCTGGGGGGCCTCGGCGTCGGGAGCGTCGGCGATCGGATGCTCGCCGCGGACGGCGTGGTGGAGGCCGCCGGTCAGCTTGAACGGGACCTCCATCGCGGTGGCGGCGCTGATGACCTCGGCGAGTTCGGCCTCGTCGGGCCACGGCCAGGCCGAGGTCTCGCCGGTCCGGAACTTGACGAGAACGCGCGGGTCGTCGGGGCCGGCCTCGGCGATCGCCGTGGCGGCGTCGGTGAGGGCGAGGGCCTGCTCGAGACCGCGCGGCAGTTCGAGGACGATCTGCGGGGCGGTGAGTCCGGCCTCGCGCCACTCGGCCCGCCAGCCGAGTTCGACCCCGCGCAGGTCGAGCCCGGTGTCGCCGGCCGCCTGATCGGCCGCCTCCCGGAGCGCGGCGAGGTCGCCGCCGGGCCGGGAGACGATGACCAGACCCAGGGGAGTGTCGGCGCCGGTGCCGGACCACAGCTGCGCGGCCGGTTCCACCATCTCCGGCGGGAGGAGGAGCGGGCCGACCAGATCGGCATACGGGCCGGTGCGGTGGGTGTGATGCTGATCGAGCGCGGCGACGAGGCTGAACCGCGCCGGAGGGAAGACCGCGGCGTCGTCGAACAGGCCGGTGACGAGGGCGCGGGGGAAGGCGGGCACGCGCCCACCGTATCCGGCTACACCCGTCCCCGGGTCGGGGTCCGCTCGACCGGGTCGTCGGGCTCGTCCGGGAGGGTCATCTCGCCGCGCACGCCGAGGAGGCGCACCTCGCGGCCGGGCTCCATGGCGTCGGCGAGGGCGAGCACGGCGTCGAGGACGGGTTGCCGGTCGGCCGTCGGCGCGCGCAGCTTCCGGATCCGGTTGACGGTGAAGAAGGGGGCGTAGCGGACCTTGAGCCCGACCCGCTGGATCGGCCGGCCCTCGGCGGCGCAGTCGGCGAGGACCTGGTCGGTGAGGACCTCGAGGGCGGCCCGGATCTCGTCAGGCGTGCGGAGGTTCTCCTGGTAGGTCGTCTCCCGGCTGTGGCTGCGCGCGACCCAGGGCGTGTCGTCGACGACGGCGGAACCCTCGCCGCGGCCGAGCGCGGCATACCAGGTGCCCATCCGGGGACCGAACTCGGCGACGAGGGTGTCGAGGTCCGCCCGGGCGAGGTCGTCGACGGTCCGGATGCCGTGGGCGCCCAACCGCGCGGAGATCCGGGATCCGACGCCCCACAGGTCGATCACCGGATGGTCGCCCAGGACGTCGAGCCAGTTGGCCCGGGTCAGGCAAAAACGCCCGCGCGGCTTGCCGAAGTCGGTTGCGTTCTTGGCGCGAATCCGGTTGTCCCCGATGCCGATCGAGCAGTGGAGGCGGGTCGCGTCGAGAACCGCGGCCTGGATGCCGCGGGCCACGGCCTCCGGGTCGTCGGTGCCGGGAACGGCGACGAAGGCCTCGTCCCAGCCGAGGACCTCGACCGTCAGACCGAGCCGGCGGATCGCGGCGAACACCTCCGCCGAGGCGGCGAGATAGGCGGGCCCGTCGACGGGGAGGAAGATCGCGTCGTCGGGGAGCCGGCGGGCGGCGAGGCGCAGCGCCATACCGGAGCGGACCCCGAACTCCCGGGCCTCGTAGCTCGCCGTCGACACCACCGCCCGCTCGGTGGGGTCGCCGCGCCCGCCGACGACCACCGGCCGCCCGGCGAGCTCCGGCCGCCGCAGGATCTCCACCGCGGCGATGAACTGGTCCATGTCCACGTGGAACACCCAGTCCGTCATGGCTCCATCCTCCCCCGTCGAGTGGCCGGTTCAGCCCCGTCGAGTGGCCGGTTCAGCCCCGTCGAGTGGCCGAACCGGTCACTCGACGGGCGGTTCGCGGGCGGGAGCGGGCCTAG
>JBDIAJ010000225.1:0-4385 GCA_039812345.1 Nostocoides sp. | reverse complement strand
CCGGCCGCGGTGGCTGCTCGCGCCCGGCGCCGGCCGGATCGGGCGACCCTCCGGCGGGTCGCGCGCGCCCCGGGTCCGACCGGTCGAGCCCGCCGGGTCGGTCGAGCCCGGGGTGGGGTCGGTCACGCTCGGATCCGGGATCCGGCCCCCGCTCGGATCGCCCTGGTGGGCCATCGGGGCCTGAACCGGGCCCCGACTCCGGCGGGGTGCCCTGACCGCCGGTCGGCCCCGGCTCGGGTGCGGCCTCGCCCGCGGCCGGTGTCATCCGATCGCCCGAGGGGAACGCCCGCCCACCCGCCGCTGGACGCCGGTCGCCTCCAGCGGGCCCGGAGGGCGGGGACCCCGAGCCGACAGCCCCGGCCACGACCCCCTCGACCAGGACGTCGAGCCCGAGGACGTCGATCAGGGCCTGGCGGACGATCTCGGCGTGCACCCCGGCCCGGAAGGCGTTGGCCAGCCCGGTCGTCGAGATCCCGAGGACGAGCCGGCGCCCGTCGTATTCCTGGACCTGCGCGTGATCGGAGAGGAAGGTCCACGTCGTCCGCCGGAGCTGGAAGACCTTGGCGAGGACGTCAGGCCAGGACCGGCGCAGCGCGGCGATGTCGAGTCCGCCGGGACCCGCCGGCGCCGGCCCGTCGACGTGAGCCCCGCGCTCATCGTCTCGCCGGTCCCCGGCCCCCGCCGGGACGAAGAGGGGAGCCGAACCGGATCGGCGGGCCACGGGTGGTCCCTGGGGATCCGGGCTGCCAGTTCCGGGCCGGTCCGGCTGGGCACCCGCCTCGGGTGCCCCCGGGCGGGCACCGACGACATCCGGCCCGGCCAGACCGGACACCGGCCCCGCCACACCGGACGCAGGCCCCGCCAGACCGGACGCCGGCCCCGCGACACCGGAGGCCGAGCCCGACCCCTCCGACCCCGGCCGGCCCGACCCCGACCCACCCGAGCCCGACCCACCCGAGCCCGACCCACCCGACCGCGGCCGCTGCGGTGCCCCCGCGCCCGGGCGACCGGATGACGAGTCGGGGGCCGGGCCGGACGAGGCGGGCCCCTCGGGAGGCCGCCCGGAGCCGGACACGGGATCGGGCCGCGGGGCGGCGGGCGCCCCGGACGGCCGTCCGGGAATCGCGGATCCGGACGCGTCGGACGGGACGCCGCCCACGTCGAGGCGACGTTCGAGGCGGTCGAGGCGCGCGGCATACCCCCCCTCGCCGGCGGCGCCGGGCAGGAGGACACGGGCGGCGATCAACTCCAACTGCAGGCGCGGAGCCGTGGCCCCGGTCATCTCCGTCAGCCCCGCATTGACGACATCGGCGGCCCGGGAAAGCGCCCCGGGGCCGAAGGCCGCCGCCTGCACGCGCATCCGCTCGATCTGGTCGGCGGGCAGCACCCGCAGGACCGAGGCCCCCGCGTCGGGGATCGCCGACAGGACGATGAGGTCACGGAACCGCTCGAGCAGATCCTCGACGAACCGCCGGGGATCCAGCCCGGTCTCGATGACGTGGTCGATCCGGCGGAAGACGTCCCCGGCGTCACCGGCGCCGAACGCCGTGATCGTCGCGTCGAGCAACTCCCCGTCGGTGAAGCCGAGGAGCGCCGCGGCCCCGTCATAGGTCAATCCCCGCGCGTCGGACCCGGCGATCAACTGGTCGAGCACCGACAGGGAGTCCCGCACCGATCCCCCACCCGCTCGGACCACGAAGGACAGGACCCCGGGCTCGACGGCCACCCCCTCGGCCACGCACAACTGCTCCAGATAGTCATGCAGGCGCGCCGGCGGCACGAGCCGGAAGGGGTAGTGGTGGGTCCGGGAGCGGATCGTCCCGATGACCTTCTCCGGCTCCGTCGTCGCGAAGACGAACTTCACATGCTCCGGCGGCTCCTCGACGATCTTGAGCAGGGCGTTGAAGCCCTGCGTCGTGACCATGTGGGCCTCATCGATGATGTAGACCTTGAACCGGCTGTCCGCCGGCGCGAACGCCGCCCGCTCGCGCAGGTCACGAGCGTCGTCGACGCCACCGTGACTCGCCGCGTCGATCTCGATGACGTCGAGCGAGCCGGCTCCTCCGCGCGCGAGCGCGACGCACGAGTCGCACACGCCGCACGGCGTGCTCGTCGGACCCCGCTCGCAGTTGAGGCAGCGCGCGAGGATGCGAGCGCTGGTGGTCTTGCCGCAGCCGCGCGGGCCGGAGAAGAGATAGGCGTGGTTGATCCGCCCGCTGTCGAGGGCACGCATCAGCGGCATCGTCACGTGCTCCTGCCCGATCACGTCGGCGAACGTGTCGGGCCGGTAGCGGCGATAGAGGGCTGTGCTCACCCTGGGAACACTAGACCGGGCCACCGACAACCGCTTCGCCGCCGACGGACCGGCCGACGGCTGGCCGGTGATTTGCCACCGGAGGCTCCGGTGACATAGGCAGACGTCATGCGCATCGACGTCTGGTCCGATCTGGTCTGCCCGTTCTGTCACCTCGGGCGGCGCCACCTCGAGTTGGCCCTGGCCGAGTTCCCGCACCGGGACGACGTCGGGGTCGTCTGGCACAGTTTCGAGCTCGACCGCTCGGCGCCGGCGGTGGCCGACGGTCCGGTCGTCGAGGCGGTGGCCGCGAAGTACGGCGTGCCGGTCGACGGGATGCGGGCCCAGCACGAGCAGATGGCGGCCGCGGCCGCCGCCGTGGGCCTGGACTTCCAGTGGGAACGTCTCGTCGGCTCCAATTCGTATGCCGCACACCGCCTCCTCCACTACGCCCGGTCCGTCGGGCGGGAGCGGGAGGCGATGGAGCGGGTCATGCGGGCGTGGTACTCCGAGGGCGCCGCCATCGGGGATCCGGCCGTGCTGCAGCGGCTCGCCGTCGAGGCCGGGCTCGACCCGGAGGAGGTCGCCGACGTCCTCGCCTCGGACGACTTCGGGATCGACGTGCGCACCGACGAGGCCCTCGCGCGCCAGATCGGTGTCGCCTCGGTCCCGACCTTCGTCTTCGACCAGAAGTATGCCGTGACCGGCGCTCAGCCCGTCCCGGTCCTGCTCCAGGCACTGACCCAGGCGTGGAACGACCGCGGGAAAGCGCCGACACCGCGCGCGGAGGAGGGGTGCGGTGGCGCGTGCGGCGGCGGCGGGTGCGCGGGCGGTGGCGCGGACGCGGGCGGCGGCACCGGCGAGGGTGGCGCGTGTGGGCGGGATCGGCATACGGACTGAGCGGATGCGCGGGAGGAAAAGGACACCCCGCGTACCTGGAAGAGCTCGCCTACCCTTGCTGCGTTCCCGCCCTGGGGGGGTTCGGTGAGGTACCACCACGCGGGGTGTCTGACGTCATCCTATGCGACCGCGCGGTCAGCCCTCGACGACGCCGGCGTAGCGCGGACCCGCGTATGCCCGGAGGGCACGATCCAACGCCGCGACCGGGTCCGGAGCGCCGAGCGCGCCGTCGGGCAACCGGGCGGTATGCGTGAACGGCGGGTGTGACGACGTCGGCGTCAGGCCCCGGACCCTCTCTGCCGACCCCGGCGCCAACTGGAGCCGGAGTTCGATCACCCGCGGCGGCGGCACATACCTCCGCCGAACCGTGCTCTCCCGCACCGCGATCTGCGCCGCCTGAACCTCGCTCCAGGTCAGCACCCAGGGTTGGACCCCGACTCGGCGTATCCCGTCTCCGTCGACATCGAGCGCCTGGCGGCCGGTCCGCACGAGGCGGGCCGCGCCATACAGGAAGAAAGCGCCGAGCAGGGTGAAACCGCCGCCGATCACCGACCCGATGATCCGCACCGACGTCGACGCCGGCACGAGGTTGCGCCCGACGGCCGCCGAGAAGAGGGTGTAGGCGCCGAGCACGAACACCCCGAGCCCCACGACGGCGATGAACCCGATCAGCCCCGGCCCGGCCAGCCGGACCTGCCGGGTCGACCCGGGCGCGACCGTCCGCTCGAGCCCCGGCTCGGCGTCCTGGATCGGCGACGGTCGCGGCGCGCTCGGGTCCGGCGGGAGGGGGTCGACATCGCGCGGGTGGTCGGCGTCCTGCGGGGGATCGGCGATGGGGACCGGCGCGGGCCCCGGTCGCGGTCCGCGGACGCCGGAGGCGAAGCGGAGCGCCAGGGCGAGCAGGACGATGAGCATGACGGGGGTGAAGCGCGCGTGGCCGGCCAGCACCACCCCTGCCGCGAGGACGAGGGGCAGCACCCACCCACGCCGGCGCCGCGGTCGCTCCCGTCGCCCGCGCGGGGCATCCGCGGGGTCGGGCGGTCGGGCGGGCATGGTCGGCAGTATGCCGCCCCGCATTCCGATTTCTGCCCGGGCGGACCGCTCAGGTACCCTCCTCGGCGGAGGATTCGCATAGTGGCCTAGTGCGCACGATTGGAAATCGTGTTGGGGATGAAACCCCTCGCGGGTTCAA
>JBDIAJ010000224.1:0-4409 GCA_039812345.1 Nostocoides sp. | reverse complement strand
TCCGTGTGTCCTTCGGGAGAGTCCTTGCGCGAGCAGTTCCGGGTCGACCTTCGTGGCATCGTCGACATCCTCAGCCACCATCTCTACAGCAGCGAACGCGTCTACCTTCGCGAGCTGATCCAGAACGCCCGCGACGCCATCGAGGCGCGCCGCCGGCTCGAGCCCGGCCACGTCGGCTCGATCGAGATCACGCCGTCCGAGCGCAACGAGCCGATGATCCTCAAGGACAACGGGATCGGACTGACCGGCGACGAGATGCGCACCCTGCTCGCGACCATCGGCGGGTCCTCCAAGCGCGACGACTTCGCCGCCGCCCGGCGCAAGTTCCTCGGCCAGTTCGGCATCGGTCTGCTCTCGTGCTTCCTCGTCGCCGACACGGTGGAGGTGCGCTCCCGGTCGGCCCGGGCCGTCGATGCCGACACCATCCTCTGGGTCGGCCACGCCGACGGCACGTTCACGATCGGCAGCGCCGAACGGAAGCTCGACTCACCCGGCACGGAGGTGCGGATCCGGCCGCGGCACGGCGAGCTCGAGTGGTGCAACGAGGCCACGCTGCGCGCCCTGACGACGGATTTCGCGGAGATCCTCGACGTCCCGGTGCGGGTCAGCGGCGACCTGCTGTCGACCAATCCCCCGCCGTGGGAGCGCACCGTCGAGGAGCAGCTCGCCTGGTGCTCCGAGCGGCTCGGCTTCGAGGCGATGGGGATCGTCCCGCTCGATTCCTCCCTCCTCAACGTCCGGGGAATCGGGTTCGTCCTGCCCTACACCGCCGCGCCCGGCCACCGCACCGGCGACCGGATCTACTCCAACGGGATGCTGGTCGCCGACTCCGACGACCAGCTCCTCCCGGACTGGGCCTTCTTCTGCCGGGCCGTGATCGACGCCGGTGACCTCCCGCTGACGGCGTCCCGCGAGTCGCTCCAGGAGACGACGTCGCTGCAGCTCGTCCGGGACCGGCTCGGCTCGCGCCTGCTGGGGGAACTCATCATGGTCCACGGGCTTCACCAGGACGTCTTCGCCGACATCATCCGGCTCCACTCCGCGGGGTTGCGCGCGCTCGCGGTCCGCGGCGTCGACATCCGGGACCTGCTCCGCTCGACCCTCCCGTTCACGACGACCCAGGGCGAGAAGACGATCGAGGATCTGCTCGGCCACGAGGAGGAGTCGATCGCCTACGTCGCCGACGCCGACGCCTTCGACGCCGTCCGTGACGTCGCGGTCCACGCCGGGTCACTCGTGGTCAACGCGAGCGGCCCCAACGAGGTCGAACTGCTCCAGGTGGTCAACGAGGAGCAGGGGCACCCCCGGTTCACCGAGATGACCCGACTCGACATCGCCCTCCTCGCGCGTCCGGAGCCGTATGCCGATATCACCCGCGGCGGTCAGCTCATCGACGCGGCGACCGCGGCCCTCGCCGACGACCCGGTCCTCGTCGAGATCGCGCACTACGAGCCGTCCTCCCGTCCGGTTCTGTGGTGGCCCGCCGGTCAGACCGAGGGCGGCCGCCGACTACTGCCCACGCTGGTGTTCAACGCCAACAACACGACGGTGCAGAAGCTCCTCGACGATCCCGCCGACGCCCTCGCTGCGGACACCATCCGGGCACTGCGCATCGTCGGTCTGCTCCTGGCCCGCACCCGCGTGCCCGTGACCGGGGCGAACGACCTCGTCGGCTCGATCGCCAGCCTCACCGGCACCGCCTGACTCCCGGGCCCCCACGCCAGGTCCCGCGCTGACGGTTCCGGGTCGCGGTCAGCCCGTCACTTCAGGGGCTTGGTGTGCCAGATCCGGTCGAGGTAGTCGCGCATCGAACGGTCCGAGGAGAAGAAACCGGTCCGGGCGACATTGAGGATCGCCTTGTGCGCCCAGTCGTCCTGATCGGCGTATGCCGCGTCCACCCGCCCCTGCGCGTCGATATAGGACTGGAAGTCGGCGAGGGTGAGGAAGCGGTCGTTGTAGAGCAGGTCGGAGACGACGGGTGCGACCGACTCGCGGTTGCCGTCGGTGAAGTGGCCGCTGGCGAGCAGGTCCATGGCCCGCTTGAGCAGCGGGTTGGTCTCATAGACCTGGCTGGGGACGTAGCCGCGGGCCTGCAACGC
The DNA here is from genome assembly GCA_039812345.1 of Nostocoides sp. Taxonomy (GTDB): domain Bacteria; phylum Actinomycetota; class Actinomycetes; order Actinomycetales; family Dermatophilaceae; genus Nostocoides_A. The sequence goes on along the minus strand of JBDIAJ010000224.1, from coordinate 2,310 downwards.
CACGGCCTCCGGCTCGGTCATCCCGAAGAGGAAGAAGTTGTCGTCGCCGACGAGTTCGCGGATCTCGACATTGGCCCCGTCGTCGGTGCCGATCGTCAGGGCGCCGTTGAGCGCGAACTTCATGTTCCCGGTGCCCGAGGCCTCCTTGCCGGCGAGCGAGATCTGCTCGGACAGGTCGGCCGCGGGGATGAGCTTCTCGGCGAGGGTGACGTTGTAGTTCGCCGGGAAGGCGACGAAGAGCCGGCCCTCGGTGCGCGGGTCGGCGTTGACGGTCGCCCCCACCGCGTTGATCAGGTGGATGATCTCCTTCGCCATCCGGTAGCCCGGGGCCGCCTTGGCGCCGAAGACGAAGGTCCGCCCGGTGACCTCGGCCGGGTCGACCGCGCCGGAGATGATCTGCTCGTAGAGCGAGACGATGTGCAGGAGTTTCAGCGACTGCCGCTTGTACTCGTGCAGCCGCTTGACCATGACGTCGAGCATGTGCCCCTCGGGCAGCTCGATCCGGTCCCGGGCCAGGAGGAGGTTGCGCAGCCGCTCCTTGTTGGCCGCCTTGACCTCCCGGAAGCGCTCGCGGAAGTCGGGGTCCTCGGCATACGTCTCGAGCTCGGCGAGGCGGTCGAGGTCGGTGACCCAGCCGACGCCGATGGTCTCGTTGATGAGCCGGGAGAAGTTCCAGTTCGCCAGGCGGATGAACCGGCGCGGGGTGACGCCGTTGGTGACATTGGTGAACTTGTCCGGCCAGAACTCCGAGAAGTCGGGCAGGACCTTGTCGCGCAGGAGCTGGGAGTGCAGCGCCGCGACCCCGTTGACCCGGGATCCGGCCACGGTGGCGAGATACGCCATCCGCACGGCGCGTTCGGGGTAGTCGGTGACGATCGACATCCGCCGGGCCCGCATCTCATCGCCCGGGTAGGCCTCCCGGACCTCGGCGAGGAAGTCGTCGTTGATCCGGTAGATGATCTCGAGGTGGCGCGGGAGCAGCCGGCCGAGCAGGTCGGTCGGCCACACCTCGAGCGCCTCGGGCAGCAGGGTGTGGCAGGTGTAGGCGAAGCACCTCTGGGTGACCGCCCAGGCCTCCTCCCACTCCATCTTGCGCTCGTCCACGAGCAACCGCATCAACTCGGGGACGGCGATGACCGGGTGGGTGTCGTTGAGCTGGAAGATGATCCGGTCGGACAGGTTCGCCAGGTCGAAGTCCTGCGGCAGTTCCCGGTCGATGAAGTCGCGGATCGAGCAGGCGACGAAGAAGTACTGCTGCTGGAGGCGCAGTTCCCGACCCTGAGGGGTCGAGTCCTCGGGATAGAGGACCTTGGAGATGTTCTCGGCGAAGGTCTGCGCCCGCACCGCCTCGGCGTAGTCGCCGGAGTTGAAGATCGCCAGGTCGAAGGCCTTGGTCGCGACCGCGCTCCACAGGCGCAGGGTGTTGACGCGCCCGTTGTGGTAGCCGGGGACCATGTAGTTGTAGGGGATGCCGAGGACGTTCCAGCCCGGCAGCCAGCGAGTCCGCTCGGTCCCGTCGTCGTCGGTGTAGGTCTCGGTGTGCCCGCCGAAGTCCACCCGGACCGCGTTCTCCGGGTGCGGGAACTCCCACGGGGATCCGAGGGCGAGCCACGCGTCGGGCTGCTCGACCTGGCGCCCGTCGACGAAGGTCTGCCGGAAGATGCCGTACTCGTAGCGGATGCCGTACCCGATGCAGGGGATGTTCATCGTCGCGAGCGAGTCGATGAAGCAGGCGGCCAGGCGGCCGAGGCCGCCGTTCCCGAGACCCGGCTCGACCTCCTGCGCCCGCAGCGTCGCGAGGTTGATGCCGCAGGCGGCCAGCCCCTCCTCGACGATGTCCCGCAGATCGGTCGCGAGGAGCGCGTTGCCGAGCTGGCGGCCCAGGAGGTACTCCGCGGAGAGGTAGCCGATCGTCTTCGCCCCCGACTGCCGGGTCGCCCGGCCCGTCTCGAGCCACCGGGCGGCGAGATAGTGCGCGACCGTCCGGGCGAGCGCGAGGTACTGGTCGTTGACCGTCGAGCGCTTCAGCGCGACACCCTGGCCGTAGTTGAGTTCCCGGAGGAATTCGCGCACGAACCCCTCGACCGAGTGCGGCGGCGACACGACCGGGCCGTTGGCCAGGGGGTGGGTCGCGGGGAACTCGGGGCCGTAGCGGTGCTCCTCGGTGGTCGGCGACTCATCCGCCGGGAAGGCGTCGAGGTTGGTGGCGAACGGCTGGTACACGCTCACGGATGGGGAATCCCTTCGGGAATGGGTCACGCGCCCGGATCCCTCGACGGTGAGGCGGGCGCGCGTGGTAGCGCTTACGTG
>JBDIAJ010000223.1:0-4452 GCA_039812345.1 Nostocoides sp. | reverse complement strand
GCGACGGCATACGGATGGTCGCGGGCAACCCGCTCGCGCAGCTCCGGGAGGCGCTCGCTGGTCGTATGCATGATCGCGAGGCACTCGCTGCCCTCCTCCACCGCCCCGGCCCAGCGATAGATCGAGGTCACCGCGGGGACGAGGTTCGCGCAGGCGATCACCTCGTCCCGCACGAGTTCGCCCGCGAAGCCGCGCAGCCAGTCGGCGTCAGCGGCGGTCACAGTCACGACGCAGAGTCCGGTTCGCATGCCGCCCACTGTGCCGTATGCCGCGCCGCCGTCGTGCGTCTCGCCCGTCTGTGCGGATCGACGGGCATTTGCATAGAGTTCCTATGTAAACTGTCACGCATGCTCGACGACGGCTCGGCCTCCGAACTGCTGCGCGCGGCGGCGCGCCTGTCGCGCTGGGCCACCCGGCATGCCGCCATCGACGTGCCGTTCGCCCAGGCCCGCCTGTTGGCGTTGCTGGAGGATCTCGGTCCGGCCCGGATCACGATGCTCGCCGAGCAGGACCACACGGCCCAGCCGACGATGACCGCCCAGGTCCAGCGTCTGGTCGAGCAGGGGTGGGCCCAGCGGGAGCCCGACCCCGCGGACGCGCGGGCCGCGCTCGTCGCCCTCACCGGCGAGGGCCGCGCCCAGCTGGACCGGCTGCGCGCCGCGCGTGAGGCCGTCCTCGCGCCCGTGGTCGCGCGCCTCGACCCGAGCGACCGCGACGCCATCCCGCGGGCCGTCGCCACCCTCGGCGCCCTCCTCGCGGCGGCGGCCGACTCCACCGATTCGCCGACGAAAGCCTGACCCGTGTCCCTCTTCCGCCAGCCCCGAAACGTCCTCGCCGTCGCCTTCGCCTGCGTCATCGCCTTCATGGGCATCGGCCTGGTCGACCCCATCCTCAAACCAATCGCCGACGACCTCGGCGCCGGCCCGTCGCAGGTCTCGCTGCTGTTCACCAGCTACAACGCGGTCATGGCCCTCGCCATGCTGATCACCGGCTGGGTCTCGACCCGGATCGGCGCCAAACGCACCCTGTTGCTCGGGCTCGTCGTTATCATCGTCGGCGCCGGACTGGCGGGTGCCCAGGACAGCGTCAGTGCGATCGTCGCGTTCCGGGCCGTCTGGGGCCTGGGGAACGCGCTCTTCATCGCCACGGCCCTGTCGACCATCGTCGCGTCCTCGGCCGGCTCGGTCGGTCAGGCGATCATCTTCTACGAGGCATCCCTCGGCCTCGGGATCGCGGCGGGTCCGCTCCTCGGCGGCGTCCTGGGTGGCATCTCCTGGCGCTGGCCGTTCTACGGCGTCAGTGCCCTGATGTCGATCGCCCTGGTCGCGACCGCGATCACGCTGCCGAAGACCCCGCCGACCGGTGAGCGCACGCCCATCTCCGCGCCGTTGAAGGCGCTGCGCGAGCGCGGGCTGCTCGTCACCGGCCTGACCGCGCTGCTCTACAACTTCGGCTTCTTCACCCTGCTCGCGTTCGCGCCCTTCCCGCTCGACATGAACGCCCACCAGGTGGGCCTGATCTTCTTCGGCTGGGGGTTGTGTCTGGCGATCGCCTCGGTGGTCGTCGCCCCATGGGTCCAGCGACGGTTCGGGACGGCCGTCGGCATCGTCTCGGCGTTGACCGTCTTCGCATTGATCCTCTTCGCGATGGCGATCTGGACCGAACACAAGCCGGTCCTCGTCGTCTGCGTGATCGCGGCCGGTGCGGCACTGGGGGTCAACAACACCCTGATCACCGAGACGGTCATGAAGATCTCGACGGCCGAGCGCCCGGTCGCCTCCGCGGCCTACAGTTTCGTGCGCTTTATCGGTGGCGCCATCGCCCCCTGGCTCGCGGGCACCCTGGGCGAACGCTCCGTGCACGCGCCCTTCTGGGTCGGCGCGGTCGCCGTCGTGCTCGCGGCCCTGACCCTCGGGACCATCCGCGACCTCATCCACGCCCTGGACTGCCAGCCCGGTCACGGCGCCGAGCCGATCGACTCCGAGATCGAGGCCCAGGCCGTCACCACCGGCGCCTGAGCCATCGAGCGCTGTGCGGTGCGACCACGGCTCGGGTGTGGGTTCAGCCGGTCACACGGTGGTGGCCAGGGGCGGGGTCGAACCGCCGACCTTCCGATTTTCAGTCGGATGCTCGTACCAACTGAGCTACCTGGCCGGGTCCGCTCGGGTCACCCGGGCAGACGACTGCCGGATCGCTCCGGCCGCAGAACTATAACGTATGCCGCGCACCCGCCTGCGCGGCCATCCCGGCGGCGCCCTCGGCGGCCCCGGGCGCCGAGGCGCGGTCCGCGTCGGCGCTCACGACTGCGGCGCCGCTCCCGACCGCGTCGTCCGTCCCGACCGCGGAGTCCGCCACAGTGGGTGGGAGGGGATTGGCCTCGGCCCAGTGCACATACGCATCCTCGGCGACCGGGAGGGTCGGGAAGAGCATGTCCTCGCCGATCAGCCGGACGACCCCGGCCCGGCGCAGCGGTTGGTAGAGATCCTGCTTCAGGCGCACCAGCCCGAGCTTGACGCCCTGGGCCGCGAAATCGGCATACAGGTCCTTGAGGCCGTCGCAGGCGGTCACGTCCACCTCGGTGTTGGCCTCGACGTTGAGCAGGAACCATCGAGGCGGTGCGTCGGGGAAGGCGTGGAACTCCTTGTCCAGGACCCTCTGCGTGCGCCGGCGCAGGTCACCGACATTGGCGAAGAAGAGCGGCGCCTCGTAGCGATAGATGATCAGGCCGGGGAGGGTCTGGGCCTCGGGGTAGTCGGCGGTGTCGTGCATGCCGGCGAGGCCGGGCACGCGGCCGAGGACGGCGTCGTGGGGCCGGGCGATCCGCTGGGCCATCTCGAGGAGGCTGATCGCGATGGCGAGCCCCACGCCATACAGCAGACCGAGGACGATGGTGCCGACGAGGGTGACCATCGCGAGCAGGACCTCGCGTTTGCGGAAGCGCCACATCCTCCGGAACTCGCGGCCGGCGACGAGTTTGGTCGCGGCATACAGCACGACTGCCCCGAGGGCGGCCTGCGGGAGGCTCTTCATCAGGGGACCGGCGACGAAGAGCACGAGCAGGACGCAGGCGGCGGCGACGAGCGAATACACCTGGCTGCGCGCGCGGCTCGTCAGGGCCAGGGCGGTCCGTGAACCCGACGAGGACACGGGGAAGCCACCGAACATGCCGACGGCGAGGTGGACGCCTCCGAGGGCGACGAGTTCGACCTGGGGGTCGACCGCGCGCTCGCTCGGCCGCTCGCCGGGAACCTCGGGCGCGGGGAAGGCTCGCGCGGCGAGCATGTTGTCGGAATAGGCGAGGACGGCCACACCGAGGGCGGGCAGGAGAAGCGACTGGATGTCCGCGCCGCTGACCTGCGGCAGGTGGGGCATCGGCAGCCCCCGGGGGACATCACCGACGATCGCGACACCGCGCCCCGGCAGGTCGAGGAGGACCGACGCGAGGGTCGCCCCGGCGACGGCGAACAGCGTCGCGGGCCACTGGGGTCGGATCCAGTGGAGGATGAGGATGAAGGCGAGTGTGGCGGCGGCGACGGCGAGGGTCGGGAGCTGGGTGTCGGCGACGACTCCGGCGAACGACCGCACCTGCGCGACGATGCTGTCACCCGAGACCTTGGTCCCGGTGATCTTGCCCAGTTGTCCGACGACCATGAGCACCGCGGCACCGGCGAGATAGCCGACGAGGAGGGGCTGGGAGAGCAGGTCGGCGATGACGCCGAGCCGGAAGGCCCGAGCGACCAGGCACCAGCCGCCGACGAGCAGCGCGAGCAGGGCGCTGAGTTGGATGACCTTGGCCGGATCCGTCGTCATCTTGGCGATCGCCATACCGGACATCAGGGCGATGGTCGACTCGGGTCCGACGGACAGGACGCGGGAGCTGCCCATGGCGGCATAGACGACGAGGGCGACGAGCGCGGTGTAGAGGCCATAGACCGGAGGGACGTCGACGATCGCGGTGTAGGCCATGACCTGCGGGATGAGGTAGGCCGCGACCGCCAGCCCCGCGACCGCGTCCAGTCGCCACCACTTCCGTTCGTAGTGGTGGGTGAGGTAATGCAGGCCCGGGGTCGCGGCCTTGACGGCGAGCAGGAACCAGTGGGTGCTCTGGGGGTTGAGGTCATAGTCGATGGCGGCGTGCCGCGCGAGGTCGCCGGTGGGTTCGATGACCACCGCCTGCTCCTGAACGCGGGCGAACGTCGGTTCGGCTCCGCCGGCGTGGGTGTGCTCGCTCATGCTGTCCGCCTGTTGTTCACCTGGTGTTCACCGGCAATTCAATCAGGGCAGTCAACCAACCCGAGCGTCTCGCCGCTAGTGCCTGGGCGGGAATGTGGCGCAAACGCAACGAGCGCCTCCGGTGAGGGAGACGCTCGTCGCTGTGCGACCCCGACGGGACTCGAACCCGCGACCTCCGCCGTGACAGGGCGGCGCGCTAACCAACTGCGCTACGGGGCC
>JBDIAJ010000222.1:0-4586 GCA_039812345.1 Nostocoides sp. | reverse complement strand
CGCACGCTCTCCGGGGTGACGCTCACGGCGTTGATCGTCACCGACGTTGGGGCGACCCGGATCGTCGGGGAGTCGGGGGCGAACTCGGCCGGCGCTGGGGCGTCGTACACGGCATACCGCCCGTCCCCGACGCGCGGTGGTGGGGTGTCGGCGTCGATCGGCGCGACGAAGTCGAGGGTGCGGCGGAAGGTCCGTTGGCGCCCCTCCTTGAACCAGTCCCGGACGACCGTGACGTCGTCGGCGACAACGACCTCGGGGGTGCTCGACCACTCGTCGACCGGGTGCCGCAGCCGGTCGAAATGCCGCCACCAGTAGGGCTTCGCTTCGCGGCGATTGAACTGGAGACCGGCCGCGACGAGGGCGAGGGCCTGGTCGTCGGCGGTCCGCTCGTGCGGTGGCGTGTCGCCGAGCAGCCCCTGAAGCACAGCCTCGGTCGCCTCCGCGTCCGCCCACGGGTCGATCCGGGCCGGCTCGGCGGCTCCACCCCCCTCGGTCCGTATGCCGATTCCCGCCTCCCGCGCACCCGCCGCCTCCCCGTTCGCCCCGGCCGCCTCCACCCCGCCCGTCCCCCCGTCGGCCGCGGCTCCACTCGCTCCGGGCACCTGGGCGAGCAGCCAGTCCCGCAGCCGCTGCGTGGACAGGCAGTCGTAGGCGTTGTAGTCGCGGATCGAGGCGAGCAGCCGGTCGGCCTCGCCGACCCGTCCCTCGACGGTGGCCTGGACGAACTCGTGATAGACGAGGATCGAATCCCCGGCCGTCGCCACCGGCCCGGCCCGCAGGTCCTCGCCCATGTAGAGCGGCTCGAGCTTCTTGATCGAATAGGACTCCTGCGAGACGCGCACCGCCGCCCGGACCACGGCATACAGATCGACGAGCACTCCGTCGCGCAGGAAGTCATCGACCTCCTTCTCACACACGCCATAGCGCGCCGCGAGACCGAGCAGCCGCGCGCGCTCGTAGTCGGCGTAGTGGTAGACGTGCAGGTCCGGATATCGGCGGCGGCGCCGGACGACGTAGTCGACGAACTCGATCAGCGCCTTCTTCTCCGCGGCCCGGTCGTGCGCCCACCAGGCCCGATAGGTCCCGTCGGCCTCCATCACGCCGAACAGATACTCCAACCCGCGGCGGTGCGATCCCGGCTCGGCCCAGAGCGGGTCGCCCTCGAAGTCGAAGAACACGTCGCCGGCGCTCGGACGGGGCAGCCCGGCGATGACGTCGGGGCGGTGCACCTCCGCGCTGACGATGCCCGTCTCGCGCTGCGCGCGCTGCAGGCGGGCCTGGGCCCGCAGCCGGGCCAGGTGGGCATCGGAGATGTCGGGCACCGGCTCGACCCGGTCGGCGAGGTCGTCGAGCCGGGCGACTCCCGCGGCGAGGAGGCGCTTGCGCTGACTGGTGTGGACGCCGGCGACGAGACCCACGTCTGCGGTGGCCGTGAGCCGATCGGCGCAATCGGGGCAGCGGCCACACGCGTGGATCGACGGGTCGCCCCACTCGGCGGGTCGGCCGGCGTCCTGGTGCCGGTCGAGGAGGTCGACGAGCCGGTCCCGGCGGCGCCGATAGACGGGGAGTATCTCGGCCAGCGGGAATTGCGCGCGATCCCCCGACCCGAGGACGAGCGACGCGCTCGGGGCGACGTCGACCCCGGACGCCGCGAGCGCGTCCGCGTAGGCGGCCAGTTGCAGCAGCGCCGCCACGGATGCCTCCCGGGCGAGCTTCGCATCCCACAGGGCCCACCGCCCAGACTCGTCGCGGACGAGGAAATCGGCATACCCGACGAAGCGGTCGTCGGCGATGGCGCCCTGACAGACGACGTCGAGATCGGGCCGGCCCAGCGCGGCGAGCGTCTCCGCGACCGCGGCCGCGATGCCCCCCGCCGTATGCCGATCCGGCCGCGCGATGGTGACCACACGCCCGCGATGCTCGACCGCGAGGGCCCGCAGGACGGACTGCTCGTGCGCCGCTCCCAGGGCGGCGAGACGGTCGGCGAGGGCGTCGGGTGCACCGCCGGCCGGCCGGCGCCCGAGGACGGCGTCGAACTCCCCCAGCAGCGCCCACTCGCAGCCGGCCGCGACCCGCAGGTCGGACGGGCTGATCGTGGCGCGGTGCGCGCCCGGGAGAACGAACATGTCCAGGACTCTAGGACGCGGGTCCGACAACCCCCGTCAGGGCCCGCGGCGCGCCGTGCCGCCGCCCATCCGCCGAGCCCATCACCCGGGTCGCCCCCCCCGGGTCAGATCCAGCTGGGGAACCACATCCGCAGGCGCCAGCTGTCATACGGGATGACCTGGGCGGTGTAGATCGGCCAGTAGAACGCGAACAGGGCGAGCGTGGCCAGGCAGTAGGCGCTCACAACGATGATGCCGAGGCGTTGTCGGCGGGGGCTGTCGGTGGCCTTGCCCAGGATGAGTCCCAGCATGAACACCGCGGAGAGGACGACCCATGGCTGGAAGGCGATGGCATAGAACTGGAAGATCGTCCGGTGCTGGAGGTCGAACCACGGCAGCCAGCCCGAGGCGAGCCCGCAGAGGATGGCGCCCGCGCGCCAGTCGCGCCGGGCCACCCAGTGATAGACGAGGAAGAAGATCCCGATCGTCGCGAGCCACCAGATCGTGATGGTGCCGAGCGACGAGATCGCCTTGGAGCACTCGGTGACGGTGCACCCGTCCTGGCCCTTCTTGGGGCCTTCATAGAAGAACGACGTCGGCCGGCCCTGGACCATCCACGTCCAGGGATTGCTCATGTAGTCGTGGGGGGAGGTGAGCGTCTGATGGAAGTGATAGGCCTCTTCGTGGTAGCTCCACAGCGAGCGCAGCGCGTCGGGGATCCACGTGTGGCTGCTCGGATGGGTGTCCGCCCAGTGCCGCTTGTAGCCGTCCTTGCTGAGGAACCATCCGGTCCACGAGGCGAGATAGGTCGCCAGCGTCAGTCCGACCATGACGACCGCGGCGATCGGTGCCTGGATGAGGAAGGTCGAGGCCACCCAGCGGCGCACTCCCGCGGCGCGATAGGCACCCATGTCCCACAGCACCGTCATCAGGCCGAACCCGATGAGGAAGAAGACCCCCGACCACTTCGTCCCGGTGGCCAGGCCGAGGCACACTCCGGCGACCCAACGCCACGGGCGGAAGCCGAGCACGGGTCCCCAGGTCTCATACGTATGGACCGACAGCCGGCCCACGTGTTGCGCGAGCCGTTCCCGTGTGTTGTCGCGGTCGATCAGCAGTGCCCCAAAGGTGCTGAGCGCGAAGAACATGAGAATGAGGTCGAGCAGGCCCGTGCGCGACTGGACGAAGTGATGCCCCTCGAAGGCGGTCAGGAAGGCGGCGATCGTCCCGAGCAGGCTCGATCGGAACAGGCGGCGCGCGATCCGCCCGATCATGAGGATCGAGAGCGTCCCGAGCGTGCAGACGGAGAAGCGCCACCCCCAGCTCGAGGTCCCCCCGAAGATCCACTCGCCGAAGGCGATCACCCATTTGCCGACCGGCGGGTGGACGACCATGTCGCCGTTGTCGGTGATGAAGACGTTGAGATTCCCGTGGGTGAACATCGGGTCGACGATCTTGCCCTCGCCGAGCCAGCGCATCTCGACGCCGTAATCCAGCATCGAGATGCCCTGTTTGACGTAGTAGGTCTCGTCGAACACGAGCTGATGCGGCCGGTCGAGCCGCCAGAAGCGCAGTAGCCCGCCGAGCACGGCGAAGAGCAGCGGTCCGAGCCACCCGAGGACGGGGTTGCCGATCGGTGCCCCGAGCAGGCGGTCGCGCAACTGCTCGGTCCTCGTCACGGCTGCATGGTATGCCGCGCACCTCCGCCAGCCGCGCAGCCGGCGGCGGTGGCCGTGCCCGCGCGCCCGAGGCGACCAGGGTGGCGCGCCATGGGGGAGAGGGCGATCGGATGCCCGGTCAGGTATGCCGGGCCTCGCGTCGACGCCGAGGCCGTCACCAAGGTCATCGGCCCGGTCACGCTCTTGGCGCCGGTCTCGCTCGGTGTGTCACCCGGCCGGGCGCTCGTGGTGCGCGGCCCCAATGGCATCGGCAAGACCACCCTTCTGCGCATCCTCGCCGGGCTCCTGGACCCCACCTCGGGCACGGCGCGGATCGACGGACGATCCGTGGACGAGCGGGATCGGGAGCACCGCAGCAGGGTGGCGGCGCTGATCGGCTCGCCGGCGACATACCGAGATCTGACCCTCGCCGACCACCTGACGCTGATCGATGCCACCTGGGGTCGTGCCGCGCACACGTGCGCGGACCGCGTCGCCCAAGCCCTCGACGACCTCGGCCTCGGAGATCTCGCCGACCGCTTCCCCCACGAGCTGTCCTCGGGTCAGACCCAACTGTTCCGGCTGGCGGCCACGCTCTTCCGGCCGAGCGACCTGCTCATCCTCGACGAGCCGGAGCAGCGGCTCGAGACCGACCGGCGTGACCGGGTGGCGCTGCTGCTCGCCGCGCGCCGGGACGCGGGCGCCACCGTGATCGTGGCGAGTCACGACGACGAACTCACCGCCGCGCTCGCTGACGACATCCTCGACCTCGGCGTGGACTCGGGCGCATCCGGGCGTCGAACCGCGCCCGAGTCGACCAGCG
>JBDIAJ010000221.1:0-4596 GCA_039812345.1 Nostocoides sp. | reverse complement strand
GTCCTGCCGGTCGGAACGGTCCCGCCGGTCGGGACGGGCGCGGGTCGCGGCCGGCCTCCGGTCCACATCGCCACGACGTCCCGGGTCAGACCGTCACGAGCGGACGGAGATTGGCGAGCACTTTCTCGCCGATGCCCGAGACCTCGCCCAGCTCGTCAACTGAGGAGAACCGGCCGTGCTCGGCCCGCCAGGCGAGGATGCGCCCGGCCAGGACCGGGCCAACGCCGGGGAGCCCGTCCAGCGCGGTGAGGTCCGCGGTGTTGAGGTTGACCGGTGCCGGCGCGCCGGGCGTCGCACCGGATGCCCCGGTCCCGCCGGTCGCGCCGGGCCCGGCTCCGGCGGAGGAGGTGGATTGCCCGGGCTTCGGGACCAGGATCTGCTCGCCGTCGACGAGCAACCGGGCGAGGTTGACCGCGGCGAGGTCGGCCCCGCCGCGCGCACCGCCCGCCTTGGCGATCGCGTCGACGACGCGGCCGCCGGCGGCGAGCTCGACGACGCCGGGACGGCGCACCTGCCCGACGACGTGGACGACGACGATCCCGTCCGCCGCCGAAGCCGCGCCACCGGGGGTGGATCCAGCGGCGCCGTCGGTGGGCGCCGGATCAGTCGCGGCCGACGAACCCGCCGAGGCCGGCCGGCCGGCGGCGAGCGGGGCGCCCGCGGCGCCCGCGGCGCCCGGGGCCACCGGCTCCCCCATGCGCTGGGCCAGCAGCAGTCGCGCCCCGAACACCGCCGCGAACACGACGACCAGCACTATGGCCGCGAGCACCGCGGGCCGGACCAGACGCAGGCGTCCCCCGCGCACTCCCGCCGGAACGGTCACCCAGCCGGGCCGGTCCTCCGGCACGCGCGTATGCCGACCCCCTCGCCCCCGAGGCGACGCCCCGACGCGATCAGATCCGGCCAGCCGGTCCGGCCCCCCGCCGACCGGCGCCGCATCGTCCGGCCACCCGCCCACCGGCACCGCATCGACCGGTGCCGAATCGTCCGGCGCCGTCGAGACCTCGCCGCCCACGGGCTCGCGCTCGGCGAACCACAGCGGTTCGGCGACGCCGTCCGGGGAGGGCGGACTCGGCATACGGACAGATGCGTCAGCACCCGCCCGCGCGTCCGCACCCCAGCCGTCCTCGAGACCGCCGGCCGACAGCGCGGCGGCGAGCCGGTCGGCGGCTTCGTTGTGACGGAAACGGGCCATGTCCCCAACGTAGGCAGCCCGTCACCGACCGCGCCAGGACGAGCGCTCCGGCCTGTGGACGGACCCGAATCCTGCCCGGCGCCGCCTTGTGGACGACGCGAACGACGTCACGCCGGAACGATATTGACCAGCTTCGGGGCTCGGACGATGACGGCACGGATGCCGTCCGTGGTCGCCTCGACGACCTTCGGGCGGGCGAGCACCAGGTCCCGCAGCACGTCGTCGTCGATGTCCGCCGGCACCTCGAGGCGGTCGCGCACCTTCCCGCGGATCTGGACGACACAGGTCACCATGTCGTCGGCGAGGAAGGCCTCGTCGGCGACCGGGAACGGCTCGTAGGCCAGCGTGTGCGTGTGCCCGAGCCGGCGCCACAGTTCCTCGCCGATGTGCGGGGCCAGGGGAGCCACCATGAGCACGAGTGCCTCCGCCGCCGCCCGGGGCACCGCGTCGAGCCGGGTCAGGGCGTTGTTGAGCTCGGTCAGCCGCGCGATCGCCGTGTTGAAGCCGAGGCTCGCATAGTCCGCCGACACCGCGGCGATCGTCCGGTGGAGCACCTTCGCCGTGTCCGCGTCGACCGGCTCGTCGACGACCCGCAGGTCGCCGGTCTCCTCGTCGATCACATTGCGCCACAGCCGCTGCAGGAACCGCTGCGATCCGACGATCGCCCGGGTCTCCCATGGCTTGGACTGATCGAGCGGACCCATGCTCATCTCGTAGATCCGGAAGGTGTCCGCGCCGTACGCCGCATACATGTCGTCGGGCGTGACGATGTTCTTCAGGGACTTGCCCATCTTGCCGAACTCGCGGACGACCTCCTCCCCGTTCCAGGTCCACGACGGGGTGCCGTCGGCGGCCAGCTGCTCGACGACCTCGGCGGCCGGCACCGTCTGCCCGCGGGCGTCGCGATAGGCATACGCCTGGATGTAGCCCTGGTTGTAGAGCCGGCGGAAGGGTTCCTCGCTGGAGACATGGCCGAGGTCGAAGAGGACCTTGTGCCAGAACCGCGAATACAGCAGGTGGAGGACGGCGTGCTCGACACCGCCGACATAGAGGTCGACCCCACCGACGTCGGTGGCGCCGGCGGGGGCACCGGCGACCGGCGCGGCATACGGGCCCATCCAGTAGCGCTCGACGTCGGCGTCAACGAACCGCTCGGTGTTGGCCGGGTCGAGATAACGCAGCTCATACCAACAGGATCCGGCCCACTGGGGCATGACGTTGAGTTCGCGCCGATAGGTGCGGATCCCATCCCCGAGATCGAGCTCGACGCTCGCCCAGTCCCGGGCGCGCGCCAGCGGCGGCACCGGCTCCGAGGTGACGTCGTCCGGGTCGAGGGCCTGCGGGCTGTAGTCGTCGACCTCGGGCAGCTCCACCGGCAGCATCGACTCCGGCACGGCGATCGGGTGCCCGTCCTCGCCATAGACGATCGGGAACGGCTCGCCCCAGTAGCGCTGCCGGCTGAACAGCCAGTCGCGCAGCTTGTAGGTGATCGTCCCCGCGCCCAGGCCCTTGGCCTCGAGCCAGGCGATGATCGCCGCCTTCGCCTCGGCCACGGCGAGTCCGTCGAGGCTGATCTCGTCGTTCGCCGAGTTGATCGCCGGCCCGTCGCCGACGAACGCCGTGCTCAGGTCGTGCTCCGGGGCCGGCTGGACGGTGCGGATGATCGGCAGCTCGTATGCCGTGGCGAAGTCCCAGTCCCGCTCGTCCTGCGCCGGGACGGCCATGATCGCGCCGGTGCCGTAGCCCATCAGGACGTAGTCGGCGACGAACACCGGGATGGCCTGCCCGTTGACCGGGTTGGTGGCGAACGCCCCGGTGAAGACACCGGTCTTGTCCTTGGCCTCCGCCTGCCGCTCCAGTTCCGTGCGGCGCGAGGCCAGGTCACGGTATGCCGAGACCGCCGCCCCCGGGTTCGGCGCGCCGCCCGTCCACGCCGGCCGGGTCCCCTCGGGCCACTCCCCCGCCGGGACGATGGTCTCCAGCAGGGGGTGTTCCGGCGCCAGGACCATGAAGGTCGCCCCGAACAGCGTGTCCGGGCGGGTCGTGAACACCTCGATCGTCGCGTCGTGCCCGACGACCGGGAAGCCGACCTGCGCGCCCTGGCTGCGCCCGATCCAATTGCGCTGCATGGTCTTGACCTTCTCGGGCCAATCCAGGCGGTCGAGATCGTCGAGGAGGCGATCGGCATACGTCGTGATCCGCATCATCCACTGCCGCAGGTTGCGCCGATAGACCGGGAAGTTCCCGATGTCGGAGCGGCCCTCGGCGGTGACCTCCTCGTTGGCGAGGACCGTGCCCAGGCCGGGGCACCAGTTGACCGGGGCCTCGGAGACATAGGCGAGCCGGCTTGCGTCGACGACGGCCGCCCGCTCGGTGTCGGTCAGGTCCGCCCAGGGGCGCCCGTCGGGCGTGGGACGGGAGCCCGCGGCATACGCCTCGATGAGGTCCTGGATCGGGCGGGCGCGGCCGACACCGCCGTCGGCGTCGGCGTCGAACCAGGCGTTGAAGATCTGGAGGAAGATCCACTGCGTCCAGCAATAGAACTCGGGGTCGGTCGTCGCGATCGAGCGGCGGTCGTCGTGGGCCAGGCCGAGGCGGCGCAGTTGGCGCCGCATGTTCATGATGTTGTCCTCGGTCGTCTTGCGCGGGTGTTGACCGGTCTGGACGGCGTACTGCTCGGCGGGGAGGCCGAACGCGTCGTAGCCGATGACGTGCAGGACGTTGCGCCCGCACATCCGCTGGTAGCGGCCGTAGACGTCGGTCGCGATGTAGCCGAGGGGGTGGCCGACGTGCAGGCCGGCGCCGCTCGGGTAGGGGAACATGTCGAGGACGAAGAGCTTCGCCCGGCCGGCGACCTTGTCGGGCTGGGCCCACGGCCCGGCGGGATTGGGGGCCCGGAAGGTGCCGTCTTCCTCCCAGCGGTCCTGCCACGCCAGCTCGATCTCGTCGGCCAGCGCGGCGGTGTAGCGGTGGGGCGTCTCGCTCATGAGGTTCCTTCGTCGGGGTGGTCGCTGCTCGGACACAGAAAAGCCCCTCCGGGCAGAGGGGCGAGCCGCGCTGACGTCCTTCCGGTGCGTCACCGCGGCTGACTGAGAAGCAGCGAACCTGCCATGCGTTCAGATTACCGCAGGGTCCGTATGCCGCGCGCCTCCGTCACGGACGCGCGCGGCGGCTCGGGACCGGGTCAGGCCGGCCGGGTCGGGCCGGCCGGGTCGGGCCGGCCGGGTCAGGCCGGCCGGGTCGGGCCGGCCGGGTCAGGCCCAGCTCGGCGGCGGCGGTGGTGGCGTGGTGCCGCCTCCCTCGGCGATCTCGACAACCTCTTCCTGGACGTCGACGGCGGTCGACGCGGCGGAGTCGGGAGCCGCGGCCGTGGCAGCGGCCGGTGCGTCCGCCGGAGGCGC
>JBDIAJ010000220.1:0-4684 GCA_039812345.1 Nostocoides sp. | reverse complement strand
GCACCACCACCGAGAGGCCGACGTCGCCCCAACCCGGCTCCGCGTCTTCGTGCAGCCCGGTTGGCCTCGATGACAATGGGCACCGTGACCTATCGGATCTGTGTCGTCTGCACCGGCAACATCTGCCGCTCCCCCATGCTCGAGTTCCTCCTCCGGGAGGCCTTCGAGCGTGAGGGCCTCGCCGACCGGGTCAGTGTCGATTCGGCGGGCACGTCCGCCGAGGAACTCGGCAACCACGCCGATGCCCGCACCCTCGCCGTCCTCGCCCGCAACGGCCACGCCGACTGGGGCGGCCGCGCCCATCGCGCCCGACGGATCGACCGCTCCTGGCTCGACCACCGCGATCTCGTGCTCGCCGCCGACCGCCGCCACCTGCGCCAGCTCGAGCGGATGGCGGAGGATCGGCATACGGACATCCGGCTCGTCCGCAGCTTCGATCCCGCCGCCGTCGCCGCGGGAAGCCTGGACGTCGACGACCCGTGGTACGGCTCGACCCTCGCCTTCGACCAGACGTATGCCGAACTCGTCGCCGCCGTCCCCGGCATCGTCGCCCACGTGCGCGCCGAGCTGGCGGCCGCGGTCGGCTGACCCATCGGTCAGGCGGTCTTGCTGCGGGGGCCTTCCTCGCGCAGGCGATCGACCTCGGTCAGGGCGTCGCGCAGCTGCCCGATCCACTCGTCCTCGTGCCGGCCGACCCACCGGACGCACCACGCCAGTGCGTCCGAGCGCGAGCGGGCGACCCCGGCGGCGACGAGCGTGTCGAGCACCCGCCGTTCCGGCTGCCGCAGGCGCGTCATCACCGGCACCGACATCGTCGTGAACAGGAACGAGTGGTCCCCGTATGCCGCTCCCCACGCGACCTTGCGCCCGAACCGCGCCTCGGCCTCGTCGGCGATGCGCATTCGCTCGCCCCGGGTCGTCTCGCGGAAGCGCTTGACCCGGCCCTCGGCATACGCCTCGGTCGCGTCGGCGTCGGCGTCCCTGGGAAGGGTCCCGACGACGAGGATCTCCTCGCGATCGACCTCGACGCTCGGGGCGCCCTCGAACCAGGCCGGCAGGCGGCCGGCGAACCACTCGACAATGCGGGAATCTGTCATGCTTACAACATTACACGCACACCGTCATTACGCAATGGCCGGACTCGAACCAGTCGATCCGGCGCGGGTGCCTCACCGGGTGGCGGAAGTGCGGGCCTCACCCTCGACGATCGTCCGGATCGTCTCCAGCGAGCGCCGGATCCCGTCCTCCAGTTCCTCGGAGTGACCCTCGTTGCCGCCGAGGAGCAGCCGGGTGAACACCGCGGCGAACGGGGTGATCCCGCCCTGGGCCTCGCGCCGCTCGGTCAGCCGCGTCCCGCCGCCGGCGACCGGCTCGAGTTCGTAGGTCCACGTCGACCCGTTCTCGACGATCCGATAGGCCAGCACCTGGGGCGCCTTGAACCGCACGACCTTCGCGCTGGTCGGCCACACGACGAACCCGCGTCGGTTGATCCCGACGAACCGCGATCCCATGCGCACCCGCGCCGGAGCGACGACCCGGCGGCACTCGGGCGACCACTCGCCGGTGCGGCGGATGTCGGCGACCACGCGCCAGACGGCCTCCGGCGGCGCGGCGACATCGATGGACACGGACAGGGGGCGGACGCTGGTGGCCATACCCGCATTCTCGCTCGGCCGACCGGCACCGGACCACCGGGGGGACGCCCGTCGGGGGCCTCTGGAGCCGCCGGCGTGCCGGGGTCGGGACGCCCGCGTCAGGCCGACGCGGAGCCGTCGACCACGGTGTCCTCGACCGTGACGGTCGTCGTCGGGTCGATCAGGCCGAACACCTCGCCCTGAGGCCCAGTGACGACGCTCATCCGCCCGAAAGCGGAGTCGTCCGGGCCCATCATGACGCTCGCCCCGAGCTCGGTCGCCCTCGCCGTCGCCGCGTCCGCGTCGGCCACCTGGAACCAGGTCAGCCAGTAGGACATCGGGCTCCCACCCGGCATGGTCGTCTCGTCGGCGACGCCACCGACGGCCGCCTCCGGCCCACCCTCGCCGAGGGCGAACGTCGAGTAGGCGAAGTTCTCCCCGTCACCGATCTCGGTGAAGACGTGCCCGAACACCGCGCCATAGAACGCCTTGGCGGCGGCGTAGTCGGTCGTGTGGAGTTCGTTCCAGCAGTAGGCGCCATCCTCGTTGAACACCCCGGCGCCGGTGTGCTCCCTGGCCTCCCAGACGCCGAACACCGCGCCCGCGGGGTCGCCGGCGACGAACATCCGCCCGACCGGCCCGACGTCGAAGGGCGCCATCATCGCCGTCCCACCCGCCTCGGCGACCTTGGCCGCGGTCGCGTCGGCGGAGTCCGCGGCGAGATAGGTCGTCCACACCGACGGCATCGCCGGACCGCCCAGCGGCTTGGGCCCGATCCCGGCCGCGGCCCGGCCGTTCTTCAGCGCCATGAGATAGCCGCCGAACTCGTCCGGCCCGTCCTGGATGTCCCAGCCGAACAACTCGCCATAGAAGGCGCGCGCGGCCGCGGTGTCGTCGACCTGACAGTCGACCCAGCAGGGGGTGCCTTCGGGCCAGGCGGTGTCACGTGTGGGCATGGTGGGCCTTTCCGTCGGTGGAGGGCTCCGTCACCGGAGTGCGCTCATCCTGGCACGCACCTCCGACAACCCCCGTTCCTCCCGCTCCCGTTCGGAGGCGGCAGCCGCGGGAGGGCGGCCAACCGCGAGCGGAGCGAGCTTGGTTGGTCGCAACAGTGGGAATCACCTCGCGTAGCGAGTCCGCGCCTTTCGGGGGGTGTCCGGGGGGCGAAGCCCCCCGGAGGTGAGGCGGCAGCCGCGGAACGGCGGCCAACCGCGAGCGGAGCGAGCTTGGTTGGTCGCAACAGAGGGAATCACCTCGCGTCGCGAGTCCGCGCCTTTCGGGGGGTGTCCGGGGGGCGAAGCCCCCCGGAGGTGCTGGGACAATGCCCGTATGCCGTCCCCCGCCGACGCCGGCCCGCCGTCCCTGCCCGACGCCGGCCCGCCGTCCCTGCCCGACGCCGGCCCGCCGTCCCTGCCCGACGCCGGCCCGCCGTCCCTCGCCGACACCCAGCCGCCGATCGCCCTCGGGACCCTCGACGGCCGCTACCGGGCCGTCGTCGCTCCCCTCGTCGACCACCTCTCCGAGCCGGCCCTCAACCGGGAACGCCTGCGGGTGGAGGTCGAGTGGCTCATCCACCTCACCGACCACGCGATCGTCCCGGGCGTCGGCGCGCTCACCGACACCGAGAAGGCGACGCTGCGCGGCATACCGGCCAGGTTCGGTCCCGACGACATCGCCGCTCTCGCCGCCGTCGAAGCGGTGACCCAGCACGACGTCAAGGCGGTCGAGTACGTTCTCAAGGAACGCTTCGCCGCCCTCCCCGGACGCGAAGGCGACCCGATGTCCGAGCTCATCCACTTCGGCTGCACGTCCGAGGACGTCAACAACCTCGCCTACGCTCTCATGGTCCGCGGCGCCGTCACCATGGTCTGGCTCCCCCGCGCCGAGGCCCTCCTCGCCCAGCTCGAGACGATGGCCCGCGACCTGCGCGCGGTCCCGATGCTCGCGCACACCCACGGCCAGCCGGCCACGCCGACGACGATGGGCAAGGAACTCGCCGTGCTCGCCTGGCGCCTGCGCCGGCAGGTGCGCCGGGTCGCCGGCGCCGAGTTCCTCGGCAAGTTCAACGGTGCCACCGGGACGTATGGCGCGCACCTCGCCGCCGTCCCGGACGCCGACTGGGAGGCGGTCAGCCGCGCCTTCGTCACCTCCCTCGGCCTCACCTGGAACCCCCTGACGACCCAGATCGAGTCGCACGACTGGCAGGCGGAGTTGTATGCCGATCTCGCCCGCGCCAATCGCATCCTCCACAACCTCTGCACCGACCTGTGGACGTATATCTCCCTCGGCTACTTCGCCCAGGTCCGCGGGCAGGGCACGGTCGGGTCGAGCACGATGCCGCACAAGGTCAACCCGATCCGCTTCGAGAACGCCGAGGCCAATCTCGAGGTGAGCAACGCCCTCCTCGACGTCCTCGCCGCCACCCTCGTCACCTCGCGCCTCCAACGCGACCTCACCGACTCCTCGATGCAGCGCAACATCGGGACCGCGATCGGTCACTCGCTCCTGGCGATCGACAACATCGGGCGCGGCCTCGCCGGACTCGACCCCGTGCCGACCGCGATGGCGGCCGACCTCGACGCCAACTGGGAGGTCCTCGCCGAGCCGATCCAGTCGGCCATGCGCGCCCTCGCCGCCCGCGGTGTGGCCGGGATGGATGCGCCCTACGAACGCCTCAAGGAACTGACCCGGGGCCGGCGCATCGGGGCCGGTGACCTGCGCGAGTTCATCGACGGCCTCGGCCTGCCCGAGGACGTCGCCGAGCGGCTGCGCGACCTCTCCCCGGCGACCTATGTCGGGCTCGCCCCGGACCTCGTGGACCACCTCACGGACGACTGAACCGGGCCGCCCGGGAAAGCCTTTCCACCCCCGACGGCCCGGTGAGCGTGGTCAGGAGCACCCGTCGCGGTGTGGAACGATGAGCCCATGCGCGTGGATCATGTGTCGTATGCCGCGGAGGCCGACGGGCTCCAGGCGACCGCGGAGCGTCTCGGTGCCGAGATCGGGGTGACCCCGGTCGAAGGCGGCATCCACCCCCGCTTCGGCACGCG
>JBDIAJ010000219.1:0-4761 GCA_039812345.1 Nostocoides sp. | reverse complement strand
GGCCTGAGCGCTCGCCCCTCACCCGGCAGCGCACGCCGGCCTCGGCGGGGCGCTCGCGGCGCCTGCGGTCGCGATCGGCCCGGCCCCGTCCATGCGACGTCGCTGCGCTGGCCCCGCAGATGCAGTGGTGGCCGTCGTCAGGCGTAGGGCGCGGCGGCGGAGCGGGCGCTCGCGACATACCCGCCGCCGAACAGGACCGCGTGGAGCAGCAGCGGGTGGAGCTGGTGGAGGGCGACGCGGTCGCGCCAGCCGTCGGTGAGGGGGTGGGCCTCGGCATACGCCGCGAGGATCCGCGGGAGGTGTGGGGCCCCGAACAGCGCGAGCATGGCGAGATCGCTCTCCCGGTGTCCGCCGTAGGCCGCGGGGTCGATCATCCGCGGCCCGTCGGCGGTGAACAGGAGGTTGCCCGACCACAGGTCGCCGTGCAGGCGCGCGGGGGTGTCGCCGTCATCGAAGTCGCCGTTGCGGGCGCGGTCGGCGACGGCGCGGAACGGGGCGAGGTCGCCCTCGCGCCAGGTCCGGCGGCGCAGGCCGAGGTCGAGAACGGCGTCGATGCGCAGGTCGGCCCAGAAGGCACCCCAGGTCAGGTCGGGTCGAGTCGTGTTGAGCGGCAGGGGAAGTGGCTCGTCGGCGGGGCCGAGCCAGCCGTCGTCGGACCAGCCCTCCGGGGGCGCGCCGTATGCCGCGGCGCCCGCGTCATGGACCGCCGCGAGCATCCGACCGAACTCCTCCGCGGCGGCCGGCGTCGCCGGCGCGGGTGTCAGCCGAGCCATCGTCAGGTGACGCTCGCCGACCTCGGTGACGGCGGGCACGCACCCGTCGTATGCCGCCCCGAGCCACTGCAACCCCGTCGCCTCCCACCGCGCATAGCCGGCCGGCGCGTGCGGGAGGTCCTTGCGGAAGGTCGGAATCGGCATACGGACAAGCGAAGCAGACACGCGGCATAGTGGAGCGATGCACCGCAGCCGGATCGCCGTCGTGCTCATCGACCACCCGCCGGAGTCGTATGCCGCGTCCGCCGCCTTCTGGGCGGCCGCGACCGGGTCCGCCCGGGGAGAGGCGGAGGCACCGCCGGACGAGGATCCCTACGAATCGCTGGACGCCCTCGGTGGCGCAGTCAAGTTCGAACTCCAGCGGACAGGCGCCGGGACGCCGCCGCGGGTCCACCTCGACATCGAGACCGACGACGTGCCGGCCGAGATCGAGCGCGTGTGTGCCCTCGGGGCCCGGATCGTCGAGGAACGGCGGGGCTACGCCATCCTCGCCGACCCCGGCGGGCTGCTCTTCTGCGTCGTCCCCGTGCAGACCGGGGCGGCCTTCGACGCGTCCGCGCGTGCCTGGGAGGCGCGTCAGCCCGGGTAGGGCTGGAGGGCGCTGGTCACGCGGACCGCACCCGCGCCGTATGCCGTGTCCAGCTCACGCTGGATCGTCCCGTCGTCATCGATGACGGTGAGCCGGACGGTGCCGGAGGCGTCCGGGCCGCCGGCGAGGAAGTCCGGTCGTTTGTCGAGCTTCGCGAGGAGAGCCTGTTGCTCGGCCTGCGGTCGGCCGCCCTCGGTGACGCAGAGCATCCCGCCCCAGGTGTGGCGCAGGGACGCCTCCGCGGCGGCCGGGTCCGTGGCGACCTTGACGTTGAGGATGAGCTTCGTCGGGTCATTCATCTTCTCCGGCTCCGCCTCGGCGTCGGCGTGATTGATCGACTGGTCGAGCCAGGAGGTCACATAGCGGGGGAGCTTCTCCGCCGCCACAAGGGTGCTGTCCATCGCCTCCGTCGTCGCCTTGGTGGGGTCGACCACGTGCCAGCCGCCGTCGGGCGCGGGGCAGGGGGTGCTGAAGTCCGGCTCCGGCTCCGGCGCGGGCCTGGGGCCGGTGTAATCCTGTGGGCTCACCGGCGGTCGGGTCAGGGTGAAGCTCGTGCCGTTGTAGGTGCCGATCACCACGTAGCTGCCATAACGGACGCCGGCGACGTCGGCGACCCGTGGGGCGCTCGACCAGTCCCAGTTCGTGATCCGGGGCCCGCCGCACTGGGGCGGCAGGGAGGTGGCGACGGCGCCCAGGCACAGACGGGGCGCGTCCTTGGGATTCTCCAGGACGGTGGCGATGGCATAGACCTGCGCACCCGGTGTGCGCGTGGGCGAGGTGGTGGCCGAGGCCGACCGCGTGGTGGTCGAGGTGGACGCGAGGCTCGCGGACGCGGCCCCGGCGCCACCGGCCTGTTGGGTCCCGCAACCGGCCAACCCGAGGCTCAGCCCGGCGACGGCGACGAGGGCGGTGCTCGTGCGGTTCATGTGGTCTTGGACGACGCCGCGCCGTCGCCGGTTCCGGCGCGGCCTACCATCGGCCGGTGACGACCCCCGAGGACCCGGGCAGCAGCGGGCGACGCCTCGATCCGGCCGACCTGGAGACCGCCCTGCGGGTTCTGGCCGCCCTTCCCGACCTCGCCCCGGACGATCCGGACATCCAGACGATCAAGCGGGCCGCGGCGGTGATGACCAGCCGGATCCGCAAGGCCCGGCGCCGGGAGGCGCGGGCCGCCACCCGGCGCCCCGACGTCGAACACGACGCGGCGATCCTGGCGACCACCGCCACCGGCTCGCCACTGCGGATCGATGACGAGACGCGCGGCATACCGCTTGCGGCGCAAGGGGATTCACCGTATGCCGGGGAGCTGCGGATCCCGCGCGGCTGCTACATCTGCCACGAGAAGTACACCCGGGTCGACGCCTTCTATCACTGGCTCTGCCCGGCCTGCGCGGCCTTCTCCCACGGCAAGCGCGACCAGCGCACCGACCTGCGCGGGCGCCGGGCACTGCTGACCGGCGGGCGGGCCAAGATCGGGATGTACATCGCCCTGCGCCTGCTGCGTGACGGCGCCGACCTGACGATCACGACCCGATTTCCGCGGGACGCGGCGCGGCGGTTCGCGGCACTTGCCGACTCGCCCGAATGGCTCGACCGACTGGCCATCGTCGGCATCGACCTGCGCGACGCGACCCAGGTGGTCGCGCTCGCCGACGAGGTCGCCGCGGGCGGGCCGCTCGACATCCTGATCAACAACGCCTGCCAGACCGTCCGCCGCTCGCCGGGTGCCTACGCGCACCTGGTCGCCGGCGAGTCCGAGCCACTCACCGCCGGTATGCCGCTGCCTCGCCTGATCGCGTTCGACCGGATCAGCGAGGCCCACCCGGCGGCGCTGGTGGGCGTGCTGACGGGCGCGCAGCATACGCACCCGGACGGGGCGGGGGTGGTGGCGTCGTCCGCCGCGGCGATGACCGCCCTTGCGCTGCAGGCGGGTTCGGCGAGTCTGGCGGCGCATGTCGCGGGGACGGCGATCGACGCCGGCGGCCTGCTGCCCGACGACGTGCTGGTGAACTCGTGGACCCAGAAGGTCGAGGACGTCGACCCGCTGGAGTTGCTGGAAGTCCAGCTGTGCAATGCGGTCGCGCCCTTCCTGCTCGTCTCGAAACTGCGGCCCGCGATGCGCGCGGCGATCGCGCGGGGGGCGCGGCGGGCCTACGTCGTGAATGTCTCGGCGATGGAGGGGCAATTCTCGCGGCGCTACAAGGGACCGGGGCATCCGCATACGAACATGGCGAAGGCGGCGCTCAACATGCTCACCCGGACGAGCGCGCGCGAGCTGTTCGAGTCCGACGCGATCCTGATGACCGCCGTCGACACCGGCTGGATCACCGACGAACGCCCGCACACCGAGAAGCTGCGGATCGCCGCCGAGGGCTGGCACGCGCCGCTGGATCTGGTCGACGGCGCGGCGCGCGTCTACGACCCGATCGTGCGGGGCGAGGCGGGTGAGGACCTGTATGGCTGCTTCCTCAAGGACTACGCCCCCCACCCCTGGTGAGCGACTCCCCACGCGGATGCGGTCGCGTCAGTCGACGAGGTCGACGGCGTCGACCCCGGGGAGGTCGCCGAAGCGAGCCCGTGCGTCGTGGCTGAGGATCGTGCGGCCCGTCTGGATCGCGTGCGCGGCGATGATCAGGTCGTGTGCGCTGCGTGGCTGCCCGGCTCGGCGCACGTGGGGCGTGCGGTCTCGGCCAGCTCGATGCCCACCCGGTACTCCGCGACGGTGAGCGCGGCAACCGCGAGGTCGTCGTCATCCAGGGGCGTCGCCGACGGGTCGCGCTCGATCGTGATCAGCGCTGTGGTGTCCAGGATCAGGCGTCGGCCCATGGGTCCGTCCGGTCGGACGTGAGCAGCGAGGTGGTCTGCGCGATCACCGCGGCGAAGTCATCGTCGGGCGGCGTGATCCCGGCGAGCGCTTCGCGCAGATCGCGGCCCGTGCGCCGGCGTGCGGGCCGCAACTCGGCGATGGGCTTGTTGCCCCGGGTCACGGTCACCGACTCGCCCGCCTCGATGGCGTCGAGCAGATCGGAGAATCGCCGGGCGGCCTCCGTCGCCGTGATGGTGCGCATGCGGGCGATGCTATCCGATTATCTGATTTCACACAGATTCGCCCGGCGGTTCGCCGTTGGGCCCTGCTGGCATCCGTGTGTCCCTTGAATGACCGACAGGCGCGAACCTTGCAAGCGATCGTAGTGTCGATCCAGGAGGTTTCAGATGACAGACGAGAAGGTTCCTTTCGGTCAGGACCGCGCCACTCGAATGGCCGACGCCAACAAATTGATCAGGGTGGGCGTCGTGGTGGTGGTCGGGTCGTTGGTTCTGACGGGGATCAGCCAGCATTTCGGAGGCGTCGTTGTCGCATCACCCTTCTTGCTGATCATGGGCCTCGGCAGCCTCATT
>JBDIAJ010000218.1:0-4781 GCA_039812345.1 Nostocoides sp. | reverse complement strand
GTGTGGATCCAGAACTGATAGATGAGGTTGAGGGCGCGGGCCTGCTCGATGAGCTGGGGCCGGACGCCGGCGAGGGCGAGCAGGCCATAGGGGACGGTCAACGTCACGCCCTCGGCGACCGGCTGTCGCAGCGCCGTCGACAGGTTGTAGTGCTCGCTGCTGTGGTGGACGACGTGGACCGCCCACAGCCAGCGGCTCTCGTGGGAGAGACGGTGATTCCAGTAATAGATGGCATCCCAGCCGAGCAGCGCCGCGGCCATCGCCCACGGGCCGCCGCCGAGGTCGCGGCGGTGGGCGTCGAAGAGCGTCGCGCCGGACGTCTGGGTCGCCCACGTCGTCGCGGCGGCGAGCGCGGTCGCGCCGACGGTCGCCACCGCCATCGTCTCGGTGACGCGCGTCGTCTGCGGGAAGCGGGCGGCGGTCGCGTCGGCGTCGGCGGGCACCTCGGGACGGACGCCGGGCTCGGGGAGGCCGGAATCGGCATACGTCCGGAGGAGGTCACCGACCGTGGTGGCGACGCCGGCGGTCACGGCGAGTCCGAGCAGGGCCCGGCCCCAGCGACCGACACCCGGCGTCACCGGGTCGAGAAGCCGCTTGGAGATGTATGGCGCGGCGAGGCTCCCGACGCCCATCGCCAGGCTGGCGAGGGTGTCCGGGAGCGTGTAATCACCCGCGCGGGTCGTCCCCGGCTCCGCGGGATAGCGGCGCTGCCAGGCGTATTCGGCCCCCATGGCCCCGACGAAGCCGGGGATGGCGAGGACGGTCAGGTCGACCTTGGTCACGGTGTGTCTCCGTCGTGCGTCGGTGCGGACCAGGCCGCCGCGAGCCGGTGCAGGACCGCGGCCTCATCGAGCAGGCGGGTCCGGTGGTCGCCGTGTGTGTCGGTCAGCGTGGCCGCGACCGACTCGCGCTCCCGGATCTCGTCCGCGAGAAGACGTTCGGCATCCGCCGTGGTGAGTATGCCGCGGGCCGCATCGGCGGCGCCGACCCCCACGGCCGACTGCTCCAGGGCACCGGCCCGGTCTGTCGCGGGATCCAGCGGGATCGCCTCGGCGTTGTCGAGGGCGGCGAGCAGGGACCGGCAGGCCGACACCGCGGCCCGGTCACGGCTTCGCGAGGCGCGCAGTCGCTCCTCGCGGGCGAGCGCGCGGAGGCGGTCGACACCGTCGGACACGGGAACCTCCTTCTGCCTCGTCTGCTGGCCCCGCCGCCACCGGAGGGCCGAGGAACTGCTAGCGGCAGGGTAGGCCCGTCCATCGGTAGACCTCGAAACTTTCTCATTGGGCAAACTTGCACTCGGTGCACTAATGCGCGCATACTGGTCCCATGACCACCGACACCGCCACCGGACTGCGCGAGCGCAAGAAGGCGCAGACGACGGCGGCGCTGGTGGACGCGGCATACGCGCTCGTCGCCCAACGCGGCCTCGCCGCGGTGACGGCGGACGCGGTCGCCGAACGCGCCGGGGTCTCGCGGCGCACCTTCTTCAACTACTTCCCGAGCATCGAGGCCGCCCTCGTCCGGGGCATCCGCGACTTCCTCACCGACCTCGGTGAGCGGATCGAGGAACGCCCCATGGACGAGCCCATCATGGATGCCCTCGAGGACATGATCGCCCTGCCCGCCGACCGGCACTTCCTCGAACGCATCCTCCAACTCGCCGCGGTGGGCACCGCGGAACCTCAGGCCAAAGACGTCCTTCACAGCGCCCTCATGGACTGGATGACCTGGTTCATCGCGCACCTCCAGGAGCGACTCCCCGACGCGGACGAGCTGTATGCCGTCCACCTCGCCACCGCGATCGTCGCCGCCGCCCAGGCCGCCATCATCGTGTGGGCCGAGCGCACGGACCGCGGCCTCGGCCGCGAGAGCGTCGAGGAGTTCTCCGACCTGCTCTGCCGAAGCATGCAGCAGGTCCGCTTCGGATTCGACCACATCCCCTCAGCCTGAAGGACATCGCCACCATGGCCACCTTCCTCCATCGAATCGGCCGCTGGTGCGCCGACCACGCCGGTCGCGTGCTCGCCATCTGGGCCGTCATCCTGCTCGCCGTCGGAGGTGCCGCCGCCAGTTTCGGCACCCCGATGACCAATGAGTTCACCGTCCCCGGAAGCAGCTTCGAGACGGTCCTGAACCGGCTCGGCACCGCCATCCCGCAGTTGCGCGGCGGCTTCGGCACCGTCGTCTTCGCCAGTGACAGCGGATCGTTCACCCCCGCCCAGAAGGCGGCCATCGACAAGACCATCGCCGACTGGAAGACCATCCCCCACGTCACCGGCGTGCTCGACCCGTTCGCCGCGCAGACCCGGATCGATGACGCGCAGTCGCAGCTCGACCAGGCCAAGGTCAAGCTCGAGAACGGCTATGCCGAACTCGCGACGAGCCGCACCACGCTCGATCGGGCGAACTACCGGCTCGCCCAGGCCGAAGGCCTCGAGAGGCTCGCCGAGTCCAGGAACCCCAAGGACCCCGGTCTGCCCGGTCTGCGCCGCCAGATCACCGCGGGCAAGGCCGAGATCGCCGCCGGCGAGCGGAAGTGGCAGGCCGGCAAGGACAAGCTCGACGCCGGGTGGACGGCCTACCAGCAGGGCCTGACGATCAGTCGCGGGATGGACGGGATGCGCTTCGTCACCGCCGACGGAACTCACGCCGTCGCCCAGATCCAGTTCGACGACAACGCCCGCTCGGTCCCGTATGACGTCCGCGCCCAGATCCCCGAGAAGGGCGCGGCGCTCGCCGTGGCCGGGGTGCACGTCGACTACTCGGTCGAGATCGCCCAGGAGATGTCGCTGGTCGGCCCGGGAGAGATCATCGGGCTCGCCGTCGCCCTCGTCGTCCTCGTCGTCATGCTCGGCACCCTCGTCGCGGCCGGGCTGCCGCTCCTCGGCGCCCTGCTCGGGGTCGGGGCCGGCCTCGGCGGCGCGGTCGCCGCGACCCACTTCTTCGCGATGAACCAGATGACCCCGTCGCTCGCGCTCATGCTCGGCCTCGCCGTGGGCATCGACTACGCCCTGTTCATCGTCAACCGTCACCGGCAGGGGTATCTGCGCGGCGTCGAACTGCGCGAGTCGATCGCCCACGCGGTCGGCACGGCCGGGAGCGCGGTGGCCTTCGCCGGAGCCACGGTCGTGGTCGCCCTGGCCGCGCTCGTGCTCTCGGGCCTGCCGATTCTCGCCCAGATGGGGCTGGTCGCCGCCGGGACCGTGCTCGCCGCGGTCGTCGTCGCGATCACCGTGACCCCGGCCCTCCTGCGGCTCATCGGTCCGCGGGTCGCCTCACGACGGACGTGGGCGGCGAGCGGGTATGCCGTTCCGGCCGACCCGGCCACCCGGGTCGCCCCCGCGGAGGACCACGAGGAGGAGCACGGCGGGTGGTACGTCCGGCTGATGACGCGCCGCCCGTGGCTGACCATCGCCGGTGTCGTCGCCATCGTCGGGATCCTCGCCGCACCGATCACCTCGCTCCGGCTCGGCCTGCCCGACGGCGGCAGCGAGCCGGCGGGCAGCACGGCATACGCGGCCTATGAAAGCGTCGCCACGGAGTTCGGGAAGGGCGTCAACGGGCCGGTGCTCGCCGCCGCCACGCTGGATCGGCCTGCGGCCGACGCCGCGGGGTTGCGCGCGGTCGAGGCCTCTCTGGTCAGCGCGTTCGGGGACATCGACGGGGTCCGCTCGGTCGTCGTGGCCGGCGTGTCGGACGACCGGCGGACGATCGCGCTCCAGATCGTTCCTCGGTCGGGACCGGCCGACGCCGCCACGGTCCAGACCGTCCACGCGATCCAGGACTCACTCGAGAACCTCGGTGCGCAGAACCACGCGACCATCGGAATCACCGGGCAGACCGTCGCCAACATCGAGGTCTCCGAGCGGCTCGCCGCGGCGCTTCCGACCTACCTCGCCACGGTGATCGGGCTGTCCCTGGCGATCCTGCTGCTCGTCTTCCGCTCGGTGCTGGTGCCGGTCATCGCGACGGTGGGCTTCCTGCTCTCGGTCGCCGCGGCCTTCGGGGTCACCGTGGCCGTGTATCAGTGGGGCTGGCTCGCGGGCGTGTTCGGTGTGACGACACCCGGTCCGATCCTCTCGTTCATGCCGATCATCCTCATCGGCGTCCTCTTCGGGCTGGCGATGGACTATCAGATGTTCCTCGTGACGGGCATGCGTGAGGCGTATGTGCACGGTGAGGACGCGCAGCGGGCCGTCCGGACCGGCTTCCTGCACGGCGCGAAGGTCGTCACGGCGGCGGCGCTGATCATGTTCTCGGTGTTCGGCGGGTTCGTGTTCAGCCACCTGACGATGATCCGGCCGATCGGGCTGGGCCTGGCCGTCGGCGTCATCGTCGATGCGGTCCTGGTGCGGATGACGCTGGTCCCGGCGGTCATGCACCTGCTGGGCGAGCGCGCCTGGTGGCTGCCGAAGGCCGTGGACGCCAAGCTGCCGAATGTCGACGTCGAGGGGGCCGGGCTCGCCGCGGCCGCGTCCCGCGCCTGAGGTCTGGGCCCAAACCCCGCTGAGGTCTGGTGGTCGGACCGAGGTCGTACGTCTGGACGTACGACCTCGGTCCGACCACCAGACCTCAGTGGGTTGTCGCGGGCGTCAGTGGGTTGTCGCGGGCGGTGTCAGTTGGTCGGCGCGGAGGAGTTGGAGTTGGCGCTGCCGGGCAGGGTCTGGCCGCTGTTGGCCGAGCCGGGCGCGCTGCCCTGCTGTCCCGTGCCCTGCTGACCCTGGTCCGGGCCGCCGTGCCCGCCGCCGGGGCCGCCGGCGAAGGTGTTCTCGGTGATGGTC
>JBDIAJ010000217.1:0-4928 GCA_039812345.1 Nostocoides sp. | reverse complement strand
CGACCGCGGTCGGCTTCGTCCTCATGCGTCGCCCGGCCGCGGCCGAGGCGGAGGTGGGTCAGATCGAGGTCACCTCCTCGGGCACGACCCCGCCGCCGGCCTCCTCGGGGACGACCCCGCCGCCGGCCCCGGCCGGTGCCGCCGGGGCGGCAGCAACGGGGGCAGCCACGGGGGCCGGCGCCGCGGCCATGGGGGCCGGCGAGGCCACGATCCAGCGCGGCGAGGCGACCATCCCGCGGACCGAGGCGACGATCGAGCGCACCCAGGCGATCCCGACCGAGCCCGGACCCGACCAGACCGCGCCGCGGAAGATCAACCTCGAGAAGGACTGAGCCCGTGCGCGTTGTCGTCACCGGCGGCGCGGGCTTCCTCGGATCGCACCTGTGCGAGGCCTTCCTCGCGCGCGGTGACGAGGTCGTCTGCCTCGACAACTTCCTGACCGGAACCCCGGAGAACGTCGCCCACCTCGTCGAGCGGCCCGGCTTCCGGCTCGTTCGCACGGACGTCACCGACTACGTCCACGTCCCCGGCGACGTCGACACCGTGCTCCACTTCGCCTCCCCGGCCTCGCCGATCGACTATCTGCGGGTGCCCATCGAGACCCTCAAGGTCGGCTCGATCGGCACCCTGCACGCGCTCGGGCTGGCCAAGGAGAAGGGCGCCCGGTTCGTCCTCGCCTCGACCTCGGAGGTGTATGGCGATCCCGAGATCCACCCGCAGCCGGAGACCTACTGGGGGCACGTCAATCCGGTGGGTCCGCGCGGGGTCTACGACGAGGCGAAGCGGTTCGCGGAGGCGCTGACGCTGGCGTATCGGCATACGCACGCGGTCGACACCGGCATCGTCCGGATCTTCAACACCTTCGGTCCGCGGATGCGGCCCAACGACGGGCGGGCGATCCCGAACTTCATCCGGCAGGCGCTGGCGGGGGAGCCGGTGACGGTCGCCGGGGACGGCTCCCAGACCAGGTCGATCTGCTACGTCGATGATCTCGTCGCCGGAATCGTCGCGCTGGCGGACAGCGACCACTGCGGGCCGGTCAACATCGGCAACCCGCACGAGATCTCGATGCTCGACCTCGCGAGGTGGATCATCGCGCTGACCGGGTCGACGAGTGCGGTCGTCCACATCGAGCGCCCGGTCGATGATCCGACGGTCCGTCAGCCCGACACGACGCTCGCCTCCACCCTGCTCGGCTGGTCACCGCGGGTGCCGGTCGAGGAGGGGCTGCGCCGGACGATCGCGTGGTTCCGTGAACAGGACGCCCGGCAGGCGTTCTCGGCCCCGCCACTGGCGCCCGAGACGACCCAGCAGATCCTGCTGGGCTGATCAGCCTGCGGGCGTCCGTCAGTCGTATGCGGCGGGCATGGTCGCGGGTATCGACGAACCGGCGTGAGGCCGGGTCAGAGCCGTTTGGCGCCCGCCTCGCGATCGGCGGCGAGCGCGGCAGCGCCGACGATGCCGGCCTCGTTCTGCAGAGCGGCCGGGATGATCGGGGTGCGGAGCTCGAGGAAGGGCAGGAAGCGGTCGGCCTTGCGCGAGACCCCCCCGCCGACGACGAACAGGTCCGGCCACAACAGGTCCTCGAGCCGCTTGTAGTAGGGCTGGAGCCGGTCTTGCGCCCACTCCTTGTACTTCAGCCCCTCACGATCCTTCGCGCTGGAGGCCGCCCTGGTCTCCGCGTCGTGGCCATTGACCTCCATATGCCCCAACTCGCAGTTGGGGATCAGCACGCCCTCGTGGATCAGGGCGATCCCGATGCCGGTCCCGAGGGTGGTCAAGACGATCAGGCCATCCTTGTCGGCCGCCGCGCCATAACGGTCCTCGGCCACCCCGGCGGCGTCGGCGTCGTTGACCAGCAGACACGTGCGCCCGAGGGCCTTGGAGAAGATCTCCTCACCGGCGGCGTCGATCCACGTCTTGTCGATATTGGCCGCGGTCCGCACGATCCCGTGCTGCACGACCCCCGGAATGGTCACGCCGATCGGGGCGTCCTTGGGCAGCTCGTCGGCGAAGGAGTCGGCGATCTCGTCGACGATCGCCGCGACGGCGTTGGGCGTCGACTTCTCCGGCGTGGCGATCTTCAGGCGCGGGGCGAGGAGTTTGCCGGTGGCGAGGTCGACCGGGGCTCCCTTGATCCCGGACCCGCCGATGTCGATCCCGAGCGCGACCTTTGCCTTGGCCATTCTGGTGCCACCTTTTCGTCGATTCGAGCGTGCCGGTCGTCGGGTCGAGGGTAGTGCTTCGGCCGCTCCCGTGACGGGCCGGCCGGCCGATCACGTCCGTTCGGCGACGAAGATGACCGTGCCCGGGATCAGCCGCCCACGACGCGGCGACCAGCCGCCCCACTCCTGGTCGTTCCAGTCCGGCCACTCCGGTTCGACCAGGTCGACGAGCCGCAGGCCGGCCGCGGTGATCTCGCGCACCCGCTCCCCGAGCGTGCGGTGGTGCTCGACATAG
Source organism: Nostocoides sp. (assembly GCA_039812345.1). Classification (GTDB taxonomy): domain Bacteria; phylum Actinomycetota; class Actinomycetes; order Actinomycetales; family Dermatophilaceae; genus Nostocoides_A. The sequence goes on along the minus strand of JBDIAJ010000217.1, from coordinate 2,468 downwards.
GTGAGGCGGCCGCGGTCGTCGTACTCGGCATACGGCCTGGTGTCGAAGTAGCTCTGGTGGACGGTCAGCCCGGCCCGTCCGGGGACGTCGGGGAAGGCCCACCGGATCGGGTGCGTCGTCGAGAAGACGAACCGGCCGCCCGGGCGCAGCACGCGTGCCGCCTCCCGCATGATCCGGGACGAGTCGGCGACGAACGGCACCGCGCCGTATGCCGTGAACACCGTCCCGAAGCTGCCCTCGCCGAACGGGAGCCGCGCCGCGTCGCACTGCACCAGGGGAACCACCGGGTTTGCGACCGGTGTCGCGCGGCCACCCTCGATCGCCCGCCCGGTGGCGAGCATCCCGCGGGACAGGTCGCTCGCGACGACCTCGACCCCCTGCGTGCGCAGCCAGCGCGAGCACTGCGCCGCGCCGGCGCCGATCTCGAGGACGGGAGCGGTCGGCATACGGCCGGCGGGAGCGAGGAGCCGCAGGTGCGTTTCCGTCCAGCCCTCCGGACCCCAGACGAAGTCCGCGTCGCCGAGGAAGGCGCCGTGCTCGGCGTGGTAGTCGGCCGCCTCGGCGTCCCACCACGAGCGTTGCGCGCGGACGGACGCCGCCTGGGTGACCTCGCGGCGGACGGGATGCGGCATACGGACATTGTCTCGGCTCCGGGACCTGGATTTTGACCCCTGTTGGACAGCACAACTAGACTGACCCGGCACGCGTGCGCCCAAACGGCGTGCGCGGCGTCCCTGTTCGCACTACTCACCCATCCGCATCGGAGTTCCTACTACATGACTGCCAGCACGGTCAGCTCGACCGCCCCTCAGATCGCCGTCAACGACATCGGCTCTGAGGAAGACCTTCTCGCCGCCATCGACGAGACCATCAAGCATTTCAACGACGGCGACATCGTCGAAGGCCGCATCGTCAAGGTCGACCGGGACGAGGTCCTGCTCGACATCGGCTACAAGACCGAGGGCGTCATCCCCTCGCGCGAGTTGTCCATCAAGCACGACGTCGACCCCAGCGAGGTCGTCAAGGTCGGCGACGAGGTCGAGGCGCTCGTCCTCCAGAAGGAGGACAAGGAAGGCCGGCTGATCCTGTCCAAGAAGCGCGCGCAGTACGAGCGCGCCTGGGGCACGATCGAGAAGATCAAGGAGGAGGACGGCGTCGTCAAGGGCTCCGTCATCGAGGTCGTCAAGGGCGGCCTCATCCTCGACATCGGCCTGCGCGGCTTCCTTCCGGCCTCCCTGGTCGAGATGCGCCGCGTGCGCGACCTCCAGCCCTATGTCGGCAAGGAGATCGAGGCCAAGATCATCGAGCTCGACAAGAACCGCAACAACGTCGTCCTCTCCCGCCGCGCCTGGCTCGAGCAGACCCAGTCCGAAGTTCGCTCGACGTTCCTGCGCGAGCTGCAGAAGGGCCAGGTCCGCTCCGGCGTCGTCTCCTCGATCGTCAACTTCGGCGCGTTCGTCGACCTCGGTGGGGTCGACGGTCTCGTCCACGTCTCCGAGCTGTCGTGGAAGCACATCGACCACCCGTCCGAGGTCGTCGAGGTCGGCGACGAGGTCACCGTCGAGGTCCTCGACGTCGACATGGACCGCGAGCGGGTCTCGTTGTCGCTCAAGGCGACCCAGGAAGACCCGTGGCAGCACTTCGCCCGCACCCACGCGATCGGTCAGGTCGTGCCGGGCAAGGTCACCAAGCTGGTGCCGTTCGGTGCCTTCGTCCGCGTCGCCGACGGGATCGAGGGTCTGGTCCACATCTCCGAGCTGGCCGAGCGCCACGTGGAGCTGCCGGAGCAGGTCGTCACCGTCGGGTCGGAGATCTTCGTCAAGGTCATCGACATCGACCTCGAGCGGCGCCGGATCTCGCTGTCGCTCAAGCAGGCCAACGAGGACGGCGCGGGCCAGGTCGAGTTCGACCCGACGCTCTACGGCATGGCCGCCGAGTACGACGAGCAGGGCAACTACAAGTACCCCGAGGGCTTCGACCCCGAGACCAACGAGTGGCTCGAGGGCCATGAGGAGCAGCGGGAGCGCTGGGAGCGGCAGTACGCCGAGGCCCACGCCCGCTGGGAGGCGCACCGGTCCCAGGTCGAGGATGCTGTCCGGGCGGACGCGGAGGCTGCAGCGGGATCGGCGGAGGCCCCGACGTCCTACTCCTCGGGCGGGGCTGACGTCGGCGTTGCGCCGATGGAGGGCACCCTCGCCTCCGACGAGGCGCTCGCTGCTCTGCGGGAGAAGCTCACCGGTAACTGACCTCAGGCATCCATGAAGGCGTGACTCGGCCGCTCGTGCGAGCCGGGTCACGCCTTGGTATGGACCCAGCAGAGGGATCAGGCGTAGCCTCCGCTATGTCAGACGACTCGGGGGAGCCTATCCATGCGCACATCACTGTCCAAGCCAGGAGCAGTCACCATCGCAGTGGTGGCGGCCACCGGGTTCTCGGTCCCTGCGGCGGCTGCACCGGCCCCGCCGGTG
>JBDIAJ010000216.1:0-4992 GCA_039812345.1 Nostocoides sp. | reverse complement strand
AACCTCGACGGCCGTCTGTATGCCGAGTTCGCCCTCTACGGGATCCGTGGCCTGGCCGCGGGCTATGGCATCGACATGTCGCCCTATCTCAATGCCACCGGGCGGCAGGCGATGGACGCGGTCGAGGGCGAGTGCGTCACCGACCTCGCCAACCACGCCTTCGTCAAGACGGCGAACCTGTCGAGCACGGGAACCCCGGCGTCGATCCTGTTGACCCAGGAGCCGTTCAAGACCATCGTCGCCCAGCAGCGGATCGGCACGATCAAGCCGGCGATGCCCGTCTATGTCGTCCACTCGGCCCTCGACGACGTCATTCCGTATGCCGTCGGCCGGTCCATGGCCAAGAGCTGGTGTGGGAAGGGCGCGAACGTCTACTTCGACACGACCCTGACGCCGACTCACGTCGGCGCGGATCTCGTCGACTACGCCCCGCGGGCGTACGCCTTCCTGGAGGCGCGCTTCGCCGGGCTGCCGCAGTGGTCGAACTGCTGGACCCTCTGACGCGGGTCCGCGGCCGTCAGAGTTCGCCGAGGACGGCGGCGCGTAGGGTGTCGAGCCCGACGCCGCCGATGTCCAGGGACCGACGGTGGAAATCCTTGAGGTCGAACGAGTCTCCGGCGCGAGCCGCCGACTCCTGCCGAAGCTGCAGCCACAGCCGCTCGCCGATCTTGTAGCTCGGGGCCTGGCCCGGCCAGCCGAGATAGCGATCGAGCTCGAAGCGAAGGACCTTGTGCTCCATGTTGGCGTGCGCGGTGAGGAAGGCCCAGGCCTTGTCATAGGTCCACTCGCCGCCGCCGACCTCCGCGGGCGCCGGGAAGCGGCAGTGGACCCCCACGTCGATGACGACCCGGGCGGCGCGAAGCGACTGCCCGTCGAGCCAGCCCAGCCGGTTCCCCGGGTCGGACATGAAGCCGAGTTCGTCCATCAGCCGCTCGGCATACAGCGCCCAGCCCTCGCCGTGGCCGGACGTCCATGCCGACAGCCGCCGCCACTTGTTGAGGATGTCCTTGCGATAGACGGTCTGGGCGACCTGAAGATGATGACCGGGGACGCCCTCGTGATAGACCGTGGTCAACTCGCGCCAGGTGGTGAACTCGGTGACGCCCTTCGGCACCGACCACCACATGCGCCCCGGGCGGCTGAAATCGTCGCTCGGCCCGGTGTAGTAGATCCCGCCGAGCTGCGTCGGCGCGATGCACCCCTCGAGGACCCGCACCGGCCCGGGGATGTCGAAATGGACGTCGGCGAGTGCCTCGATCGCGTCGTCACCCTTGGCCTGCATCCACGACTGGAGAGCGTCGAGGCCGTGCAACTGGTACTTCGCGTCGGCGTCGAGGAGGGCGATGGCCTCGTCCGGGGTCGCGCCGGGTGAGATCTCGCGGGCCACCTCGGCCCGCATCGCCTCGATCCGGGCGAGTTCCTCCTGCCCCCACGCGTACGTCTCCGCGAGGTCGACCGTCGTCCCGAGGAAATACCGCGAATACAGCGAATACCGGTCCGGCCCACAGGGGTCCGCCTCCGGCGCCCGCGGGAGGAGGCGCTCGCGCAGGTCCGTCGCCAATTGTCCGTATGCCGCCCGCGCCGTCTCGATCCCCGCCAGCACTCGGCCTCGGGTCGCCTCCGACATCGACGTGGCCGCCTTGGCCTTCTCGGCGAGGGTGGCGAAGTAGCCGTCGTCGGCGGTGAACTGCTCACACTGTCCGATATTGGCGAGCACCTGCCGGCGGGGGGTGACCAGGCCGCGGTCCGCGCTCGCGGCGAGCGTCCCGACCCACTGGGTCAGAGCCGTCGGGACGCGGGTGAGGCGCTCGCCGAAGGTCGACCACTGCGTGTCGGTGGTGGTCGGCATGAGGTCGAAGACGCCGCGGACGCTCTGCATGGGCGAGGAGAGGACGTTGCATTCCATCTCGTCGAGCCCCGCGGCATACATCTCCTCGGCGAGCCCGAGTCGCTCGCGCATGGCGGCGAGGGTCACCTTGTCGACCTCGTCGGCGGGGATGGCGTCGGCGAGCTTCGCGAGGGTTGCGCGGCGGAGGGCGGAGGCGTCGGCATACCCCTGCGGGGAGTAGTCGTCGAGGAGGTGGTCGTAGCCGGGCTCGCCCTGCTGGGTCGCAGCGATCGGGGAGAGGGCCATGTCGGCGGCGTAGTGCGCGTCGGCGATGGCGTCGATGGCCGTGGGCGGGCGGACGGTGGTCTCGGTCACCGCACGAACCTACCCGACACGTTCCGGGCGCGCCGCCGCTCAGGTGCGCGGGGCGAGTTGGGCGCGGAAGTCCGCGCGGCCGGCGCCCACGGCGAGGATGTGGGTGCGCAGGTCGGTGTCGCCGAGGTAGGCGTGGAAGGACATCGGCACGGTCACGTCGTGGGCGGGGCGTTCGACGATCTCGATCGGGTCCCCGGCGTGGATCGAACCCGGCTCCCGCACAGCGAGATACGCGCCGGTGCGGCCGCGTTCACTGAAGCGGCGCACCCAGCGAGGGACGCCCATCTGCGCGGCGAAGGTCACGCACGGGACCCGCGGGCCGGTGACCTCGAGGAGGGCGGTGCCGACGCGCCAGACGTCGCCGAGGAGGGAGTCATCGACGTCGAGACCCGACGTGGTGAGGTTCTCGCCGAAGAATCCCGACGGCAGGTCGCGGTCGAGTTCGGCGGCCCACCAGTCGAGTTCCTCCCGCGCGACGGCATACACCGCCTGGCCGTCGCCGCCGTGGTGACGGACGTCGCCGATGAAGTCACCGATGACGCCGCTGCCGAGACCGCCGTGCTTCGGTCCGGGAGCGCGGACCTCGAGGACGGTGACGGGCTCCTTGTGTATGCCGGTCGGCAGGCCCTTCGGTCCCCACGGGCGCGCTTTGCCCACGTTGACGGACAGGACGACGGGTGCGGGCATGGCGCCCAACCTATCCGGGCCGCGGGGGCGTCACGGCTCGCGCCACCATGGTGTCGTGGTGCGAGCGGTGGCCGGGGGCGTGCCACCGGTGTCCGCGGCCGTGGCCAGCAGGCGCTCGAGGAGTTCGGTGAGCCGGGTGATGTCGCCTTCGCTCCAGGCGGCGAGTTGGGCCCGCAGGGAGCCGGCGACCTGGGCCGCCGCCGTCTCGAGGTCGGCGCGCCCGGCGTCGGTCAGGTCGACGGTGTAGGTCCGGGCGTCCCGGGTATCGGGGTCGATGGCGATCTGGCCCGACCGGGTGAGCGCCTGGATCCGGCGGGTCACGGCGGCCGGCGAGACCTGGAGGTGCTCCGCGAGGGCCGTCGGGCGCAGCGGTCCATGCTCGGCCAGCAGGCCCAGGGTCCGCGCGGCGACCGGATCGTCCATCCGGCTGGACATGCGCCGATCGACCAGGCGGGCGGTCGCGGACAGCGACTCCGCGAGCCGCCAGTAAAGCTCCCGGTCAGAAGCACTTGGTTTACTCACGAAAGTATATTACAACGGAGGCATGATCTTCGGCTTCCTCTTCCGCATCCTTCGAAGCATCCTCCGGCAACGAGGAGTCGCCGTCCCCGACATCGGCATGCAGCGACAGATGCCGGTCATGCAGGCGACCGGACGGCTCAGCGACGCCCTCGCGGCTCGCGCCAGCGACGCGTGGGATCAACGCGCGGCCCGGCGGGCCGAGCGCCCGCGGGACTGACTTGCAGTGGTCCCGAGGCCGCCGCATGCCGGACCCTTTCGAGCGACAAAGGCCGGGGTGGATCGGGCAACCGCCCTCCGATGGGCGCGTGTGTGTTGGGGTCCCTGCCGCCTGCCGGGGGGCCACAGCGGCCCGGGACGGGCCGGAAAACGCCCAGAACGGGCGGTCGCAAGGGTTGTAATAGAACGCATGTTCGGGTAGAATCACGGGTATGGAAGCACCACCCGCCGTCGCCGTCGCCGTCGCCGTGGACGCGATCGCTTCCGTCACGCCCGGGCAACTGCCACCGGACGTGGCCGGGCTGGTGGCGTTGGTCTCCGCTGTCCAGGTCCTGCGCAACCGGCTCGACGGGCTCCTCAACGACGTGTTCGTGGCGCTGGCGCGGGTGGATGACGCGGCCATGCGGAAGGAGTTCCCCGACGAGGAGTTCGACGCCGATTTCATCGGCCGGGTCGCGCAACACTCGCAGGCACCCGAACTGGTGGCGCCATGTCTGGGGGTCAGTGTCCGGGTCGCCGAGAACCGGGTGCAGACCGCCCTCGAGTTGGCGGAGCGGGCACCGAGGCTGGTCGATGAGATGCGGGCCGGCCGGTTGGAGGCGTTCCGGGCCGGGCTGATCCACCAGGAACTCGCGGATGCGCCCGGGCACGTCGAGGACGAGGTCATCGAGCGGCTGGTCGCGCGGGCGGAGCGGGTCGGCGGGTGGCGTGAGAGCGCGGGTCCGTTGGTGCGGCGGACCCGGGCTCTGTTGGCGACGGTGGCGCCGGAGGTGCTCGCGGCCCGGGTCGCGGCGGCGCGGGAACGGCGCGGGTTGCACAAGCGCGGGGAGTCGGAATGCCTGGATCGGTGGGACGGGCTCTACCACGTGGAGGACTCGCGGATGGCGTGGGCCGCGATCGATGACCTCGCCCACGACCTGGTGAAGACCGGGCAGGCGGACACCCTGGCGCAGGCCCGCGCGGATGCGCACATGCTGTTGCTTCTCGGGCATTGCGAGGTGACCGTGCACCTGCACGCAACGACGCCGGCCGACGACCTGACGGCCGAGCAGACCGCCACCCAACCGGCTGCGGCAACTGCTCGGCCCGCGGCCGAGGCGACCCGGCCCGAGGAGACCGCGGGACCGACGGCACCGGAGCCCGTGCCATTCCCGGCGCCTGACCACGGTCCGCAAGACCAGCCCGCGACGGACCGTGAGCGCGCGCAGTCTGATTCGCCGTTCGGGCACCGGACCACCGCGTCACCCGCGTCACCCGAGTCCGAGTCCGAGTCCGAGTCACCCGAGTCCGAGGCCGGGCGTGAGCGGACCGAGTGCGCGGGCCACCCGCCGAAAGCGGAACCGGTCCTCGAAGTCGGCGGGTTC
>JBDIAJ010000215.1:0-5040 GCA_039812345.1 Nostocoides sp. | reverse complement strand
ATGCCCGCCGAGACGGCGCCCCATGAGCGGACGTGGATGGCGTGGCCGAGCAGCGGCTACACGCTCGGTGACACCGCCGAGGAGGTGGCGAGCGCACGGCATACGTGGGCTGCGGTCGCGAACGCCGTCGCCCGGTTCGAGCCGGTGACGCTCGTCGTCGACCCGTCCGACGGGTCCATCGCGCGCTCGCACGTCGACGGCGCCGTCGAGATCGCCGAGGCCCCCCTGGACGACGCGTGGATGCGCGACATCGGCCCGACGTTCGTCGTCGGCGACGACGGATCACTCGGTGCCGTCGACTGGGTCTTCAACGGCTGGGGAGCCCAGTCATGGGCGACGTGGGACAAGGACGCCCGGGTCGGGGTGTTCGTCGGCGAGCGGGCCGGCGCCCACGTCGTCGACTCTCCGATGGTCAACGAGGGAGGCGGGATCCACGTCGACGGCGAGGGGACGGTCCTGGTCACCGACACCGTCCAGCTCGACCCGGGGCGCAACCCCTCGATGTCGCGGCAGGACGTCGAGGTCGAGCTGGCCCGGACCATCGGTGCGACTCGGTGCATCTGGCTGCCGCGTGGGCTGAGCCGGGACTACGACGAGTTCGGCACCAGGGGGCACGTCGACATCGTCGCGACGTTCGCCCGGCCCGGTGTCGTCCTCCTCCACTGGCAGGACGCGCAGGAGCACCCCGACTTCGCCGTCTGCCGGGAGATCGAGTCCGCCCTGCTCACTGCGACCGACGCGCGCGGCTCGTCGCTGGAGATCGTCCGCGTGCCGGCCCCGCGGACTCTCGTCGACGACGAGGGCCCCGTCGACTGGTCGTACATCAACCATCTCGTCGTCAACGACGGCGTCGTGGCATGCGCGTTCGACGATCCTCAGGACGCCGAGTCCCTCGCGATCCTCGCGGAGGCCTACCCGGGCCGGGAGGTCGTCGGCGTCGACGCCCGTCCGCTCTTCGCCCGGGGTGGCGGCATTCACTGCATCACCCAGCAGCAGCCCCGCGTCTGACCGTGCGAGCCGGGCGCCGGCGGGACCGGTCTGTTCCGGACTCCACCCCCCGCCCGGATTCCGCGCGTGCCGACTGCCGCTTCCGCACGTACCGAGTTGTTGTTCCCTCCGTGCCGAGTGCCGCTTCCGCACGTACCGAGTTGTTGCTCCCTCCGTGCCGAGTGCCGCTTCCGCACGTGCCGAGTTGTTGCTCCCTCCGTGCCGAGTGCCGCTTCCGCACGTGCCGAGTTGTTGCTCCCTCCCCGCGAGGACCACGACATCTTCTCGGCACGTGCGGTGACCATCCGCGCACGTGCCGAGTTGTTGTTCCCTCCCCGCGAGGACCACGACATCTTCTCGGCACGTGCGGTGACCATCCGCGCACGTGCCGAGTTGTTGCTCCCTCCCCGCGAGGACCACGACATCTTCTCGGCACGTGCGGTGACCATCCGCGCACGTGCCGAGTTGTTGTCATCTGAAGGCTTGCGAGACGACAACAACTCGGCACGTGCGGTGGGCGGTGAGGAAGGCCAGCGGGCGAGCGGCGATCAGCGCGTCGTGGGCCCGATCCGAAGCGTGAGGCGCACCATGTCTCCGAGGTCGAGCTCCTCGGCGCGCAGAACCGCGAACTTGACGGGCACGAGGTAGCCGCCGTCCTTCGGAATCAGCGACGTCGTCCACGTGGTGTCGCCGGTGCGGACGCTCGCGGGGATGCAGCCCCATCCGTACGTCAGGTCGGCGGCCTCCGCGTGGATGGCGTCCGCGACGACCTCGGGCACCGGGACGAAGTGCCACGGCGATGGCCCCCGCCAGTAGATGAGCTCACCGTCGAACGCTGCCTCCACCGTCTCGAGGGTATCCGCGGTATGCACGGAACGTCACCCGATACCTCCACCCGTTAGGCACCCTCCCCAATCGAGGTACCCCGACCCCACCGGAACGTCACCCAATACCTCCACCCGTCAGGCATCCTCCCGAATCGAGGTACCCCGACCCCACCGGAACGTCACCCAATACCTCCACGCGGCGCGGGCCGGATCACCCTCGCGGTCGCGGTACCCCCCACCCCACCGCAACGTCGCCCAATACCTCCACCCGTCAGGCACCCTCCCCAATCGAGGTACCCCGACCCCACCGGATGGTCAGCGAATACCTCCACCCGTCAGGCACCCTCCCGAATCGAGGTACCTCAACCCCACCGGAAGGTCAGCGAATACCTCCACCCGTCAGGCAGACCAGCCCGATCGGGCCGGGGAGGTGCCGTCAGGGGACGACGACGAGCTTGCCCGCCACGTGGCCGGCGCGGCTCACCGCATGGGCTCGAGCCGTCTCCTCGAGCCGGAACGTCCCGACGATCGGGAGGGTGAGCCGGCCCTCCGCGACCAGACGGACGACCTCGGCGCGGCCCACGGCTCGGATCTGCGTGCCCGGATCGGCGCCCGGCCCACCGCCGAGGAGCCGGATGCCCCCGCCTGCCCGGCCGAACGCGGCGATCGAGATGACCCGGCCCGGATCGGCGACGAGGGCGAGCGAGGCGTCGATCGCCTCGTCGGTTCCCACGCAGTCGAGCGCCACGTCGACGCCCTCGGGCGCCGCGGAACGCACCCGGTCGAGGAGCCCGTCGCCGTAGACCACCGGGACGGCGCCCAGCTCGCGCAACCGCTCCTGGTTCTCCGGGCCTCCCGTCGCGACCACCCTCGCCCCACGCAGCCGCGCGAGCTGGACGACGAGACTGCCGACCCCGCCGGAGCCGTTGTGGACGAGGACCGTCTCGCCGCGGTCGAGCGACGCGGCCTCGACGAGGTGCCAGGCCGTCCCGCCGACGAGGGCGACGACGGCAGCCTGCTCGAACGACATGCCGGCCGGTTTGGCCAGGAGGGTCGTGGCCGGCACGACGACGGCGTCGGCATACGCGCCGTCGTGGAACCCGTGGGCGATGACCTCGTCCCCGACGGACCACCCGTCCACCCCCTCGCCGACCGCGTCGACGACGCCGGACAGCTCGAAGCCGAACGTCCGCAGCGATTCGGGGTTCCGCGAGGTCACTCCCGAGTATGACTTCCAGTCGATGGGGTTGACGCCGATCGCGTGGACGGCGACGCGAACCTGTCCCTCGCCGGGATCGGGTGTCGGCACCTCGACGACCACCAACTGCTCGGGACCACCGAAACCCTTCGCAACGACGTGTCGTGTCATGGCTGGACCAACTCCACCGTCGACGGCGTCATTCCCGGGTGCCCCGTTCCGAATCCGCCACCGCTCCCCGCCCGCCACCGCCTGCCCCGGGCCCAGCCCGGCCCGGCCCGGCCCGGCCCGGAAGGGTGACATCTCGTGGGCGAGGTGGCCGACGCCCAGACGTCGGTCACCTCACCCACGCGGAGGGTTCCCCACCGGCGACACCGCCCCGCGGCCGACACCCCCACCGGCGACATCCCCACCGGCGACACCCCCCGCGGCCGACACCCCCACCGGCGACACCGCCCCGCGGCCTACTCCCCCGGGTGACCCGGGCGGACGACGCCGTGCTCGTAGGCGTAGACGACGGCCTGCGTCCGGTCGCGAAGCTCGAGCTTGGTCAGCAGCCGGTTGACGTAGGTCTTGACGGTCGAGACGCCGAGGTACAGGTGCTCCGCGATCTCACTGTTGGACTCCCCCAGCGCAATGCGGCGCAGCACGTCCTGCTCGCGGGCACTCAGCGGGCAGGCATCGGGCGCCGGCTCGGGCAGGCCGTGCCGGGCCAGGAAGTCCTCGATGAGCCGGCCGGTGATCGCCGGCGCGAGGAGGGCCTCGCCCGCCGCGACGACCCGGATGGCGTCGGTGAGCTGACTGCCCCGGACGTCCTTGAGCAGGAAGCCGCTCGCCCCGGACCGCAGCGCCTCGTAGACCCAGTCGTTGCGGTCGAATGTCGTGAGGACGAGCACCCGCGGCGGCGTGCCGAGCGTGAGCACCCTGCGCGTGGCGACGAGCCCGTCGAGACGTGGCATCCGGATGTCCATGAGGACCACGTGCGGTCGGTGCCGCCGAGTCAGCTCGACCGCCTCCACACCGTCCGAGGCCTCGGCGACGACGCGCATATCGGCCTCCCGGTCGATGATCGCGCGGAAGCCGTCGCGGACGAGGGCCTGGTCGTCCGCGACGAGGACGTCGATCATGCCGGCCGGACCGCACCACGACGGAGCCGGCCCCGCCGGCCCCGGTCGCTCGCTGCCAGCGGGAAGGTCGCCACGACCCGGAACTCGTCGTCCTCGGCGCCCACCTCCAGCGTGCCGTCGTACAGGCCGACGCGTTCCCGCATCCCGATGACGCCCCGGCCGGCCCCAGGCAAGGAGTCGGCCGTCCGGCCGGCCAGGGCATTGCATACCGACAGGCGCAGCTGGTCGCCGCGGTGCCGCACGCGCACCGTCGCCCGAGCTCCCGGAGCGTGCTTGACGACGTTGGTCAGCGACTCCTGGACGATGCGGTATGCCGTCGCGTCCAGACCCGCGGGAACGACCAGGTCGTCGTCCGTCTCCAGCTCGATGTGGGCACCGGCCGCGCGGAGCTGGGCGACGAGGGCGGGCACCTCGGCCAGCCCGGCGGCGGGCGAGGAGACGGGGTGGGAGTCCGGTCCCACCTGGATGAGGCCGAGCATCCGCCGCATGTCGGCCAACGCGTCCCGGGCGGTCGTCTCGACCGCGTCCAAGCGGCGATCGACCGCCTCCGCAGGCTCTCCGTCCCGCAGCGCCATCCGAGCGGCCACGGACTGGAGGACCACGACCGACAGTCCGTGGCTCACGATGTCGTGCAGCTCGGCCGCGATCCGCGACCGTTCCTGGTCGGCCGCGTCGCGGACCTCGGCGTCCCGGGTCGCCTCGACGGCGTCCGCTCGGGCATGGGCGAGCGCCGCCGCCCTGCCCCGCTCGGCGCCGAACAGCCCGGCGCTCCAGATCACCGTGCAGAACGTCAGGGTGAGCGCGATGTCCCCCGCGCCGCCGACCGACGGGTTGCGGGCCATCGCGGTGCCGAAGGTCGCGCAGCCCAGCACCCAGGCGACGACGGCGTCCCGCCGGCTGC
>JBDIAJ010000214.1:0-5058 GCA_039812345.1 Nostocoides sp. | reverse complement strand
AGCCGATGCCGCAGTACCTCAAGGACCACCCGGTCTACTACGCGGGACCCGCCAAGACCCCCGCCGGTATGCCGAGTGGCTCCTTCGGCCCGACGACGGCCGGCCGGATGGACTCCTATGTCGACCAGTTCCAGGCCGCCGGCGGTTCCATGGTCATGCTCGCGAAGGGCAACCGCAGCAAGCAGGTGACCGACGCCTGCCGGCGACACGGCGGGTTCTATCTCGGCTCGATCGGTGGGCCCGCCGCGCGCCTGGCCCAGGACTGCATCAAGTCCGTCGAAGTCCTGGAGTATCCCGAGCTGGGGATGGAGGCGGTCTGGAAGATCGAGGTCGAGGACTTCCCCGCGTTCATCGTCGTCGACGACAAGGGCGACGACTTCTTCGCGACCACGATCAAGCCGCTCGGCACCTCGGTGCCCAAGCGCCCGGGGCTCGTATGACGCTCATCCCCGACGCGTCCGCGCACGCCTTCGACGACCTCCTCGCCGCCAACTCCGCCTTCGCCGAGGACTTCGCACTCGGCGGCTTCGATGGCGTCGCCAAGGCCGGCATCGCCCTCGTCACCTGCATGGACAGCCGGATCGACCCGCTCGGGATGCTCGGTCTGTCGCCCGGGGACGCCAAGATCTTCCGCAACCCAGGCGGGCGCGTGAACACCAACGCCCTCGAGGCGCTCGTCCTCGGGGTGCACCTGCTGGGCGTCAACCGCATCCTCGTGGTGCCGCATACGCGCTGCGCCGTCGCCTCGAAGTCCGAGGCGGAACTGCGGGATCTCGTCGGGGAGTCGGCGGGCATGGACGCGTCCTGGCAGGGCTTCCACGTGGTCGCCGATCAACGCGCCGCCCTCGTCGAGGACGTCCGGGCGGTGCGCAGCCACCCTCTGATCCCCGACGACGTGGCGGTCGGCGGATTCCTCTACGACGTCGACACGGGGCTGCTCGGGCGGATCTGTTGACGCCCCGGCAACGCAGCCAGCCCGGCACCCGGCCGATGTCGCCGGAGCACGCCTGGCGGGCGTTGCAGGCCGGGAACGCCCGGTTCATGGCGGGGGAACGGATCCATCCCAATCAGGACGTCCACGTGCGCCACCGGCTGTCGGCGAAGCAGTGGCCGTTCGCCGTGTTCTTCGGGTGTGCCGATTCGCGGGTCGCGGCCGAGATCGTCTTCGACCAGGGCCTCGGCGACCTGTTCGTCGTCCGGACGGCCGGCCACGTCGTCGACCCCAGCGTCCTCGGCTCCCTGGAGTTCGGCGTCAAGAAGCTCGAGGCCCACCTCATCGTCGTCCTGGGTCACGACTCGTGCGGCGCGGTGGCCGCGGCGATCCACACCGTCGAGTCGGGCGAGATGCCCGGAGGCTATGTCCGCGACATCGTCGAACGCGTCACCCCGAGCGTCCTGACGGCGCGGCGGGAGCACGCGGAGCCGAGCGTCGAGCAGGTGGAGCGCGCGCACGTGCGGGCGACCTGCGACCTCATCGCCGACCGGTCGGCGATCATCACCACGGCGATCGAACGCGGCGCGCTCGCGATCGTCGGTGCCGAATACAAGCTCGCGGTCGGCGAGGCGCGGCTGATCCACGTCATCGGCGACATCGGCGAGGACCCGCCACCGCGGAGCCCGGCCTGATCCGGGCATAGATTTCACCCATGCCGCTCAGTGACGAGTCGAGGCGGTTGCTCGCCTTCATCCGCGACGGGGTCATCGGCGACGACGAGGTGATGGACACGCCATACGGCCCCCGCCGGATGACGTATGCCGATTACACGGCCTCCGGACGCAGCCTCGCCTTCGTCGAGGACTTCATCCGCGATGAGGTGCTCCCCCGTTATGCCAACACCCACACCGAGGCGAGCGGCACCGGGCTGCAGACCACGCGCCTGCGTGAGGAGGCCCGCGAGATCATCCGCCGGGCCGTGCACGGCGATGACGACACGGTCGTCCTGTTCACCGGGTCGGGCTGCACCGGCGCCATCGACAAGCTCATCGGCGTCCTCGGGCTGCGCATCCCGAGTGCCCTCGAGGACCGCCACCACCTGATCCGGCACATCCCGCCGCAGGAGCGCCCGGTCGTCTTCATCGGACCGTTCGAGCACCACTCCAACGAGGTGTCGTGGCGCGAGACGATCGCCGATGTCGTCACCATCCCCGAGGACGCCGACGGGCACATCGACCAGGAGCGCCTGCGGGCGGCGTTGGAGCGGTATGCCGATCGCCCCCTGAAGATCGGCTCCTTCTCCGCGGCGAGCAATGTCACCGGCATCGTCAGCGACACGACCGGGATCGCCGCCCTCCTCCACGAGCACGGCGCCCTGTCGTTCTGGGACTACGCCGCGTGCGCGCCCTACGTCGAGATCGCGATGACGGCGCCCGCGGGGGGCGACCCCGCGGCATACAAGGACGCCGTCGTGCTCTCTCCGCACAAGTTCGTCGGCGGACCGGGGACCCCCGGCGTGCTCATCGTCCGGCGGCACCTGCTGACCAACCGGGTTCCCACCGTGCCCGGCGGCGGGACGGTGCTCTATGTCAATCCGACCGAACACCGCTACCTGAGCGACCCGGCCCACCGCGAGGAGGGCGGCACCCCGGCGATCGTCGAGTCGATCCGGGCCGGACTGGTCTTCCAACTCAAAGAGGCCGTCGGAACCGAGGTCATCCGGCGGCGGGAGGACGACCTGCTCGACCGCGCCGTGACGGCATGGCAGGCCGAGCCGCGCATCGAGATCCTCGGCAACCTCGCGGCCCCGCGGCTGTCCATCGTCTCCTTCGTGGTGCGCGGTCCGAGCGGGAAGTACCTCCACCACAACTTCGTCGTCGCCCTCCTCAACGATCTCTTCGGCATCCAGACCCGGGGCGGCTGCTCGTGCGCCGGACCTTACGGCCACCGCCTCCTCGACATCGACCTCGAACGCAGTCACCAGTTCGAGGCGCAGATCGCCGTCGGATGCGAGGGCATCAAACCGGGGTGGGTGCGGGTGAACTTCAACTACTTCATCGACGACGCGGTCCTCGACTATCTCGTCGAGGCGGTGCTCTTCGTCGCCCGGGACGGATGGAAGTTCCTCGGGGCCTATCGATTCGACACGACGACCGGGCTGTGGCACCACCGATCCGGCCCGGTCGAGCCGCCGCTGCGCCTGCCCGACATCACGTATGCCGCGGGGTCCATGTCGCACCCCCGCCACCACGCGATCGCCCCGGTGAGCGCGCTGCGCGAGCACCTCGCCGAGGCGCGGGCGCTGGCCGAGCGGATCGACGCGGCCGACCTCGCCACCGGCCCCGGCTGGGCCGGGGACCTGGAGGACCTGCGCTGGTTCGAACTGCCCTCGGCCTGCGTTCGGGGCTGAGCCTCGCGAGACGACACCGGCTACCGCCTGGTAAGTGGGGTGATCACCCCACTTACCAGGCGGTAGCTCGAGATCTCGGGGAGGTCATGGCCGACCCCGTCCGGTTCCGCCGTCGCGACCCGGTCGAGGCCCGTGATCAGAGCGCGAGCTGCGTGCGGACCACAGTGGCGAGCCGGTCGGCCACCGCGTGCGCGTGCTCCTGGGTGAGGGCCTCGACCATCACCCGGACCAGGGGCTCGGTGCCGGACTTGCGCAGGAGGATCCGGCCGTCCTCGCCGAGGGCGACCGACTCCGCCTCGACGGCGGCCTGAAGGGTCGCGTCGGTGTCGACGCGAGCGGTGTCGACGCCCTTGACGTTGACGAGGATCTGCGGCAATCGCGTCATCACCGACGCGAGATCGGCGAGGCTGCGCCCGGTCTCGGCCACCCGCGCCGCGAGCAGGAGCCCGGTCAGCACGCCGTCACCGGTGGTCCCGTGGTCGAGCAGGATGACGTGCCCGGACTGCTCGCCACCGAGGTTGTAGCCCCCCTCGCGCATCCGCTCGAGGACATAGCGGTCACCCACCCCGGTCTTGAGCACCTTGACGCCCTCTCGCGACATCGCCTGCAGCAGAC
Source organism: Nostocoides sp. (assembly GCA_039812345.1). GTDB lineage: Bacteria > Actinomycetota > Actinomycetes > Actinomycetales > Dermatophilaceae > Nostocoides_A. The sequence goes on along the minus strand of JBDIAJ010000214.1, from coordinate 1,099 downwards.
CGAGATTCGACATGACGGTGGCGACGAGGGTGTCATCCGCGAGCGTGCCGCGCGCCTTCATCGCCAGGGCGAGGATGGCCATGATCTGATCCCCGTCGACCATCGTCCCGGCGGCGTCGACGGCGAGGCAGCGGTCGGCGTCACCGTCGTGGGCGATGCCGAAGTCGGCAGCGCGGCGGGCGACGGCCTCCTGCAGGTGCTCGAGATGCGTCGAGCCGTAGCCGTCGTTGATATTGAGCCCGTCCGGTTCGCATCCGATCTCGAAGACCTCGGCGCCGGCGAGGCGGAAGACCTCGGGAGAGACGGCACTCGCCGCGCCGTGCGCGCCGTCGATGACGACGGTGAGCCCGTCGATACGGTTCGGAAGGGCGGCGAGGAGGTGCGCGACATACCGCGCCTGGCCCGCGCGATTGCGGTGAACGCGGCCCACCTGGGCCCCGACCGGCCGGATCCAGTCCTGCCCATAGAGCGCGGCGATCTCGTCCTCAACGGCGTCGGGCAGCTTGTGCCCCCCGGCGGCGAAGAACTTGATCCCGTTGTCCGGCATCGCATTGTGTGAGGCGGAGAGCATGACCCCGAAGTGGGCGTCCATGTCGGCGGTGAGGAACGCGACCGCGGGCGTCGGGAGGACCCCGACGTCATGGACGTCGACCCCGGCGGCGGCCAGGCCGGCGACCACGGCCGCCGAGAGGAACTCGCCCGACGCGCGGGGGTCACGCCCGACGACGGCCTTCGGCTTGCGTCCCGCCGCGCGCGCCGGCGCGCCGAGGACCTGGGCCGCCGCGATGGACAGCCCGAGTGCGAGTTCCGCGGTGATCTTGTCGTTCGCGAGCCCCCGCACGCCGTCGGTTCCGAAGAGTCGTGCCATGAGTGAGGATGCCTTCCGTCAACCGGGGTCGCCGCAATCGGCAACGCTCGATCCTAGAACCCCGTCCGCGGGCACAGACACGCCGTATGCCGCCCTGCGGCACGGCGTGTCTCTGCCCGCGGACAGGAAGCGACGGGTGCCGAAGGCGCCACAGCCGCAACGACCGAGCGAAGCGCAGGTCGTTGACCGCAGATCCGGCGAGCGCAGCGAGCCTTGGATCTGCGGAGCAGA
>JBDIAJ010000213.1:0-5059 GCA_039812345.1 Nostocoides sp. | reverse complement strand
GCCCCCGACGCCGCCGCCCCCGACGGAGGAGCCGTCGACGAGGCCGCAGCCGCGGCGGCCCGCCGCGGCGGCGGGGCCGGCGCGCGCTCGGCCGGGGGGAGCACGGCGGTCGGTGCGGGTTCGATCGGTCGGGTGACCCCGGGGTCGTCCCGCCGGGGCACAGCCCGCAGGACGTCGGTGACCTGGCCCCCCTCGGCATACGTCTCCAGCGCGGCGAGGATCTCCGCGTCGGTGGGTCGGTCCTCGGGATAGGGCGAGAGCGCGGCGTCGAGGAGCGGCACCAGACCCGGGTCCACCCCGGTGAGATCGGCGTCGCCGCGGACCACCCGGGAGAGGACCGTCTCCATCGACCCGCGCCCGAACGGCGGCCGTCCCGCGGCGGCGAAGCCGAGGGTCACCGCCCAGCCCCACCAGTCCGTCGACTCGGTGACTTCGGCCCCCTCGATGATCTCCGGGGACAGATAGCCGGGGGTGCCCATGACCAGTCCGGTCCGGGTGATCCGTTCGTCGTCGGCGATGTGCGCGATGCCGAAGTCGATGAGCACCGGCTCGCCGTCGAGGAGCAGGACGTTCCCCGGCTTGACGTCCCGGTGCACGACCCCGGCCGCATGGATGGCGTGCAGCGCCTCGGCGAGCCCACGCCCCAGCTGGAGCAGCGCCGGTCCCGAGAGCCGACCCTGGGAGGCGATCACCTGGTCGAGCGAGGGCCCGGCGACATACCGGGTCACCAGGAAGGGCCGCAGACCCTCGACGTCGTGGTCGATGATCCCGGCGACGTTGGGGTGTCGGATGCGGCTGAGCGTCTCGACCTCGCGGGCGAGGCGGGTGCGCGCGGCGGGGTCGGCGGCCACGTGCGGACGCAGGACCTTGATCGCCACGGCCCGGCCGTTGCGATCGATGGCGAGGTGGACCACGCCCATGCCGCCCTCGCCCAGCTGCTGGACGAGCCGGTATCCGCCGAGCGTCGTGAACTCCGGGAGGGCATCGGAGTCCGACGAGTCGCCCCCGGGCCCGCGCCCGACCGCCACATCCGTCATGACGTCAACGGTAAGTCATCGATCCGGAGACGGCCCGTCCACACACGCCGACGACCGCCGCCGACCCGTCGGGCGTCCGCCCGCGCGCTCAGGACTGGATGTAGGTGACGAGCTGGTCGCGCTCGGCCTGCAACGTCGAGATCCGGTTCTTGACGACGTCGCCGATGCTGACGATGGCGAACAGCTTCCCGTCCACGAGCACCGGGACGTGCCGGATGCGGTGCTCGGTCATCGTCGCCTCGAGGTGGTCGAGGTCGTGGTCGGGCGTCGCCGTGCGGACCGCGGCGGTCATGATCGCCGAGACGGGCCCGGTGAGGATGCCCGCGCCGTCGCTGTGCAGGTGCCGGACGATGTCGCGCTCGCTGACGATCCCGTCGACGCTCTGCCCGTCGGCGCTGACGACCACGGCACCGATCTTGAACTCCGCCAGCATGGCCAGCAGATCCTGGACGCTGGCGTCCGGAGCGATCGTGACCACCGTCGCGCCCTTCTGGCGCACCACCTCCGAGATCTTCATGGGACGACCGTAGTGGGTGGCGCGCGCCGTCGCCAGGGAAACGCGCCCACGTCCCGGCAGGTGGCGACCGGTCCGCGCCGGCCCCGGTGCGGACATAGGCTGGATCGAGTGGAGAGCGAGCGCTACGACCTGGTCATCGCGGCCAATCGGCTGCCGGTGGACCGGGTCACCGACGCGGATGGGAGCACGACCTGGCGGCGCAGCCCCGGCGGCCTGGTGACCGCGATGGACGCCGTCATGCGCGATCGACACGGCGCCTGGGTCGGCTGGGCGGGCGAGGCGGGTGAGGCGCCGGCCCCGTTCACCGACCAGGGCCTGGCCCTGGTCCCGGTGCCCCTGTCCGCGGAGGAGGTGACGACCTATTACGAGGGGTTCAGCAATGACACCCTCTGGCCGATCTATCACGACGTCATCGTCCCGGCGACCTTCCATCGCACCTGGTGGACGGCGTATGCCGAGGTCAACCAGCGCTTCGCCGCCGGCGTCAGCGACGTGGCCGCCGAGGGCGCCACGGTGTGGATTCACGACTACCAGCTCCAGCTGGTCCCGCGGCTCCTGCGCCGGAGCCGCCCCGACCTGCGGATCGGATGGTTCAACCACATCCCCTTCCCCCCGGTCGAACTGTTCGCCCAGCTCCCATGGCGCGAGAAGATCCTCGACGGCCTGCTCGGTGCCGACTTCCTCGGCTTCCAGCGACCCCCGGACGCCGAGAACTTCGTCCGCGCCTGCCGGCGTCTCCTCGGGCTGCACACCCGCGGCCAGTTGGTCCGCACCCCGGACGAGCGGTTGGTCCGCGCCGCCGCGGTGCCGATCTCCATCGACACCGCCGGCCTCGACGCCCTCGCCCGCACGCCGGCGGTTCGCCAGCGGGCCCGCGAGATCCGCGAATCGCTCGGCAATCCCCGCAAGGTCCTCCTCGGCGTGGACCGGCTCGACTACACCAAGGGCATCCGCCACCGGCTCAAGGCCTACGAGGAACTCCTGCGCGATGACATCATCCGCCCCCCCGACGTCGTCCTCGTCCAGGTGGCGACGCCGTCCCGGGAGCGGGTCGGGGCCTATCGGGACCTGCGCACCCAGGTCGAGCGCACGGTCGGGCGGATCAACGGCGAGTTCGCCGCGATCGGGTCCTCGGCCGTGGAGTACCTCCACCACTCCTATGACCGCGCCGAGATGGCCGCGCTCTATCTCGCCGCCGATGTCCTCCTCGTGACCCCCCTGCGTGACGGGATGAATCTCGTCGCCAAGGAATACGTCGCCTGCCGCGACGACGAGGACGGCGCGCTGGTGCTGTCCGAGTTCACCGGCGCCTACCAGGAGTTCCGCGCGCGCGGGGGCCGACGCAACACCGCCTTTTTCTGCAATCCGCACGATATCGAGGGCCTCAAGCGGACGATGGCCGAGGCGATCCGCGCCCCGCGGCGGGCCCGACGCACCCGGATGCGGGCGCTGCGGGCCATCGTCGCCGAGCACGACGTCGCCGCCTGGGCACAGACCTTCCTCGCCTCCCTCGCGCACGCTCCGGCCACTCCGCCGAAGGACGGTTCCCCATGACCCTGCCCACCGCACTCGAGGGCGCCCTCGCGACGTATGCCGCCCGCGACCGCATCCTCGTCGCCTCGGATTTCGACGGGGTCCTCGCGCCCCTCGTCGACGATCCGGCGGCGGCGCGCCCCCTGCCGGGCGCCGTCGACTCCCTCCACGCCCTCGCCCGTATGCCGCACACCACCGTCGCGCTCGTCAGCGGGCGCGCGCTCGACTCCCTCCGGTCGGTCGCCTCGGTCGACCCGAGCGCCGGCGTCCTCCTCTATGGCAGTCACGGCGCCGAGTCCACCGTGGCCGGGGTCGGCGTGAGCCTGACCCCCGAGCAGTCCGCCACCGTCGCCGCCGTCGACGCCGCGCTCGGCGCGGTCATGGACGCCCACCCCGGGACGCGGGTGGAGCGCAAGCCGATGGGGCGAGCGTTCCATACCCGGGGTCTCGCGCCGGGACCGGCCGCGGCGGCGAGCCGGGCGGCGGAGGCGGCCGTGGCGGCATACGGCGTGGAGTTGTTGCCCGGCAAGGATGTCGTCGAGGTCCTCGTCGCCCACGCCACCAAGGGCGCCGCGCTCGCCACGCTCGCCGAGGACGTCGCCGCGGAGGCGATCCTCTATCTCGGGGACGACCGGACCGACGAGACGGTCTTCGCCCTCCTCGGGCCCTCGGACGTCGGGGTCAAGGTCGGCCCCGGCGAGACCGTCGCGCGCCATCGGGTCGACGCTCCGGACGATGTCCTCGCCCTCTTAAAGGCCCTCGTCGCGCTCCGAACGCGGGGTCGTCAGACTCACAGTTCCTCTCCGGACGCCACTCTCACCGGCCGGTCGGCGGGCCCAGCTCCACCGCGGTCACGTCGCCCTTGAGCGCTTCCGAGAGCGATGCGGTGGTTGTGAGGGTCACGCCGAGGGAAGCGTAGTGCTTGGCCGCCTCGGCCAGAACAGCTTTCGCGTCGATCGAGGCCACTCGGCCGATGGCCTGGCGCGCATCCCCAGACGCTGGGAGAACCCAGAACTCCAGGGAACCGCCCTTGTCCACATAGGCGTTGAGTCCGGCCGGCCAGCCGCCGGCGAAGTCGGCAGCCACACAGTCGTTCCAGCCGGCCTCGATCTTGCTGCAAATCACCTGGGACTCCTCCCGCCACTGCTGCGGGATGGTCGACTGCACATCCACTGACTCCAGCGCGGCGAGGAGGTCCCGCGGCGCCGTGTCCGGATTGAGGATGACGACGTCGTCGGACGGCGACGTCTCCGTACTGGCCGTCGCGGGCTTGGCTATCCCCTTGCCCGCGACGAGGTCCTCGATGGCCTTGCTATAGCCCGCGCCGAAGTCACGTTGCAGCCATGAGGTTTGGTCCGAAAAGGCGCATTGGCCCGCGAAGTAGGGCGGACTTCCGTCCTTGGGCAGCACCACGAGCGCGGAAATCAGTGCCGGGCCGGTGGGGTCCGCCTCATGGGACGTGGCCGCCATGGTTCGCGATCCGACCGCCCAACCGGCTTTCAGACCAGGGATCTTCGAGGCGGCGATAGTGAATTCATCGTGGTCACCGGCCTCGTCGTCAAGGGCGACGGTCATCATGCCACTGAGCGTCGAAACGTCAGACTCGACGGATGGGCCCCGAAGGGTCGGTGTTCTCACCAGTTCCCGCCACTCGATCTGCTCGTGGTTCAAGTAGTGGACGGGATCCATCAGGTCGACCGGGCCACGGTCGGCCGGGCAGGCGCCATACCGCTCGGCCGCAGAATCGAACTGTTGGATTCCCGCGACGACCGATGAAGTCCTGGAGGAGCCGGAGGCGCAGGCAGTAAGGCACATTGAGGCTTATTCACGAGGCGAGTTTCAGGAATTGTAGCCCGAGGACGGCGGTGATGGTTTGAGCGAATGTGTCGTAGGGCCGCCGGTAGTCGGTGTGGAGGATGCGCCAGGTCTTCAGGTGGGCGATGGTGCGTTCGATGGTGGCGCGGATCGCGTT
>JBDIAJ010000212.1:0-5092 GCA_039812345.1 Nostocoides sp. | reverse complement strand
TCGGTGTCGCCGGCTTTGCCGCATGGTTCGTCTGGCTGCTCGCGACCGGCATCCGTCTGGCGCTCGCTCGACCCGGCGCCGATCCCGGTGAGGCGCCCATCGACACCGCCGATCACGCCAATCCGGTGGCCCGGTGACGGCCGGGCTGGTCACGCATCCCCGGGCGCTCTGGTCAGCAGCCGTCGTGATGACGGTGGCCGTCTTCGCCATTCCGCTCGGCTTCGCCGCGGTGCACGGGTATGCCGGGGAGCAGGCCTTGGTGGCCGCGGCCACGTCCGCCGTGGTCCGGGCCGGCACCCCCGGCGGGTCCCGGGACGCCGCTCTGGCGGACCTGGTGGGCTTCTGGCGGGACTTCCACCTGGTCAAGGCCGGCCTGGCCGGCGTGCTCGTCGTCCTCCTGGCCGTGCTGGCGTCGGCTATCGGCGGGCGGGCACGCGAGCTCGGACCCGGCTGGCGTCGCCGGCGGGTGCTCGCGGCATACGCCGGGGTCCTGTTGTGGCTGCTCGGGTCGTTGACGATCCTCCTCGCCAATGTGCAGGGGGTGATCGCCCCGCTGTCGTCGGTGGCCTCGATGCTTCCGACGGCTCACCCCTCCGGCCCGCTGGGCGAGTCCCTGGTCGGCGTACGTCGTTCGGTGGGGATCGAATCACATTCTTCCACTGGGGGATTCGCTCGCGAGCTGTTGGTCGACTTCACCGCCTATCACGGGGCGTTCGCCATGCTGGCGGCAACGGCGGGGCTGGCGCTCACCGCACTGGCGGTGCGCGCCGGGACCGATCGGCTGCTCCGCCGACCCGAAGACCGGTGTCCGACGTGGCCGTGGCGACTCGGCATGCTGGGAGCCGCGGGGGCCTTGTTCCTCGTGCTGGCCGCGGCCAACGTCAGCACGTGGATCAACCCGGTCCCCGCGTTCCTGGCCTCCCTTACGTAGTCTGACCTGTCTGACGCACGGATACGATTGGCGTCATGACCACCATCACCGCACGAGACGCGTCCCGGGGATTCTCCGCCCTGCTCGACCGTGTCGAGCACGACGGCGAGGAGTACACGATCGAGCGTGGCGGCCGGGTGATAGCCCGCATCGTGCCGGCGACAACGCGCACCGTCGCCGGCTTCCTCGCCCGCCGCGCCGGACGTCTGCCGCTGGACGACGACTTCGCTACCGAGGCCACGAGCGCAAACCCCCTTCTCACCCCGGACACAGCAGACCCATGGCACGTCTGATCCTCGACACCTTCGCTTTGATCCGGCTCGACCGCCACGGGGGGCGCGTCACCGGGATCTCCGAGTCCGACGACATCGCCATCGCGGCAGTCACACTCGCCGAGCTGCGGCATGGCGTGCTGGCGGCGGACGCTGCCAGGCGGCAGGCGCGTGAGCAGTTCATTCTGGACGTCGAGGAGACGATCGAGGTGCTCCCGTACACGAGGTCGACCGCGGCGGAACACGCCGCGCTGCTCGACCACGTCCGTCGCTCAGGGAAACCCCGTGGTGCCCACGACCTCATCATCGCTGCGCACGCACGGCAGACCGGTCGCCAGGTCGTTTCACTCGACGTCAAGGCTCGTTTCAGCGACCTGCCGGGCGTCAGGGACGCAGGAGGCTCTTGATCGCGCGCCGCTCGTCCATTGCGGCATACGCCTCGGCCGCCTGCTCGAGCGGAAGGGTGAGGTCGAAGACCTTGCCCGGGTCGATCGTGCCGGACAGGGTGCGGGACAACAGGTTCGGGAGGTAGGCGCGCACCGGCGCCACCCCGCCGCGCAGGCCGACGTTGCGCCAGAACATGTGCTCCTGCGGGAGGTCGGCGACGTGCGGCACCCCGACCCAGCCGACCATTCCGCCGGGTCGCGCGGACCGGAGCGCCTGGACGACCGACTCGTGGGTGCCGACGCACTCGAGGACGGACTCGGCACCGATCCCGTCGGTCAGTTCCTTGACTGCCTCGACGCCCTCGTCGCCGCGACGGTCGACGATGTCGGTGGCGCCGAACTCCCGCGCCAGCGCCTGCCGGTCGGCGTGTCGGCTCATCGCGATGATCCGCTCCGCCCCGAGCTCCTTGGCAGCGATGACGCCGCACAGCCCCACCGCACCGTCGCCGACGACGACCGCGGTCCCGCCGGGCCGGACCTCGGCCGACACCGCGGCGTGCCAGCCCGTCGCCATGACGTCGGAGAGCGCGAGCAGCCCGGGGACCATCGCGTCGTCCGGGTGCTCGGGGGTGGCGAGCAGAGTGCCGTCGGCGTTGGGGATGCGGATGGCCTCGGCCTGACAGCCGTCGTAGCCGCCGCCGACCAGGCAGTGCGACTGCATGCCGACGCGGCATACGGCGCAGGTGTTGTCGCTGTGCAGGAAACCGCCGACGACGAACTGCCCCGGCCGCACGGTCGTGACGTCGGCACCGACCTCCTCGACGACCCCGACATACTCGTGGCCGATCTTCACCGGGGCCGGCACGGGCGCGATCCCGCGATAACGCCACAGGTCCGACCCGCACACGCACGCGGCCACGGTGCGCACGATCGCGTCGGTGGGCTCGATGATCGTCGGCTCGGGGCGGTCCTCGACGCGGATGTCGTGGGCAGCATAGATGACGGTGGCGCGCATTGGCATTCTCCTGGAAGGGGATTCAGGCGGGAAGGACTTCGAGCGTCGCCGCTCGCGGGCCGGCGGTGAGGAGGTGGTCGACGATCGAGGCATACCGTCGATACTTGCTTCGGTATGCCGCGTCGACGCTCGCGAGGTCGTCCTCGTCGGCCTCGACGAGGATGACGTCGTATGCCGTGCGCCCGGCTTCCAGACGCCCGCGCCCGGTCGCGATCCCCCACCGGAACCAGTCGGCGCCTCGCCCGTTCGTCGAGCGGATGAAGACCCGGTCCCCGACGGCGACATCCCAGATGATGCGGGGGCTGCGCGGGGAGCCGTCGCGGCGGACGGTGGCGAGGTGGACCTCCTCGGGTGCGGTCAGGGCGGTGGCGATCGCGGTGTCCCAGGTGTTCATGAATCCTCCTGCTGTGGAGCGGCGCTCTGGCGGACCTCGGCGACGTCGCCATACCAATATGCCGCGGTGACGCCGCCGTCCACGAGGAAGTCGCTGCCGGTGGCGAAGCCACCCTCGGGCCCCATGAGGAGGGCCGCCAGCGCGCCGATCTCGTCGGGGGTGCCGGCGCGGCCCACGGGTGACCCCTCGATCATGGCGCGATAGCCGGCGCCGCGCGGTCCGGTCAGCTCGTCGTTGGCCAAGGGGGTGATGACGATGCCCGGACTGATCGTGTTGAGTCGCGCCCCACGCTCGCCCCACCGCACGGCCTGTGCCATCACCCGCAGGGCGTTGCCGCGCTTGGCCAGCTGGTAGGCATGGAGTGAGTCGGTGACCGCCGCCGGCTGGAGGAACGGCAGCCCGAGCAGGTCCTCGACCGGGGTGAGCGCGAGCGCGCGGTTCTGGTCCTCGGGCAGCGGCGGCAGCCGGTGACCGGACTGGGAGGCGATGACCACTCCCGACCCGCCGGGCGCGATCACTGCGCCGAACTCCTCGAGGACGAGCGCCGTGCCATAGAGGTCGACGCGCAGCACCGCCTCGGGTGGCGCCTGCGAGGGCGACACGCCGGCGGCGTGGACCACCCCTACGACGTCACCGAGCCCGGAGGCGACCTCGACGAGCCCCCGCACCGCGTCGCGGTCGGCGATGTCGACCGTCTCCGCCTGCGCTCGATAGCCCACGTCGGCAAGGGTTTTCGCCGCTGCTCGGGCATTCGCCGGGTTGCGATCCGCGAGCACGACGATCTTGCCGATGCCGACACGTCGGGCGATCGCCTGGCCGATCTGACCAGGGCCGAGGACGACGAGGACCTCGGGTCGACGGTCGGTCACGAGTGGTACTCCTCGTCGGTCACATGCGCGAGCCAGGTCGTGCTCGCGGCGACGTCGTCGAGGCAGTCCGACATCGCGAGGTGCTCCATGAAGGAGTCGGGCGCGGCTCCGTGCCAGTGCTCCTCGCCCGGCGGGCAGTAGAGCGTCTCGCCGGCGGTCGCGACGATCTTCTCGCCGCCGCGGCCCTGGGTCCAGGCGACGCCCTGGGTGACGTGGAGGGTCTGGCCGAGGGCGTGGCTGTGCCAGGCCGTCCGGGCACCGGGCGCGAAGCGCACCTTCGCGACGAGCAGGTGTTGACCGGCCTCGCGCGGGGCGGCGATCATGTCCAGCCACACGTCGCCGGTGAACCGCTCGGGCGGGTTCTTCGTCGTTGGCTGTCGTGGTTGACGTTCCATGCCGACCAGTCAACTCCTGCAACCGCTCACGCGGGAAGGGACGGTCATTCCGGGTACTCGCAGGACCTCCCTCCACCGCCGCTCGGTGCCTACGGTGGTGAGATGACCGGACTCGACCCGCGTGCGGAGATCCGCGACTTCCTGCGCACCCGACGCGCCCGCCTCTCCCCCAGCGAGGCCGGGCTGCCGGCATACGGGGGGAACCGGCGGGTCGCCGGCCTGCGGCGTGAGGAGGTCGCGCTGCTCGCCGGGGTGTCGGTCGAGTACTACGTCCGTATGGAGCGCGGCAACCTCGCCGGCGCCTCCGAGAGCGTCCTCGACGGCCTCGCCTCCGCGCTGCAGTTGGACGAGGCCGAGCGCGATCACCTCGTGGCCCTCGCCCGCCGCGCCGGCCCCGGCCGCGCCCGGCGAGGCAAGCCGGCCGCGTCGACCGTCCGGCCTCCCCTGCAACAGGTCCTCGACGCGATCACCTACGCACCGGCCTGGATCCGCAACGGTCGGCACGACATCCTCGCGATGAACCCGCTCGCGCGAGCCCTCTATGCTCCCGTCCTCGCCGATCCCCGTCGGCCGGCCAACACCACCCGGTTCATCTACCTCGACCCGGCAGCTCGTGATTTCTTCGTCGACTACGACGTCATCGCCCGCGACGCCGCGGCGATGCTCCGGCTCGAAGCCACCCGCGACCCCGACGACCGGGCCCTGATCGAGCTCGTCGGCGAGCTCTCGACCCGCAGCGAACTGTTCCGGCAGCGGTGGGCGTCGCAGGACGTGCGCTTCCACCGCAGCGGCCGAAAACGGTTGCGGCACCCCGTGGTCGGTCTCCTCGA
>JBDIAJ010000211.1:0-5104 GCA_039812345.1 Nostocoides sp. | reverse complement strand
GTCCATGACATCCGGAAGGCACGCCGATGGCCCACGAACACGTCCCACCGCAGCCGCATCCGTCACGCCTCACCGACTTCGCCGGCCATCCGCTCGTCGTGTCGGTCATGCCCCACCAGCCTGCTCTCGTCGCCATCACGGCGGCGTCGCTCGGTCGGGCCATCGGCGCCCCGGCGCTCTATTTCGCCTATGTGGACACCGAGCGCTACACCATCGAGGAGTATCCAGACGGCACGGTCCGGCACGGCTCCATCGACCCCGACGTCGCGGACACCGGCTGGGAGGACACCGCGGCCGCCCTCACGCGGTCGGTGGCCGACGCGATGGCCGGCCAGGACCTGCCGTGGCAGTTCCGGTATCTCGCCGGCCGGATCGACCGCTCGCTGACCCACCTCGCGCGGGCCGTCGATGCCGCCGCGCTCGTCGTCGCCTCACACCTCGGCCACCATCACCGCCACATCCGCGACTTCCTCAGCACCTCGGTGGCGGTCCAGCTCGCCCACCACCAGCACCGACCCGTCCTCGTCGTCCCCCTCGAGGTCGTCGACTGGGAAGGGCGGGCTCCCTGGGACTGACCGGCGGTCGGGGGCGTCAGGCGGTCTCCTCCGCGGCGGCCTTGCCCTGCTGGAGGATCCGGATGGCGTTGCCGAACGGGTCCCGGACGGTGCCGTAGAAGTGCTCGGTGGGCTCCTGGGTGAAGTCGGTGACGCCCCGCTCGCGGAGCGTGTCGTAGAGCGCGCGAGCATCGTCGGTGATGAAGACGAGCCCGCCGCCGAGCGCACCCTTGGTGATGAGCTCGCGGATCTGGTCGGCCGTCGCCTCGTCGTGGAGCGGCGGACCGGGCTGCTCCAGCGAGATCTCCGTCGACTCGCCGGGGACTCGCACCGTGAGCCAGCGGTAGTCGCCCTGGCGGACGTCGTTGGCCTTCTCGAGCCCGAGCTTGTCGACGTAGAAGTCGAGGGCCTCCTCCTTGTCGAGGACGAAGATGGTCGCGACGTTGAGTCGGGTGATCATGGCTCGCTCCTGGCGTCTTCCGAGTGGGATGCCGTCGATCCTACGGACGCGGTGCCGGCCGAGGCTTCTCCGAAACTGCTCGATGATCCGCGATCGGGCGGCGGGGTCACGGCCCAGCGGAGGACGGCGCCCCGGTGGGCGTGGTGGACGACGGCTGCCCGTCCGCTGGAGCCCCTCGCCGGATGCTGCCGCGCGGTCGCATCGCGGCGAGCTGGACACAGTGCGGTGCGACGACCGGGCCGTGACCTCTCCGGTAGTCGCGCGGTGTCTCTCCGACGACGTCCCGGAAGGTCCGGCTGAAGGTCCCCAGGCTCGTGAACCCGACGGCGAAGCAGAGCTCGGTGATCGTGAGCTCGGTTTCGCGCAGGAGGAACATCGAGCGCTCGATCCGCCGCCGCTGGAGGTAGCGATGGGGCGTCTCGCCGAACACCGCGCGGAAGCAACGGCTGAAGTGGGCGGGCGAGATGTGCGCCACCGCCGCCACGGTGCGCACGTCGAGCGGCTCGGCATACGCCCGGTCCATCGCGTCGCGGGCGCGAAGGAGCCGCCGGTTGAGGTCCTCCGCGTCGCGGCTCACTCCCCCAACGGTACCGAGCACCGACACGTGCCCTGCCGTCGCCGCTCGCTCGCGAGGGGCCGCCCGTCCGCGCCCTCTCAGCTCCTTGGTGCACCATCGTCCTGTGGTGCAGGAGGGACGGGCGGCCGGATCGCTCGGTGGGTCCTCCCTCGTCGCATGCGCCGTCGGGTCTCTCGCGTCCGTGCTGGTGCTGTCGGGATGTCTCTCCGCACCGTCCGCGACGCCGAGCGCGGCTCACTCCCCGGCCGCGTCCAGCACGTCCATCGTCGCCGTGCCGCCCGTCACCGACGAGACCTCGACGCGGCCCCCGCCCGGCTCTGCACTCGCCACCCTGATGGAGCTTCCCGTCAAGGGCCGGGCGCCGCTAATCGGATACCGCCGAGTGGCGTTCGGTCCGGCGTGGCATGACAGCGACCGCAACGGCTGCGACACGCGCAACGACATCCTGCGCCGGGATCTCGTCGCCCTCGTCCTCACGGCGGGGACGAACGGCTGCGTCGTCCTGCGCGGCACCCTGCACGACCCCTACACCGGTCGCACGATCGGGTTCGTCCGCGGTCATGGCACATCCGCGGCGGTCCAGATCGACCACGTCGTCGCCCTCGGCGACGCCTGGCAGAAGGGTGCCCAGCGGCTCACCGTCGCCCAGCGCACCGCCTTGGCCAACGACCCGCTGAATCTCCTCGCGGTCGACGGGCCGATCAACGAGGCCAAGGGCGACGGTGACGCCGCCACCTGGCTGCCCCCGCGGACGGCATACCGGTGTGCGTATGTCGCGCGGCAGGTCGCCGTCAAGGCGGCCTATCGCCTCTGGGTCACGTCGGCCGAGCGTGACGCGATCCGCCGCGTCCTCGCGCGGTGTCCGACCCAGAAGCTGCCGAGCGCAGGGCGGATCCCCTTGGGCGGCGGGAAGATCGAGGCGGCACCCTCCCCTACGACGCCTGCCACGGCGGCTCGTGGCAGCGCCGGGCTCGACCCGCGTTATCCCAGCTGTCGCGCCGCGCGGGCCGCGGGGTTCGGTCCCTACGTCCGCGGCAAGGATCCCGAGTACGACTGGTACCGCGACGCGGACGGGGACGGCGTCGTGTGCGAGTAGGAGGGAGACGAAGCCTCGGGTATCAGGCGGGCCATCCGCCGCTCCTGACTTTCGGGCCGAGCCGTCGGCCCGAGGACAGGAAAGGGCATGACCATGGACACAGTTCTTCGCGGGGTCACGGGGATGACCGACCTCATGCACGCGACCCGCGCCGAGGCGGCTCGCATCGTCGAGGTCACCGGGGGCGACGTGGTCGCCGAGCACGAGATCATCCTGAACCGCCTGGTCGACGCCGAGCTGCTGCGCCGCGACGAGGCGGTGGCGCTGCTGGAGATCTATCGGACGACGTACGAGGCAGGCGAGGGCAAGCGTGACCCGGCCCGCGCATACCTGCAGTCCCGCGCCATCTTCGACAAGCTCGCCGCGCACCGCGAGGTCACCCCGATCGCGGTCGTCATCGGCTCGGCCGGACTCGGCGGCTACACGATCGGAGCCGGCGAGGACGGGTCCACCGTCGTGACGGTGATGCGACTGAGCTACACCCAGTCGTTGGCCGGCATCGGAGCCGGCCTCGGCGTCATCCTCGGCGGCGCCGTGGGCGGGGCCCTCGGTGGTCAGATCGGTGGGCTCATCGGGGGGATCATCGACGACAAGAAGGACAAGAAGAAGACGTAGGGATCAGCCGATGGTCGTGAGGGGACGGCGGGTGTCATCGGCTCGAGGTTGAGCGTCGGTGCCGGGCGGGTCGGCCTCCACCGGTCGGTCGGCGTCGTGGCGGTGCTGCGGCTCGCGGTCCTGGTCGCGACCGGCGGTCGTTACGGCTACCACCGTGACGAGATGTACTTCGTCGTGGCCGGCTCGCATCCCGCCTGGGGATATCCCGATCAGCCTCCACTCGTGTCGCTGCTGTGCCGTGCCATGGACCTCGTCGCGCCGGGCTCGCTCGCCGTCGTGCGGCTTCCCTCGGCGTGGGCCGCCGCCCGTCACCACGGTGGTTGCCGCGCTCGTCGCGGGTGAGCTGGGCGGAGCGCGCCGGGCTCAGCTCATCGCGGCGGCCTGCACAGCGTCGTCGGGGTTCGCGTTGGCGACCGGGCACTTCGACGCGACAACGACCTTCGACCTCCTGTCGACCTCCATCCTGTCGACCTCCATCCTGTTGTGGCTGCTGGTCCGAGCGGTCCTACGACACAGCGGGCGTCGTCTCCTCCTGGCCGGACGCCTACAGCGGTCACAACGCCTTCAGCGAATGGGGACGACCCCCTGACACGGCCACCCACGTCCTTCTTCTCGGCGTCGACGGCTCCGCGGCCTTCTCGGCGTCGACGGCTCCGCGGCTGCCCGGATTTCACCGGCTGCACCCAACGCGCAGTCATCGACGACGGCGTGGGCCTGGACAACCAAGAGCAGGGTATGCCGGTCCTGTTCTGCCGACCCGACCACCCCTGGCATGATCTCTGGCCCGCGCTGCGGCACCATTGCTGAGGGGGAGGACTGACGGGGTTCAACCTGGCCCGGTCTGTCGGATGCTGCCGGAAGGTCACCAGATACCTCGACCCCGCTCGCCCCCTGGGAGTCGAGGTATCGAGACCCCACCGGGACGTCACCAGATACCTCGACCCCCGCTCGCCCCGGGAGTCGAGGTATCCACAGCCCGCCGCCAGGTCACCACATACCTCGACCGCGCGGGCCCTCGCCGGATCGAAGTAGGACAAGCCCACCCGCCAGGTCACCGCATACATCGACCAGCCGACCAGCCGACCAGCCGATGACCGGGCCGTCGCGGAGCGACAACGGCCCCGGACAGGGTGTCCGGGGCCGTCGTGCTCAGCCGAGCAGGTCGATCCAGTGGGGCACCCCCGGGGAGAGCCGCAGCGGCATCCGCGCCTGCGCGGGGGTGCGGTCGGCCGTGCGGCCGTTGCACGTCAGGCACGCCGCGACCGCATGCATCCAGGTGAGCCGGCCGCCGCGCGCCGCCGGGAGGACATGGTCGACGGTGCCGGCGTGCCCGCCGCAGTGAGCGCACCGGTTACGGTCGCGTCGCAGCGCGCCGCGCCTCGTGCAGTACGCCGGGGCATACAGCCACGTGGCGAACACCTCCCTGACGAGCCGGACGACCAGGGGCCGCGGGTACGGTCCGTATTGGACCGTCTCGTCGGCTTCGACGATGACGGCGACCTTCCGGACGAGCATCCACACCGCTGACGGGTGGTCCCCCGGTGCAGGACGATGTCGGAGTGGTTGAGGACCGCGACGCTCAGCTCAGGCCACCGCCCTCGTCCGCGGTGGCCCGCCCGCCACCTTCAACTGTGTGGGTCTGCCACCGGCGAGCAGCGGACCGTCCCAGACCCCGTCGGCTCCGGTGGTCCGGGCGACATCTGGGCACCGGGCTGCCAGCGGACCTCCGGCGCAGACGGCGGTCGCCTCGGCGAGGTTGTCGGCGTCGGCGGCCCCGACCGGGAAGAACATCTCCGGATCCG
>JBDIAJ010000210.1:0-5104 GCA_039812345.1 Nostocoides sp. | reverse complement strand
GGTGCTGGAGCCGGGGCAGGGGCCGGAGCTGGTGCCGGGGCTGGTGCCGGGGCGGGTGCTGGAGCCGGGGCAGGGGCCGGAGCTGGTGCCGGTGCGGCGACCGTCCCGCCGATGATCGCCAGATCCGCACCGACCGCGACCGTCTCGTCCTCGCCGACCAGGATTCTGGTCAGCGTCCCGGCGGCAGGTGCGGGAATCTCGGTGTCGACCTTGTCGGTCGAGACCTCGAGCAGCGGCTCGTCCAGGGCGACCTCGTCGCCCTCCGACTTCAGCCAGCGCGTGACGGTGCCCTCGGTCACCGACTCGCCGAGTGCCGGCATCGTCACCGTGGTCCCACCCTCGACCCCACCGGACGGTGCCGACGCAGGAGCGGCAGGCGCCGCCTCGGGCTCCGGCACGGGCGCGGGAGTCGGTTCCGGGGCTGGTTCGGGCGCGGCCTCGACGGCGGGGGCCGGAGGAGGAGGTGGCGCGGCCTCAGCGGCCGGAGCCGCCGGGGCGGCGGGCGCCGCCGATCCGTCGCCGATCACGCACAGGTCCGCGCCGACATCGGCGGTCTCGTCCTCCTGGACGAGGATCTCGGTCAGCGTCCCGGCGACCGGCGAAGGGATCTCCGTGTCCACCTTGTCCGTGGAGACCTCGAGCAGGGGTTCATCGACGGCGACGCTGTCCCCGACACTCTTGAGCCAGCGTGTCACGGTGCCTTCGGTGACGGACTCGCCAAGCGCCGGCATGGTCACGCGTTCAGACATGGGTCCTCGTTCTCCTCGCATGCGGTTCGATGAATGCTTCGGTGGATGTGGTCAGACTCTCACGGCTGGGGGCCCCGGACCAGCAGGGGCTACCCATGGCTGTGCAGTGGTTTTCCGGCGAGCGCGAGCGCGGCCTCACCGATCGCCTCGTTCTGGGTCGGATGCGCGTGCAACAGCGGAGCGACATCCTCGGGGAAGGCCTCCCAGTTGACGAGCAACTGGGCCTCGCCGATCTGCTCACCCATCCGCGCGCCGAGCAGGTGCACGCCGACGATCGGTCCGCCGGCCACCCGCACGAGCTTGGCGAACCCCTTCGTCCCGAGGATCTGGCTCTTGCCGTTGCCGGCCAGGTTGTATTCGACCGTCTCGACAGTCCCGTACCGCTCCCGAGCCGCCGCCTCGGTCAACCCGACCGATCCGATCTCGGGATCGCAGTAGGTGACCCGCGGGACGAGGGCGTCGACGACCGGTGCCGACGCCAACCCGGCGATCGTCTCGGCGACGACGATGCCCTGGGCGAAACCCCGGTGCGCGAGTTGCAGTCCGGGCACGAGGTCGCCGGCGGCGAACACGCCGTCCACCGACGTCCGCCCGACACCGTCGACGACGACGTGCGCACCGGCCCTCTCGACCCCGAGCGCCTCGATCCCCGGGACCGGCGCCGGGCCGCGCCCGACGGCGACGAGGACCAGGTCGGCGCGCAGCGGATCGCGCCCCTCGACGGCCACCTCCACCTCAGATCCGGTGTCCGTCACCGCGGTCACCGCGGCCCCGAGGACGGTCGCGATCTTCCGCTGCCGGAAGGCGCGCTGCAGTCCCGCCGAGATCGCCGCGTCCTCGGCGGCGACCAGCCGTGGCAGCGCCTCGACGATCGTCACGTCGGCCCCGAACGACCGGAAGACCGATGCGAACTCGACCCCGATCACCCCGCCGCCGAGAACAACCACGCGCCCCGGCAGCGACTCCAACGTCAGAGCGCCATCACTGGTGACGACACGCGGACCCAACTCGACGAACGGAAGGTTCTTGACGACCGACCCGGTGGCGAGCAGGAGGTGGCGACCGCGCAGCATACGGTCATCGACGGCGACGGTCCGCGCGTCGACGACCCGGCCCTCGCCGGCGACCACGTCGATCGGCCGCGAGGTCACGAGACCGGTGAGGCCGGCATACAGACGGTCGACGACCCCCTGCCGATAGGCGCCGACCCGCCCGAGATCGATCCGCGGAACCCCGAGGTCGACCCCGACGTGCGCGGCGGCACGGGCGGTGTCGGCGACCTCGGCGGCGTGCAGCATCGCCTTGGTCGGGATGCAGCCGCGGTGCAGACAGGTGCCGCCGACCTTGTCCCGTTCGACCAGGGCGACGGACAACCCGAGTTGACTCGCGCGCAGCGCCGCGGCATACCCGGCACTGCCCGCCCCGAGCACCACCAGGTCGTATGCCGACCCCTCGCCCGCGCTCACCGGCTCGTCGCCCGCGGTGCTCACCGGGGTGTCCCCGCCTGCTCGGCGAACGTCAGCAACGTCGTCATCCCGAATCCGGTGCCGCCCTTGGGGGTCGATCCATAGGGCGCGCCCTCGTTGAACGACGGCCCCGCGATGTCGAGATGTGCCCACGGGACGGGGTCGGCGTCGGTGCGGGCGACGAACTCGCGCAGGAACAACCCGGCGGTCAGCGCGCCGCCCCACTGGTCGCCCTTGTGCTGCAGGTCCGCGGTCTGCGAGTCGAGCTTGGGGCGCAGGTCGTCGGGCAGCGGCAGCGGCCACATCGCCTCTCCGGCGGCGCTGGCCGCCGCGAAGACCCGCTCGTTGACGCCCTCGTCATTGCTCATGACGCCGGCGACGCGCGGCCCGAGCGCGACCATGCAGGCCCCGGTCAGGGTGGCGATGTCGAGGATCGCGTCGGCGCCGGATTCGACGGCGAGGCAGAGGCCGTCGCCGAGCACCATCCGGCCCTCGGCGTCGGTGTCGATGATCTCGACGGTCGTCCCGTTGCGCATCGAGACCACATCGCTGGGGCGTTGCGCGGTGCCGCTGGGCATGTTCTCGGCGAGGCACAGGTAGCCGCTCACGGCCACCGGCAGCTTGAGCCGGGCCGCGGCGACGACGGCGCCGGCCACGGCCGCGGCGCCGGCCATGTCGGATTTCATCGTCAGCATCGACGCCGGCGGTTTCAGGCACAGGCCACCGGTGTCGAAGGTGATGCCCTTGCCGACGAACGCGACGTGGGCTTGGGCATGCCGGGGACGGTGGTGCAACTCCATGATCCGCGGACCGCGGCTCGAGCCCTGACCGACGCCGACGATGCCGCCGCAGCCCATCGTGGCGAGTGCCTCGGGGTCGTGGACCGTGACGTCGAGTTTGGCGCGCGTGGCCTTGATCCGGGCACGGACGGCGTCGACGAAGGACTCGGGATAGAGGGCGTTGGGCGGGGTGTTGACCAGGTCGCGGACCCACGCACTCTGGTCGGCGACGACGTCGGCGCGAGCGATCGCCTCCCGGGCCTCGGCGTCGGCGTCGTCGACGTGGACGACGATCGTCGTCGCCCGGCGCCCGGCGGGGCCGGGCTTGACCGTCGCGTCCGGTGCCGGCTTCTTGTAGGCCGTGAAGGCGTAGCTGCCGAGGTGGGCACCGAGCGCGGCCGATCCGATCCACGTGCTCTCGCGGGCGGGAAGGGCGAGGACGACACGCCCGACGGCACCGATCTGCCGCAGCGCCGCCCCGGCGCCGGCGCGGACGCTGAACTCGGTGACCGCGCTCTCGCGCCCCACCGCGGGGGTGAGGCCGGTGAGGACGACCTTCCCGGCCCGAAGGCCCGGGACCAGGGGCACCGTGTGCACGTCATCGACCTTCCCGGTCGCACCGAGCGCGGGCAGGACGGCGGCGAGGTGGGTGGCGGCGTCCTCGGGGAGGCCGTGTCCCTCGGCGAGCGCGGCGCCGCCGTCGGCGGTGACGAGACCGACGACGAGGACGTCGGCGTCGAGCGTGGCGAGGGGGCTGTCATCGAGGGCGAAGAGACTCACCCGGGCAGGCTATCCCGTGGCGGGCGCGTCCGGGTCGGCTCGCGGTAGCGTCAGGCCATGGCCGACCTGCTCACCTCGCCGCTGCACGACCGCCACGTCGCCCTCGGGGCGAAGCTGGCCGATTTCGGGGGTTGGCTCATGCCGATCGAGTACCCCGCGGGCGGGGTCGTCGCCGAACACACCGCGGTCCGGGAGCGGGTCGGGATGTTCGACGTCTCCCACCTCGGCAAGGCGCGGGTGTCTGGGCCGGGGGCCGCGGCATACGTCAATGCGTGTCTGACGAACGACCTCGGCCGGATCGCGCCGGGAAAGGCGCAGTACACGCTGTGCTGCGCGGCCGACGGGGGAGTCGTCGATGACCTCATCACCTATCTGCGCGGCGACGAGGACGTCTTCCTCGTGCCCAACGCCGCCAACACCGGGACGGTCGTCGCCATGCTCGCCGCCGAGGCGCCCGAGGGGGTCGTCGTCGAGAACCTCCACGATCGGTATGCCGTGATCGCCGTCCAGGGAACGCGCTCCGACGAGGTGCTCGGCGCGCTCGGGTTGCCGACCGGGCATGAGTACATGTCGTTCGTCGACGCCGAGTGGGAGGGTCGGCCGGTGATGGTGCTGCGGTCGGGCTACACGGGGGAGCGCGGGTATGAACTCGTCCCGCTCTGGGAGGACGCCGGGGCCCTCTGGGACGCGCTCGCCGTCGCCGTCGCCGACCAGGGCGGTATGCCGTGCGGTCTCGGCGCGCGCGACACCCTCCGGACCGAGATGGGCTATCCGCTGCACGGGAACGACCTGTCGTTGGAGATCACGCCGGTCATGGCGGGGTCGGGGTGGGCGGTCGGCTGGGACAAGCCGGCCTTCTGGGGGAAGGACGCGCTCGTCGCGCAGCGGGCGGCGAAGGAGTGCCGGCTCAGCCGAGGGCTGGTGGTGACCGGGCGCGGCATACCGAGGCCGCACTGTGCGGTGCTGGACGCCGACGGTCAGGTGGTCGGCGAGGTGACGTCCGGGACGTTCTCGCCGACGCGGAAGGTGGGGATCGCCCTGGCGCTGCTCGACCGGTCGGTGCCGCTGGGGTCGGCGGTGTCGGTGGACGTCCGCGGGCGCGCGGTGCCGGCCGAAGTGGTCAAGCCGCCGTTCGTGGAGGTCCAGGTCCGCGAGGCCTGAGCGAAGGTGCGTGGGGCCGACGGGGGGACCACGTCCGTCTGGCGCCGCTGAACCATGGGCCGCGACGAGGGTATGCCGCCTGCCGGATCGGCTTGCGGTTTGTCGTGGGTGGGGTCATGCCGCTGGCCGGCTTGCTGTGGCTGGTTGGCTTGCTGTGGCTGGTTGGGTG
>JBDIAJ010000209.1:0-5199 GCA_039812345.1 Nostocoides sp. | reverse complement strand
CCGACGATCGCCGCGACGCGATTGACCATCGTGTCGTCCCAGAGATCCGGCCACGTCCAGCGAACCACGTCGCTGACGACGTCCCGGATGCGGGCCTCCCTGCGCTTCTCGTCCATGAGCACCGCCGCGGGCGCGCGTCCGCCGGCGAGTTCGTCGTACTTCACCGCTCCGTCGAACTCGCCCGCCGTGTCGCAGTGCTCCCAGTAGAAGTCGCTGCGACCCAGGAAGTTGCCGTTGTGATCACAAACGACGTGCTGGAGGGTCGGCATGACGATGCCGGCCTGCCACATGCGCACCCTGCTCAATGACTCGCCGGGGCTCTCCGCGCCATCGTCCGCGAATCCGAGCACGGACGCGGCGCGCCGGCAGCCGCGACCACTGGTGATTCGGGCGGCCACGTCGTCGCGGGCGAGCCCGCGGTGCAGCGCCGCGTCCGCCACCATGACCGCCTCCTCGAACGGCAACTCCCGGATCAGGTCGGCCACGGTTCTGGCGAGGCCGGTCACGGGCAGGCCGTCGACGACTGCCACGTCGGCGTCGTCAAGACTCGCCCGCCGGGCATGGATGGTTGGCGCAATGGAGCCGTGCCCACCCCCCGTCCGGACCACGGTGACCTCGTCGAATCGTCGGCGCATCAGAGGCAGGCCGTGGACGGCGGCGGCGGAGAACCGGCTGAAGTAGGTTCGCGCGCCGAGGAACGGGGCGGTGGCCCGCACCCTGGCGAGGTGTTCCGCATCGACTCTCGACCCCGGCGGCAGATCCGTGAGGACGCTACGCCTGAGCTTGCGGACGCTGCCGTCGGAGAGTGCTTGCCGGAGCTCTCGGCGCGTGTGTCCTGATTCCAGCCATTCCTGGTAGCTGATCACTGTCATGCCCGAACCTTCGGCAGCGAGGGGCGCCGCGGGTCAGTCATCCACCGCCGCCAGTCGGTCAGCCGCTCTGTCCACAGGCGGGTGGCGCGGGGCCCGCCGTCCTACCCGGGGCCTGCATTCCTGCTCGACGGCCACCCCACGTGCCGACGGCCCTCGTCCGGGCAAGGGCCCTCGACAGGAGTCGTGGCCCTCGGTGCTGCGGGGGTGGGTCGATGGGCGGGCGGGACGAGGTTGGCTAGGCTGCGGCGGTGACCCGACTGCCGCGGCCCGGACGCACCCTGGTGATGGGCATCCTCAACGTCACCCCCGACTCCTTCTCCGACGGCGGGGAGTTCCTCGCCGTGGACGCCGCGGTGCGCCACGGGCTCGCCCTGCACGCCGAGGGGGCGGACCTGGTGGACGTCGGCGGCGAATCGACCCGGCCGGGCGCCGTCCGCGCCGACCCGCAGACCGAACTCGCCCGGGTGGTTCCGGTGATCGGGCAGCTGGCCCGGGCCGGGGTGCCGACCTCGGTGGACACCATGAGGGCCGAGGTCGCGGCGGCCGCGGTGGAGGCGGGCGCCGTGCTGGTCAACGACGTGTCCGGCGGCCTGGCCGACCCCGACATGCTGGCGACGATCGCCGGTCTCGACGTCGACTACGTGGCCATGCACTGGCGCGGGCACTCCGACCGGATGACCGATCTTGCCACCTACACCGACGTGGTGGCCGACGTCTGCGCCGAACTCTCCGACCGGCTGGACGCCGCGGTCGCCGCCGGCATCGACCGCGAGCGGATCATCCTCGACCCCGGCCTCGGCTTCGCCAAGACCGCCGCCCACAACTGGGCGCTGCTGCAGCGGCTGGACGCGCTGGCCGCGCTCGGTCGTCCGCTGCTGATCGGGGCCTCCCGCAAGCGGTTCTTCGGGGAACTCCTCGCCGGGGCGGACGGCCCGCGCCCCGTCCGCGACCGTGAGGACGCCGGCGTCGCGCTGACCGCGCTGCTCGCCGCGTCCGGGGTGTGGGGTGTGCGCTCGCACACCGCGCGTCCGCACCGGGACGCGATCGAGGTAGCGGCCCGATTGGCCACCCCGGCGGCGTCGGCTGCAGGATAGGGTCGGCGAGAGGAGGTGACCCGATGGTGCAAGGCAGTCCGCCCCCGTCGGGCGCGCCCGACCGGATCCGGCTGGCCGGCATCGAGGTGACCGCCACCCACGGCGTCTACGCCGAGGAGAAGGTCACGCCGCAACTGTTCGTGATCGACCTGACGTGCAGCCTGCGGCCCAGGCCCGACCTCGACGACCTCGCGACGACGGTCGACTACGCCGACCTCGCCGGACGGGTGGCCGAGGCCGCCGGTGCCGGGTCGGTCGACCTGATCGAGACCCTCGCCGAGCGGATCAGCACCGTCTGCCTCACCGACCCCCGGGTCGCCGAGGTCGAGGTGACCGTGCACAAGCCCCAGGCACCCCTGCCGGTGCCCGTCGCCGACGTGGCCGTGACCATCACCAGGAGGAACCCGACATGACCGGCGACTACTTCGACTTCGACACCCTGTCGGGCATGGCGCCCCTGCGCGTGGCCGTCTTCTCGCTCGGCTCCAACCTCGGCGACCGGTTCGAGTACCTGCAGGGCGCCACCAACGCACTGCGCGCGACCCCGGGCCTCAACATCACCGGCATCTCGTCGGTCTACGAGACCACCCCGGTCGGGGTCGTCGAGCAGCCCGACTTCCTGAACATCGTGGTGGTGACCGAGTCGACGGTCGCGTCCATGGTGATGCTGGAGCGCGCCCTGGCCATCGAGGACGCGTTCAACCGCGTCCGCCTGGTGCCGCAGGGGCCCCGCACCGTGGACGTCGACCTGATCGCGGTTGGCGACCGGGTGCTGAACGGCGAGCACCTCACCCTGCCCCACCCGCGGGCCCACGAGCGCGCCTTCGTGCTGTTGCCCTGGCACGAGGTCGAACCGGACGCCGAACTGGTCGGCCACGGCCGCATCGCCGACCTGCTGGGCGGCCTGGACGCCTCCGGGGTCCGCAAGCGCGCCGACCTCCGGATCGAGTGATGACCGAACCCCCGCACCAGCCGGGCACAGTCCAGCCGACGAGCTGGCAGTCGATCGGGGTCGCCTTCGTGGTCGGCGCCGGGCTGGGCTGGTCGATCTTCTCGGCCCTGGACCGGTTCGCCGGCGACGTGCCCCAGGTGCCGCTGGCCGTGACCGCCGTGGTCGCCGTCCTGGCCGCCATCGTCGGCGTCGAGGCGTGGATCACCCATCGCACCGTCCAGGTGCGCCGGCTCCCCGTGCCCACCCGGCGCGCGGTGGCGCTGGTGGCGCTCGGCAAGGCCTGCCTGCTCGGCGGGACGGTGCTGGCCGGCGGCTACGCCGCGGTGGCCGCCTACCTGGCGAGGCGCCTGGAGCTGAACCTTCCCCGGGAACTGCTGCTCGGTCCGGTGGTCGCGATCGTCGCCAGTGCGGCACTGGCCGCCGCCGGGGCATTCCTGGAGCGCGCCTGCCGGATTCCCGGTCCCCCGAAGGAGGACGCCACGCCGCCCGTCATTCCGGGAAGTCCGGACACTGCTGACTAGACTCCGGACCGTGAATACCGCCGTCACGCCGAGAAAAGCGAATCCTTCCCCGCTGCGCCGTTACGCGTGGCTCTCGTTGCTCGGGTCGGCCGTCGTCGCTGTTGCCATCGCTTTTGGTGGGGTCTGGATGACCCGCGCCGCAGTGGTGGTCGCGGTTGTCGGCGGCGTCGTTGCCTGCGTCTTCGCCTGGCGCGAAGTTCGGGTGACTCGAACCACGATGATGGCCCAGCAGTCTGCCGATTCCCGGCGGATGGGGGAAAACCTGCATGCCGAGCGTCTTCAGCACGTCCGGCTCCTTCAGGTGCTGCAAAGCCGCAATGGTGAACTGCGCAGCAAGCTGAACCAGACCCGGGCCGAGGCAGCCCGGCTCGCCATCCATTCCGCCCAGTTGCGAGGCGACAAGGCAGCCCTCGAGCTGCAGCTCGCCGAGCAGCAGACCACCGCCGAAGCAGAAGTGCTGGCCTTGCCACGTCGGGTTTCCGGACGTGGCGGTGCCGTGGACCTCTGGGACGGCGAGGGCGCCCCGACCGTGGTCGAACTGCAGGCGCTGGCCAACCCGCCCCTGCATCAGGCTGAGCAGCGACAGCACGCCTGAGTCGTCGATTCGTCCGGTTCTGCCGGGTGTAATAGTGCCTATGCACGCACCCGGCGAACCGGTCGTTTCACGGTCCGCTGAATAGGTTTGGTCGCCGGGTCACGCCCGGCGAACACCGCCGGTTCCGCGCCCGGTCAAGTGTTGGTCGGTATTGGTTCTTCGATAAACCTTCGCAAATGTCCCCGTCCGGTTTGCCCAAACCGTGCCCGGGTATATGCTTGCGGGAACATTGGGGGAGCCAATACCAGTCGCGCTGCGACGACTTCAAGAAAGGACCAACATGGCCAAGCGAGTGCAGGTCATCCATACCGATGACATCGACGGCAGCGAAGCCGACGAGACCATCGCCTTCGCCCTGGACGGAATCAACTACTCGATCGATCTCTCTACCGCGAACGCCAAGAAGCTGCGGGACGCTTTCGCGCCCTACATCGCCGCCGGCGAGCGCGACCGTTCCAGCCGCCGTTCCGGGACGGGCCGCCGCAAGTCCTCCGGTACCGCCGCCACCGACATCCGCGCCTGGGCCGCCGCCCAGGGTATGCAGGTCTCTGCCCGCGGCCGGGTCTCCGCCGAGGTCCGCGAGGCCTACGAGCGCGCGCACAGCTGATCTCCAGGGACGTCGCAGCACACCCGCCTTCCGCCCCCGGCTCGCCATCGAGCCGGGGGCGTGCTGCGTCCGGTGCCGGCGAGTCACCCCGGATTGAGCCGGGGGCGAACAGCCGGAAGCAATGCCGGCCCGTCCGCGTTGACTAAGCTGAAGACGCGAGCAGGAGGGGATCGGACGATTCACTTGTGCGCCGCAGCCGCTGGATGAAGGAGTTCCCCGCATGTTCGATCGGTTCACCGACCGCGCCAGGCGAGTGATCGTGCTCGCCCAGGACGAGGCGCGCATGCTCAACCACAACTACATCGGCACCGAGCACCTGCTGCTCGGCCTGATCCACGAGGGTGAGGGTGTCGCGGCCAAAGCGCTGGAGTCGCTGGGGATCTCCCTGGAGGCGGTGCGGGAGCAGGTCGAGGAGATCATCGGCCAGGGCCAGCAGGCGCCGGCCGGGCACATCCCGTTCACCCCGCGCGCCAAGAAGGTCCTCGAGTTCTCGATGCGCGAGGCGCTGCAGATCAACCATCCCTACATCGGCACCGAGCACATCCTGCTCGGCCTGAT
>JBDIAJ010000208.1:0-5230 GCA_039812345.1 Nostocoides sp. | reverse complement strand
GCCCAGATCCTGAAGTGAGCCGGTGACCTGGCCGATGCCCGACGCCGTCGAACGAACGTAATCGAGATCCTCGCTGTAGCGCAGAGCACGGGGCAGGTGCAGCTTGTGCAGTGCGGTCCCACCACGGAAGACCAACTCCGCACCGAGGTAGGGATGCGTCGCGATCGCACATATCGCGCGCGAAAGGAGGAGGTCCTGCTCGACCTGCTCGCGGGTCGGCCATGGGTGCTCGATCGACCAGGCGGTGACCACGTCGTACGGGATCACAGGTCCGGCTCCACATCGCGGTTGACGCGTACCAGCCAGCGTTCGTCGAGGGGCCCGGTCAGGTCGCGCGTGGGGTCGAGCCGGGCCGCGGTGGGCGGTCCGGCCACAGCAACTGCTCGGAGCTGATCGAGGGGACCGATTGCCGCGGCGTCGCCGAAGTGATCCAGGATCCAACCGAGCCGACGAAAGGCGCTCGGGCGGAAGCTTGCGGTGAGCGCCAACATCTCAGCGGTGGCCGATGCATGCGACTCGGCAAGCTCGACGAGGACGGTCGCGGCATTGTCGACTCCCCCGGCCAGGCTGGGGGCGGCGGCGATGTCGAGCATTGTCGAGGCCACCGACGAGACGCGGGCTTGACCCGAGCGCGTTGCCACCGTTACGACCGGGATTCGGTCGACCGCCCGCGTGTGGAACTCGAAGCGCGTGCGGCCGACCACCCTGTCCCGGAGCAGCCGCGATGTGGCCGCCTGGAAGACCTGTGGCGACTGGTGGGCGGCGCCATGCAGCGCAGCCGCGCTGAGCCAGCCGACGTAATAGTCGACGGCGAGGTGTTTGGCCAGGCTGTCGATCACATCGATGCCTGGAGGTGCGCCCCACAACCGGTACTCCGGGGGAACCGGCATCCACAGCCCCCGCGACGGTTGCACCCACTCCCCGCGCCGGACCGGAGCGTGCAACCGGACGCGCACCTGGTCGACGGAGACGGCAAGGAGGGTCCCAAGATCGTCCGTTGTCATGCTGGAGATCCCACGAGCGAGCGCCCAGTCGGCCGCCTGCGGGGCTCGCACCGAGGCGTCGATCGGGGACGTCATGACGATCTCTCCATCTGACTCATCGTAACGCTATCCGTAACGTTGCGCCGCATGGCGAGAGGGCGTTCCGTGGTCGAAATGTGCACCAGGCCTTGCGCGGCGGCGAGTTCCCAACCGAACTCGGCCAACCGCCTGGCCCGATTCTCTGTGGCCCGGCGCTCGTCTTCGAGGGCACGGAGGACGTGGTCCAACTGCGCTGCTGCCTGCGGGGTGCTGCGTGGAATCTGCCAGGCGCGCCAATCACTCTGGGACGTATCGAGACCATTGACCAGCGCGGCGACCGCGTGCGGCGAGATTCCCGACGATGGCTGGATGCGCAGCATACGGACGGGCGAACAGACCGCCGCGCCACCCTCGAGGTCCACGACGGCCGCCGGCGGCGAGGTGGTGAAGACGACGTCACCGGGCTCGGTGCGCTGGGCCCGAGGGTGGTCGGTGGCCACTTCGAGCGCGCCGAGGCCAAGGGCGGGCGCTCGCCGGCGGGCCGATACGTCGGCCGCGGTGAAGACCCGGACGACACCGTCGGGGCGCAGCCGGTCAGTCGCGATCCGGGCGCCACGGATCAGCCGGATATCGCCGCCCTCGACCAGGTGCCCCAGGGAACACGGGTCGATCGGGTCGTCATCGAGTGGGTCGATCCGGATGCCGCCGATGGTGGGGTCGAGGGACTCGGTTCGCAGGCGCGCTTGGTCGGCGCGCAGTCGAAGGACCCGCGCCGACGGGTTCGCGAGTGCGGGAGTCCGAGCCCCCAGGCCGATCGGCACGAGAGCCGACCCCTCGGCCAGGACGTCGGCCGTGCGCATCAGCCGAAGGGTGGCGAAGGCCCGGGCTCGCGCTCCTCGCCCGCTCACGCACGCAACCGCATCGGTGACGACGGCCTCGATGACGTCGGGGGTGAGCGCCCGATCCCCGAGGTCTCCCGCGCCGAACCACCGCTCCCCGATCGGGACCTGCTCCTGCGCAGCCGTCAACACCCACAGGGCCAGCCGCAGGCGGGGGCTGTCCGGGCGCAAGCCGGCCGGCAGCCGCAGGGCAACCCGCAGGCCACCACGGACGAAGGCCTCCTCGCGCAATCGGGCGGCGTCGCCCTCGGCGAGCGGATCGCAGAGCGCGGACGCCGGCCCGATGACGATGAGTGGTTGCGACGCGGTGAACTCGAGGTGGGCGTCCTCGATGCGAGCGAGCAGGTCGGCCGCCGACCCGCCGTGGGCAACCACATTGAGTATGCCGATCACCGGCACCTGGCGAGTGGGTTCAGGCGGTGCCAGATCGATCCCGGCCGCCTGCAGGCGACGTCGACTCCATCGAGCCTGGTCACTCCCGCCGCCAGTCGCGGCGGAGACCGCGATTCGTTCACTCAGGTGGGTCACGGCTCGGGCGATCAGCGGCTCCGCGAGCCCGTCGGGATCGGCCAGGACCACGGAGTCGGCCGCCAGGTCGAGGGCGAGCGCGGCAGCGAGCGCGCCGGCGACGTCGAGCGCCTCCGTCGCGAGGTCGCCGGTCCGGCCGCGGCGGGCGCGCCAGAGGTCATCGATCCGGCGGCTCGCCCCGGCGACGTCATAGGCCGCGTCGGCGAGGCCGTCCACGAAGCCGGCGATCTGGGGCAGATCGGGGCCGAGCGAGGCGATCTCGGCGTAGAGGCTGAGGTCGTCCGGATCGAGCTCGTCCGCTTGGTCGAGTAGGTCGTCCGGCGCGCTCGCGGTCAACTGCCGTCCGGTGCGGGCCTTGAGCGCGGCGAGCGCGGAGGCACCTCGGATCGCCGAGTCCGGATCGGGGCCGCCATCGGGAAAGTGACTGTGCGCCAGGGCATCGTCGCGGAACTCGGGGTTGACCCCGCGCCCGCTGCGCGCCAGCCAGGCGACGACCTCGCGGGTGGCGAAGCGCTCGGTGCCGGCGGCGGTTGCCACGGGCGCGGGGAAGGGGATGTCCTCGCCCCGAGCGCGCGGCCGCTTGCGCCACATGCTCACGACCGGCCGCTGCACGCCGGCGAGCGCGGCGATGTCCGCGAGGGACATCACGGGCTCGGGTGCTGTGGTCATGTCAGGGACACTAGCGCGGTTCGGGTCATCTCTATGGGCATGTGCTGATAAGTCGGCTTATCAGTGACGGCGGTTGTCGATCGGCGATATCTGATCCAGGTTGGTGTGTGCACCGACAGCCACCCGATCGAAGGAGTGCCCGATGTCCATCCCGCCCCCTCCCGCCCAGGATCCCCACGTCCAGGCCACCGCGCCGCAGCCGCCATACGGCGTTCCCGGGGTGGGCGCGCCCGGTGCGCCGAGCGCGCCGAAGAAGTCCAGGAAGCATCTGATCGGCTACCCGCTGGTCGCCCTCATTGCCCTCGGCATGGGTGCCGCCTCCCGTGGTGGCTCGACCACGACCGCGGCCGGCGGGGCGGCGACCACCACGGTCACGGCCACCACGACCGAAACCGCACCAGCCGGCGGGTCCGAGAGCACGGTCACGGAGACCGAGACGGCAACCGAGACCACGACGGTCACGCCCAAGCCGACGGGCGCCCCGTCGAGCGTCCCCGGAGACGGGATCTACGAAGTCGGCCGCGACATCAAGGCGGGGACCTACTCCTCGGCCAAGCCGGACAGCGGCAACTGCTACTGGGCGCGGCTGTCCGGGACCGACGGCCTGACCGACATCCTGGCCAACAACAACTCCAGTGGTCAGTCCCTGGTGACCATCAAGGCGACGGACAAGTTCTTCGAGACCAACGGCTGCAGTGAGTGGTTCCGCCGCTGAGGCCCCTGCGCCCGCCGGTTCGTCCGCCAGAACGACTGCGACCCCGGTCGTCAGAGCGACTTGCCCCTCGGTTCAATGCGGATCACCGGTCCGTCCAGGGGTTGAGGAGGGCCACGCCCATCGGCGCGAAGTCGCTCGTGTTGCGGGTGACGACGGTGAGGCCATGAGTGAGGGCGGTCGCCGCGATGAGTGCGTCGCGTTCGGGGCGAGGGTGCGGCACGTGAAGCGCCGCTGCGCGCCGGGCCACGGCCAGGTCGACATCGAGGAGGCGATCGGCATACTCCAGGAGCACGCGCTCCTCCAGCCAGGCTCGAAGCAGCCGGCCCTGGTCAGCGTCCCGGCGCTCGACCAGCAGGACGCCGGCTTCGATCTCGCGGATGGTGATGACGCTGATGAACGCGTCCCGCTTGGTGATCGTCTCGGCCCACGACCCGACGTTGTGATCCGGCCTCGGCTTGCGCAGTTCACTCACCACGTTGGTGTCCAGAAGCAGCGTCACAGATCGGCAACCCGACCGACGTCCGGCGTCATGACCGGCTCGAAGTCGGCGTCGACCTCCATGCGTAGCGAATTCCGGATGCTGCTGCCGCCAGCCATCCGTTCGTAGTCATCGATGCTCAGCACAACGAGGGCGGGTCGCCCCCGATCGGTGACGAAGACCGGCCCATCCTCGGCCATGGCCTTCACCTTGGACGGCGACTGGTTGAACGTGCGAGCGCTCACGATACTCATGCGAGCCACCTCCTCCGGAAATGTTACTACGTAACTACCAGATTCCGAGGGACGGCTGACCGAGCACGGACAGACCGTGCCGGACCCCAGGCTCGGGGCTACCGGAGCTTGAGCCACTCCTCCGCGACCTGGACCGCGTTGAGCGCGGCGCCCTTGCGGAGGTTGTCGCCGACGACGAAGAGATTGAGTCCGCGGCCCTCGGGGGCGGCCTGGTCGGCGCGGACCCGCCCGACGAAGACCTCGTCGCGGCCGGTGGCCTCGAGCGGGTTGGGGACGTCGGCGACGATCACACCGGGCGCGTTCTTCAGCAGGTCGAGCGCCTCCTCCGGCGAGATGGCGTCGGCGAACTCGGCGTGGATGGCCAGCGCGTGGCCGCTGAACACCGGCACCCGCACGCAGGTGCCGGAGACCCGCAGGTCGGGGATGTGGAGGATCTTGCGCGACTCGTGGCGCAGCTTCTGCTCCTCGTCGGTCTCGCCCGAGCCGTCGTCGACGAGCGAGCCGGCGAGCGGGACGACGTTGAAGCCGACGGGCACGGCATACACCTGCGGGTCGGGGATGGCGACCGCCCGCCCGTCGAGGGCGAGCCCCATCGGGTCGCCCGCGGCATACCCACCGCGCAGTTGGCGGTCGAGCTCCTGGACGCCCTTGCCACCGGAGCCGGA
>JBDIAJ010000207.1:0-5238 GCA_039812345.1 Nostocoides sp. | reverse complement strand
CGAGGGGGGATCTCGGTTACCGTGGCGAGATGCGGATCGCGACATGGAATGTCAACTCGATCCGCTCCCGCATCGAACGGGTGATCCCCTGGCTGGAGCGCAGCGACGTCGACGTGCTCGCCATCCAGGAGACCAAGACCCGCGAGGACCAGTTCCCGTTCTTCCGGTTCGAGGAGATCGGCTATCGGGTCGC
Source organism: Nostocoides sp. (assembly GCA_039812345.1). Classification (GTDB taxonomy): domain Bacteria; phylum Actinomycetota; class Actinomycetes; order Actinomycetales; family Dermatophilaceae; genus Nostocoides_A. Next base: position 5,045 of record JBDIAJ010000207.1, on the reverse strand, counting down.
CCACCACGGCGTCAACCAGTGGAACGGGGTCGCCATCGCCTCCCGGGTCGGGCTCGAGGAGGTGACCCCGGGGTTCGCCGGCGCCCCCGTGTGGGGTGACGGGGATGCCGCCGAGGCGCGGGTGCTCGCGGCGCGGTGTGCCGGCATACGGATCGTGTCGGTCTATGTCCCCAACGGGCGCAATATCGCCGACCCGCACATGGACTACAAGATCGAGTGGCTGGGGCGGCTGCGCGACCGTGCGCAGGAGTGGCTCGCCGACGGCCCGACCATCCTCATGGGCGACTGGAACATCGCACCACGGGACGAGGACGTCTGGTCGATGGAGTTCTATGCCGACAAGTCGCACGTCTCGCCGCGGGAGCGCGCGGCCTTCGACGCCTTCCTCGAGACCGGATATGTCGATGTCGTGCGCCCGATCCTGCCGGGGCCGAAGGTCTACACCTACTGGGACTATCAGCGACTGCGCTTCCAGAAGGGCCGAGGGATGCGGATCGACTTCCTCCTCGCCTCTCCGGATGTCGCGGCCCGGGTGACCGGGGCGGTCATCGACCGTGAGGAGCGCAAGGGCAAGGGCGCCTCGGATCACGCGCCGGTCCTGATCGAGGTGGCGAATGGCTGAACCCTTCCGGACCGAGCCCTTCATCGTCGAAGGCGCGGCCGGAGCCCGGATCGTCGGCGAGGTCTACTACCCGCACCGGGCGATCGACGAGTCCCGGCCGAGCGTCGTGCTCGCCCACGGGTGGACCCTCAACCGGACCCTGTGGAGCCGGGTCATCCGCGGCATCCACGCGCGGGTCCCGGTCCGGGTCGTGGCGTACGACCAGCGGGGGCACGGCGAGTCCTCCCCCGGCAACGGCAAGGCGTCCGTCGGGCAGCTCGGCGACGACCTCGCGACCGTCATCGAGGAGACTCTCGACCGGGACTTCGTCCTCGTCGGGCACTCCATGGGCGGGATGACCGTCCTCGCCTACGCCGGACACTACCCCGAGGATCTCCTCGCCCGATGCGCCGGGGCCGTGCTCATCGGCACCGCCGCGGCGGACGTCAAGCGCCCCGGCTGGTTCGGGCGGGTCGAGATGGGGGTCATGCACGTCGCGAAGCGGGGTCCGCGGATCCCCGCCGGGATCTTCGTGACCAACCCGCACCAGCGCTACCTCAACTTCGGCGACGACGCCGACCCCCGCGACGTCCGGCTCGTGCGCAAGGCGATCGCCGCGACGAAGATCCGGGACATGGGGAACTACTTCTCGGCGCTGGAGGAGCTGGACGAGAGCGCGTCGATGGCGATGCTCGGCCGCCTCCCGACGACGGTCATGGTCGGGACCAAGGACCGGCTGACGCCACCGCACTACGCGCGGGCCCTCCACGAGGGCATTCCCGGATCCCGGCTGATCGAGCTTCCCGGCAAGGGCCACATGCTCGGCTTCGAGGCGACCGCCGAGGTGTGCGATGTGATCGCCGACCACGTCCGGGCCGGTCAGGGGCGTCGGCCCGCCTGAGCGCGCAGCCGACGGGCGCGGCCGCGCCCGCACGGCCAGCCGGCTTCGCCCGGCCGGCCGACGGCGCCCGGTCAGGAGGACGAGGCGCTCGGCGGTGCGCCGGGGGGAGCACCGTCCCCGCCCGGAGCGGAGCCGGCGGACGGGGTCGTCCCGGTGTCGACGGGTGCGGCGAGCGCGATGGTGTAGCCGGACGCCACATCGCCACTCATCGTCGCGAGCTGGTGGACCGCGCTGTCGTCGCCGAAGACGTTGTCCGTGGCCAGGCTCAACTGGGCGAGATTGGACACCGACTGCGCATAACCCGTCGTCGCATAGACGACGTCACACGCCTCCTTGGGTATGGCGATCTGCGAGGTCGCGATCGCCTTCGCCGAGTCGGTGATCGACGCCTGGTCGGGATAGACCTCGAAGTGGATGTGTGGCCAGCGCCCGCTGTAGCACGCCGGGAAGATGCTCGTGAACGAGACCACGCCCGAGGCGTCGGCGATCTGGACCCCGCGCAGGTAGTTCTGATCGGTGATGCCGTCGGAGTAGAGCGAGTACTTCCCGTCCCGGTTGCAGTGCCAGACATAGACCGCGGCCCCGGCGAAGGGGACATCGCCGTTCGCCATGTCGGTGATCGTCAGGGTGATCGTCGCCGGCACCCCCTCGGCCGTCCCGCTGGAGCCACCGAAGCTCGACCGGATGTCCGCGCGGACCACGCCGTCCTGGGTGAGGACGTCGGGGCCGTTCGACCCATCCCCCGGGTAGGGGCCCGCGGTCTCGTCCGGGATCTCGACGACATCCCCCGCGGAGGTCGATCCCGACGCTGACGGCGAGGAAACGGTTGTCGCCGACGCGGACGTCGCGGAGGTGGACGAGGTCGCCTCACCGGAGTCCCCGCACGCGGCGAGCGCCGCCACCGAGGCCCCGAGGCCGAGCACGCGCAGCATTCGGCGGCGGTCCATCGTCTCGAGGTCGAAGGCCAGTCCCTGGTCGACGACCTCCTCCCCCGGCCGGGGCAGCGCCCGACCCTCGTAGGTCGTCGGGGTGCCGCCGGGGTGGCCGGTCGCGCTCATCGGGTGCGGTCCTCTCCTCGGTGAGTGGGGTTGCGGGCAGCCTAGATCCGCGCGACCTCCTGTGCAGGTCCTGTGCCGACGGCGGGTGGGCGCCCCGGCGCGGGGCCGGCGGTGGCAGACTCGGCGAGCGGGCGGCATACGGCAAGGGAGTGGCGATGAAGCGCGGTCTGTCCATCGGTTATTGGGGCGCGGCACCCGACCCGGGTCTCGCCGACCTCGTCGCGTATGCCGAGTCCCTCGGCTACGAGTCCCTCTGGACCGCGGAGGCCTACGGGATGGACTGCCTGACGCCGCTCGCGTGGTTCGGGCGGACGACGACGCGGATGCGGCTCGGGACGGCGATCGTCCAGATGTCGGCGCGGACCCCGACCGCCACCGCGATGGCGGCGATGACCCTCGACCAGCTCACCGGCGGGCGGATGGTGCTCGGCATCGGCGCATCCGGGCCGCAGGTGGTCGAGGGGTGGTACGGCGAGGACTACGGCCGCCCGCTCGCCCGGACGCGGGAGTATGTCGCGGTGTTGCGCAAGGTGTTCGCGCGCGAGCGGGTGGAGTTCTCCGGGACCTACTACACGATCCCCCGCCGCGATGGGACCGGGCTCGGCAAGGCCCTGAAGTCGACCCTCCACCCCGCGCGCCCGACCATCCCGATCCTCCTCGCCGCGCAGGGGCCCAAGAACATCGCCCTCGCCGCGGAGATCGCCGACGGGTGGATCCCCGGATGGTTCTCACCCCACGACGACGCCGACTCCCGCGCCGCGCTGGAGGCCGGCTTCGCCGTCCGGCCCGGTGGTCGGCCGGCGGACTTCGAGGTGGCCGCCTCCGTCGGGGCGTATGCCGATTCCGACGTCGAGCGCGCCGCCGACCACGTGCGCCCGACGCTCGCGCTCTACATCGGTGGAATGGGCGCGAAGGGGGTCAACTTCCACTACAACACCTTCGCCCGGATGGGCTTCGAGGCCGAATGCGCCCGGATCCAGGAGCTCTACCTCGCCGGCCGCAAGGACGAGGCGGCCGCGGCGATCCCCCTGGCGATGGTCGAGCGGGTCGCGCTCGTCGGCCCGGCCGAGAAGATCCGGGACGACCTCGCGCCCTGGCGCTCCTCAGTCCTGACAACGATGCTGATCTCCGGCACCCCCGAGACCCTCCGGGTGGTCGCCCACGCCTGGGACTGACCGCCCGGTCCGGAACCGGGCGTGCGCGGCATACGTCCAAGGGGCATGTTGGGACGCCTCGCCCTGGTCAGCGCAATCGCCGTCGTGCTCGCCGCGTGCGGAACCCAGCGAGCCGATCCCGGCGCGACCGGAAGCGATCGGTCCGCGGGCGGCGACAACAAGGGCGGCATGATCTCCGTGGCGACGCTGACCGACATCGCCGGGGTCTATGAGGCCAACGCCGCCCAGCCCGAACCCCCGAAGCCACTGGTCGCCGGATCGACCATTCGGCTGACCATCCTCGACTCCACCATCCGCCTCGAGGCCGGGTGCAACACGATGTCAGGACCGGCCCGGGTCGAGGACTCCCACCTCGTCCTCGGCGAGCTCGCGACGACCGAGATGGGCTGTGCGCAGGCGTTGCTGGACCAGGACGCGTGGCTCGCCGGGTGGCTCGCCACGAGGCCGCGACTCGACCGCTCGGGTCCCTACCTCGCCATCGTCCAAGGCGACGAGTGGCTCGCGTTCACGCGCTCGGAGCGCCAGGTCCTCCCGGACACCACCCCAACCGACCCCGACTCGCCCGTCTCGTCCGTCGCCTCGTCCCCCTCCGTCACCTCGTGATGATCCGCGACCCGAAGGAGCCCGGGATGACCACCACCCGCCGCAGCCTGGTGCACGCGCTCGTCTTCGCCGGGCCGCTGGCCCTGGTCACCACGACCGTGTCCGGCTGCGCGGGCGGGAGCGATCCCGGCGCCCACGGCGGCGATGTCGTCACCGCGTCGGTCGCCCGGGCGAGTGCCCCAGCGTCCGCTGCGGGCCCCGCGGCCGCGGCGATGCGCGCCTTCGGCGCCGACCTCACCCGACGGATGCTCGCCGACGTGGAGGGCAACCTCGCCTGCTCCCCCTTCTCCGTCGCCGTGGCGCTGGGCATGACCGCCAACGGCGCGGTCGGGGCGACGGCGACCGAGATGCTCGACGTCCTCGGCGAAGAGGGACTCCAGAGTCTCGATGAGGGCCTCGCCGCGCTCACCGCCGCCGTCGAGTCCCGGGCCGGCACCTTCACCGACGGTTCCAACCAGCCCTACACCATCGCCCTCGACAGCGCGAACTCCCTCTGGCCCCAGGCCGGCATCACCTGGAAGCAGCCCTTCCTCGACGCGATCGCCCGGTGGTTCGGCGCCGGACTGCACACGGTCGACTACGTCAAGGCGAGCGAGGCGGCGCGCGTGGCCATCAATGCGTGGACCAGCACGCAGACCCACGCGAAGATCCCGCAGCTCATCCCGCCGGGTGTGATCGACGCCTCGACCCGTCTGGTCCTCGTCAAC
>JBDIAJ010000206.1:0-5319 GCA_039812345.1 Nostocoides sp. | reverse complement strand
AGGCCGTAGCCCTCGGTCCGCGGCGCGAAGCCGATGGCCGAGAGCAGCTTGTCGGCCTCCAGCACCTGCTGCGCTCCCCCGGCCGCCGGCGAGACCGTCACGCGCACACCGGATCCGGTGTCCTCGACGGACTCGACCTTGGTGCCGAGCAGCACCGTGACGCCGAGCTTCTTGTATTGCTTGAGCAACTCCTTGGACACGTCGGCGTCCTCGGTCGGCACCATCCGGTCGAGGAACTCCACGATCGTCACGTCGACGCCGAAGTTCTTCATGACATAGGCGAACTCGACGCCGATGGCGCCGGAGCCGGCGATGATGATCGAGCCGGGGAGGTTGGGGTCGAGGATCTGCTCCTCATAGGTCACGACGTTCGGCGAGACCGCGACGCCGGGCAGCATCCGGGTCACCGCGCCGGCGGCGATGATGAGGTTGTCGAAGGTCAGCTCGCGGGTCGAGCCGTCGTTCATCGCGACGGTCATCGACTTGGGGCCGGTGAGCGTCCCCCAGCCGTCGATCTCGGTGATCTTGTTCTTGCGCATCAGGAAGTGGACGCCCTTGACGATGCCGGCGGACACCGCGCGCGAGCGGGCGTGCGTCGGACCGTAGGACATCGTCGCGTGGCCCTCGATGCCGTACTTCGCCTTCTCGTGATTGAGCGTGTGCGCGAGATCGGCGTTCTTGATCAGCGCCTTGCTCGGGATGCAGCCGACGTTGAGGCAGACCCCGCCCCAGTACTTCTTCTCCACCACCGCGGCCTTGAGGCCGAGTTGCGAGGCGCGGATCGCCGCGACATACCCGCCGGGACCAGCACCGAGGACCACCACGTCGAAGTCAGCCATGCCGACCAGCCTAGTCGGGTTGCCCGACAGCGGCAGCGCCCGATCGGGGGCCGTGCAACCCTTGGCCCCACTGACGGCGTCCTTGTTGAGGACGACCCTGGCGAGGCGAAGGAGTGCCGGTGGACCGCGATGCGGAGTTCACGGCCTTCGTCGGCGCGCGCTCGACCGCGCTGCTGCGCACGGCATACCTCTTGACCGGCACCCTGCCCGACGCCGAGGACCTCCTTCAGACCGCGCTCGCCAAGGTCTACCTCTCCTGGGGTCGCGTCCGCGACCGGGGCGCGCTCGACGCCTACGCGCGGACCGTGATCGCCCGCACCCACGTGTCCGTATGGCGGCGCGCCTCCGTCCGGCGCGAGCGTCCCGTCGCCGAGGTGCCCGAGCGGCATATGGACGACGATCTAGAGGCGGTGGCCGACCGCGATCTCGTATGGCGCGGCCTCGCCTCCCTCGGTCCGCGGCAACGGGCGGTGGTCGTCCTGCGCTACTACGAGGACCTCACCGAGCCGGAGATCGCGGCGATTCTCGGCTGCTCCGTGGGCACGGTCAAGAGCCAGTTGCACCGGGGCCTGGCCCGCCTGCGCGAGCGAATCCCCCACTCCGACAGTTCCGTCGATGCCATCGGGAGGATCGATGACCCACGCTGAGTCCCACGCTGACGGTGCGTCACGGGCGAGCCGGCCGGCTGGCACCGGCGTCGAGGCCACCGTGACGGACACGCTGCACGCCCGCGCCGAGGAGATCCAGCCGAGCGGCGACCTGCCCGAGCGAGCCCTCGCCGCCGGGCGGCGGCGCCGTTCGCGCAGACGCGCGATCGCCGTGGTCGCGACCGGCGCCGTGGCCGTCGCCGTGGCCGTCGGCTCGACGACCATGCGTCAGCACAGTCCCCAGGGCCCGGCCGGGCCGCCCCACTCCTCGACCGGGTCCGCGCCGACGACCACCGCAGCCGAGAGCCTCCCGATGGCCAGCCGGACTCCGCTGGACGAGGTCGACGGGTCGTGGAACGACGAGTTGCCCGTCGGCGCGGCGATCGACGTCACGCCGCGCCTCGAACTCGGGCTCGACGGCCGGGTGGCCCTGGTCATGAGCGGCGGACGGGCCCCGCTCGGGGACGACGCGGGGATGACCTACCGGATCCTCGACCCGGATCCGGCTCACACGCTCGCGGTGCGCGCCCGCGTGACGACGGCACCGACGCCGGTCGACTGGACGCTCCTGGACGTCGCCGCCGACGGCTCGGTGACCGAGGTCGCGACCGGCGCGGCCCCGGGCACCACCATCGAGGCCGGCCTGATCACGGGCGCGGCCATCGATCCCTCGGGCAGCGGCGACTACGCGATCAGCACCTCGGTCGACCCCAACATCCCCACCGCCGACGGTCCCGATTACCTCTATATCGTTCGTCCGGGCCAGCACCCATCGGTGCGGTACAGCATGCGTGACCACCGCGGCCAGGTGCTCGGGTGGACCAGTCGTGGTGTGCTCGTCGACGCCGACACCGGAGTGTGGCTGTGGGATCCGACCGGGGCTGGACTGGCGAAGGTCTACCCCACCAGACTGGCGAAGGTCTACCCCACCAGCGACCCTCTGGCGCGGGTCATGCCGAGAAAGCCGAATCTCGTTCTCGGACACCGCGAGCTCGACCACAGTCCGCAGGAGGTAGCCCCCGAGCCGGGCGGGTGCCTCGACCTCATCGACGTCGACACGCTGGCCGTCCGCGAGGTCACCTGCGGCGACGACTCGACCGGGTTCAGCCACACCCCGTATCCCACTGCGGTCAGCCCGGACGGAGCGATCGTCATGGCGCCCATACCGATGACCCTCGACGGCGACCGGGTCGACCCACCGGGCGAACCGGCGACGAGCACGGCGTACTTCGGCGTCTTTCCGCAGCAACGCTTCAGCGACGGCGACCACCTGATCAAACCGGTCGGGAATCCCCCCGGATGGTGGCAGTGGTGGGTGCGCTGCGATGTGCGCGCGGCCGCCTGCGAGCAGGCGCCGCTGCCGCGCGGCATACGGGCGATCTCACTGTATTGACGCGCGTGCCCGCAACTCGGCGGGCGCGTCCCCGGACGGCTGTCGGCGGCGAGTTCTACGGTGGTCTCACAGGCAATTCTCATGCGAAGGATGTGGGGCAGTATGAGCGTGGACCTGCGGGACGTCGATGTCCTGCGCAACGATCCCGATCGACCGCCGGTCGCGGTCGTCGAGCGCGATGTGATCACCGGCCGACAGAAGGTCGTCTTCGGGGTGATCGCCCTCCTGGGCGCGATCGCCTGGGCGATGATCGCCGTCGTCCGCGGCGAGAAGGTCGACGCGGTCTGGTTCGTCATCGCCGCGCTCGCCACCTATGTCATCGCCTTCCGGTTCTATGCGCGGCTCATCGAATACAAGGTGCTCCAGCCGCGCGATACGCGGATGACCCCGGCCGAGGAGTTCTCCAACGGCAAGGACTTCATGCCGACCGACCGGCGGATCCTGTTCGGCCACCACTTCGCCGCCGTCGCCGGGGCCGGTCCGCTGGTCGGCCCGGTGCTCGCGGCCCAGATGGGCTATCTGCCGGGGACGATGTGGATCATCATCGGGGTCGTCTTCGCCGGCGCCGTGCAGGACTACATGGTCATGCACATGTCGATCCGCCGGCGCGGGCGCAGCCTCGGGCAGATGGCGCGCGACGAGCTCGGCGTCGTCGGTGGCATCGCCGCCCTGATCGGCGTGCTGACGATCATGCTCATCCTCATCGCCGTCCTCGGCATCGTCGTCATCGGCGCCCTGGCCGAGAGCCCGTGGGGGGTGTTCTCCATCGCGATGACCATCCCGATCGCCCTGTTCATGGGCGTCTATCTCCGCTTCCTCCGCCCCGGCGCAGTCAACGAGGTCTCGCTGATCGGGGTCGCCCTGCTGCTCATCGCCATCATCAGCGGGCGGTGGGTGGCGCAGAGTTCGCTGGCGGACACCTTCACGCTCACCCCGGTCCAGCTGGCCTGGGCCCTGATCATCTACGGCTTCGCCGCCTCGGTCCTGCCCGTATGGCTGCTCCTCGCCCCCCGCGACTACCTCTCGACGTTCATGAAGGTCGGAACGATCGCCCTGCTCGCGCTCGGCATCCTCGTCGCCCGGCCGACCGTCCAGATGCCCGCGGTGACCGAGTTCGCCCATACCGGCAAGGGACCGTCGTTCGCCGGCTCGCTCTTCCCGTTCCTGTTCATCACGATCGCGTGCGGGGCCCTCTCGGGCTTCCATGCGCTGATCTCGTCCGGGACGACGCCCAAGCTGATCGAGAAGGAGAGCCAGGCGCGGATGATCGGCTACGGCTCGATGCTGACCGAGTCCTTCGTCGCGATCATGGCCCTGGTCGCCGCGGTGAGCATCGACCAGCACATCTACTTCGCGATGAACGCGCCGAAGGCGCTGACCGGCGGCACGCCGGAGACGGCGGCCGCTTATGTCAACGGCCTCGGCCTGGTCAGCCCCGGCGGGACTCCGCTGGCGAACATCCCGCCGTCGCTGTTGCAGGAGGCGGCATCCGGTGTCGGCGAGGCGAGCATCGTCAGCCGCACCGGCGGCGCCCCGACCCTGGCGTTCGGGATGTCCGAGGTCATGAAGTCCTTCGGCGGGGACTCGCTGCGCTCGTTCTGGTATCACTTCGCCGTCATGTTCGAGGCGTTGTTCATCCTCACGACCGTCGACGCCGGCACCCGGGTGGCGCGCTTCATGTTCTCCGACGCGATCGGCAACGTGCCGGGCCTGGCCAAGTTCAAGGACCCGAGCTGGCTCGTCGGCGCCTGGACCTGCTCCCTGATCGTCGTCGCCGGATGGGGCTCGATCCTCGTCATGGGCGTGAAGGACCCGCTCGGCGGGATCTACACGCTGTTCCCGCTGTTCGGGATCGCCAACCAGTTGCTCGCGGCGATCGCCCTGACCGTCGTGACGACGATCCTGATCAAGCAGGGGAAGACGAAATGGGCCTGGGTGGCGGGCGTCCCGCTCGCCTGGGACCTGCTGGTCACCCTGACCGCGTCATATCAGAAGATCTTCAGCGACAACGCGGCGATCGGCTATTTCGCCAATCACGACAAGTTCGTCAAGGCCCGCGACGCCGGCCAGGTGCTCGCCCCGGCCAAGACGATGGCCGACATGGACAAGGTCGTCTTCAACACCACCGTCCAGGGGACGTTGTCGATCATCTATGCCGTCCTCGTCATCATCGTCGTGCTGTCCGCGGCAGTCGTGTGCGTCCGGGCGATCCGCGCCGGGGGGCTGCCGACGACCGAGGCCGAGGACGTCCCGTCCCGGATCTTCGCGCCGAGGAGCTTCCTGCCGACACCGGCCGAGAAGGCGGTCCTCGCCGAATGGAAGGCGGCCGGCCTCGACCCCAGCCCGCAGGGGGTGCACCACTGATGACGAGCACCGACGCCGGCCGGGCGGGTCCGGGCCGGGCGGGTCCGGGCCGGGCGGGTCCGGGCCGGGCGGGTCC
>JBDIAJ010000205.1:0-5408 GCA_039812345.1 Nostocoides sp. | reverse complement strand
CCGAGGTCGGCGAAGGCGGTCGAGATGACCTTCTGGCCGCGGTCGTGCCCGTCCTGGCCCATCTTGGCGACCAGGATGCGCGGGCGCCGGCCCTCGGCCTCCTCGAACTCCTCGACCAACTGCTGTGCCGTCTTGACGCCCTGGTCGTCACCGGCTGCGGCGGAGTACACGCCACCGATGGTACGGATCTGCGCGGTGTAGCGGCCGAAGACCTCCTCCATGGCGCTCGACATCTCACCGACCGTCGCCATCGCCCGGGCCGCCTCGATCGCGCACGCGAGCAGGTTGGTCTCCAGCGTCCCGTCCGACTCCCGCGCTGCCGCAGTGAGTTTCGCCAACGCCGCCTGGGTGGCACTCTCGTCGCGCTCGGCCCGCAACCGCTCCAGCTTGGCGATCTGCTGCGCCCGGACGGCGGCGTTGTCGACCTTGAGGACGTCGATCTCCTCGTCGTCCTGGACCACATAGGTGTTGACCCCGATGACCGGCTGCTGGCCGGAGTCGATCCGCGCCTGGGTGCGCGCGGCCGCCTCCTCGATGCGCATCTTGGGGATGCCGGCCTCGATCGCCTTCGCCATCCCGCCGGCGGCCTCGACCTCCTCGATGTGCTCCCACGCCCGCTCGGCCAGATCGTGCGTCAGCTTCTCGACGTATGCCGATCCCGCCCACGGGTCGATCGTGCGGCACGTGCCCGACTCCTGCTGGATGACCAGCTGGGTGTTGCGGGCGATGCGGGCGCTGAAATCCGTTGGGAGAGCGATGGCTTCGTCGAGAGCGTTGGTGTGCAGCGACTGGGTGTGCCCCTGGGTCGCGGCCATCGCCTCGATGCACGTCCGCACCACATTGTTGAAGACGTCCTGCGCGGTCAACGACCAGCCCGAGGTCTGACTGTGCGTGCGCAGCGACAGCGACTTCGGGTTCTGCGCGCCCTGCTCCTTGACCAGCCGCGCCCACAGCAGCCGCGCCGCGCGCAGCTTGGCGACCTCCATGAAGAAGTTCATCCCGATCGCCCAGAAGAAGCTCAACCGCGGCGCGAACTTGTCGACGTCGAGCCCGACCGCCTTGCCCGCCCGGATGTACTCGACGCCGTCGGCGAGGGTGTAGGCGAGCTCGAGATCCTGCGTCGCCCCGGCCTCCTGCATGTGATACCCGGAGATCGAGATCGAGTTGAACCGCGGCATCTTCGCGCTGGTGTAGGCGAAGATGTCGGAGACGATCCGCATGCTCGGCGTCGGCGGATAGATATAGGTGTTGCGGACCATGAACTCCTTGAGGATGTCGTTCTGGATGGTCCCGGCCAACTGTTCGGGGCCGACGCCCTGCTCCTCGGCGGCGACGACATAGAGCGCGAGGATCGGGATCACCGCGCCGTTCATCGTCATGGACACGGACATCTGATCCAGCGGGATGCCGCTGAACAGCGTCCGCATGTCATAGATCGAGTCGATCGCCACGCCGGCCATGCCGACGTCGCCGGTCACCCGCGGGTGGTCGGAGTCGTAGCCCCGGTGCGTCGCCAGGTCGAAGGCGACCGACAGACCCTTCTGTCCCGCAGCGAGATTGCGCCGGTAGAAGGCGTTGGACTCCTCCGCGGTGGAGAACCCGGCATACTGCCGGATCGTCCACGGCTGGTTGACATACATCGTCGGATAGGGCCCGCGCAGGAAGGGCGGCGCGCCCGGGACGGTCTGCAGGAAGTCGAGGCCGTCGAGATCCGCCGAGGTATAGACGGGCGCGACCTCGATGCCCTCCGGCGTCTTCCACGTCATCGGGTCCGCAAACTCGACGATCGGCTCCGCCGGCGCGGCCGCCGGTCCCAAGTCGATTGACGTGAAGTCGGGAATGGTCGTCATCGCGCGGCTCCTTCCGCCGGGGCGCCGAGTCGGTCGAGCAGGCCGCCCAAGAAGGCGACGACGTCCATGCCGTCGTAGATCTCCCCGTCCACTTCGGTCGCCCCCAGCTCGCGCGCCCGGCCGGCGACATAGATCGTCTCGGCGCCCGCGGCGCGCAGGGCGGCGACGGCGTCGGCCGCGTGCGCGGCATACCCCTTCGGCGAACTCGCGATCACCACCGGGCCCGTATGCCGCTCCTCCCCCGCTGCGGCACCCGCACCTTCGACGGTGGTCGCGACGATCCCGCCGGCGGCGAGCAGGTTGGTCACGAACATCTCGCGCGCGCCGAAGTCGCGCCGGCTACCGAGGGCGACAATGGTGACGGCGGGCGCGGAGCCGTGCTCGGCGGCGTACGCAGTGGCGCGGTCGCGCAGCGCCTCCCAGACCTGCGAGTCCCGGTGTGGCGCAAGGCCGCCCGCGGGCGCGACCGTCCGCGGGCGACGCACCAGCGCCGTCTCCCCGGTGAGGGGGAACATGCTCACCCCGGTCATCGGCTCGCGCCGGTTGGCGATCCGAACGGCCTCCTCGCAGCGGGTGGCGGCGAGGCGCCCGGCGACCACGCCGTCGGCCAGGGCCTGCGGCATACCGCCCGCGGCCTCGATCTCCTGGAACGCCGTCCAGGCCGCGGCGGCGATCTCGTCGGTGAGCGACTCGACATACCAGGAGCCGCCGGCCGGATCGGTGACCCGCCCGACATTGGCCTCGTCGGCGAGGACGATCTGGGTGTTGCGGGCCAGCCGGCGGGAGAACTTCTCCGGGAGGCCGGCGACCGTGTCATAGGGCAGCACGGTGATCGCGTCGGCACCGCCGACCGAGGCGCCGAAAGTCGCCAGGGTCGCGCGGAGGACGTTGACCCACGGGTCGTCGCGGGTGAACATCCGCAACGCGGTGACCGCGTGCGTGCGCGCCCCGCGGGCGGCCTCGGGCACGCCGCACAGCTCGCCGACGCGGGCCCACACTCGGCGCAGCGCGCGCAGCGCCGCGGTGGTGAGGAACTGGTCGGCCGTCGCCGAGACACGGAACTCGATGTGCTCGAACGCATCCGCCGCCGCGACCCCGTCGGCCTCGAGTTGCCGGAGGTAGGCGACGCCGGTGGCCACGGCATACGCGATCTCATCGACGGCACTCGCGCCGGCGTCGCGATAAACCCGGGAGTCGACGGTGATCGCATGGACGTCCCCGAGGGCATCCGCCTTGGCGACATACGCGGCGAGTCCGCCGAGATCGGCGCCCGCACCCGTGCGGGCCGCGGCACCGAGCGGGTCAAGCCCGAGGTTGCTCCCCGGCGCCCGCGCGCCCGCGGCGCCGAGCAGCGCCGCCAGCGCATCCGCGGCGGCCGCCTGGTCGCTGGTCGAGGAAACGACGATCGGGGCGAGGTCGAGCCGGACATCGGCCAGCGCCTCGGCGAGGTCGCCCGCCGCCAGGCCGGCCTCGCCGATCTGCACCCACACCGACGTCACCCCGTGCTCGAGGTCGTCGAGGACGGCCGCGCGGGTGAGCGTGACATCGGGGTCGTCGTGGAGTTGGCGGACATCCCACGGGACGTCCGCGCCGCGCAGGCCCCGGCCGCGCGTGAACGGCATCGCCCCGGGCACGCCCAGTGGCTGAGCCGGCGCCGGCGCGAGATAGAGCGGGTCGATGACCAGGCCACCGGGAAGGGTCGAGCGCAGGCTCGCCTCGGCGTCGGCCGGCGAGAGCTTGGCGCCCTCGGCCCGCGACTTGTTGACCACGCCGGCGACCAGGGCCTGCCACGCCTCGTGGGTCTGCGGCGGGAAGTCGCCGGCCAGGGGCATTGCGGTGGTCGTGCCGGTGCCGGACATGGAAAGCTCCTCGGTTAGGGCTGAGGCGGCGCGCCGGACTGGCGGTCGGGCGCCGATGCCGATCGTTTCCACCCTATCGAGCCCGGCCGACAGCCCCCAACGGATCTCGGGAGAGCTTGCGCACAGCGGCGCGGGCGGGCGTGGGCACGGTCGCGACTCAGCTGCCGTCGCGGCGGGCACGCGCCTGCGCGGCGCGCTCGGCGAGCGCGTCCTCCGGCGGGTAGCGCACCTCCTCGAGGCTGAGGCCGTGCGCCGGCATGACCTTCACCCGCGGATCCCGTATGCCGCCGCGCAGCACCTCGGCGGGGAACCCCACCTCCACGCGTCCAAGCCCCACCGGGACGACCGCGCCGACCAGCGCCCGGACCATCGAATGACAGAAGGCGTCGGCCTCGACATGAGCGACCAGCGTGCCGTCCTCCTCCCTCGCCCAGGCGTAGGCGAGGAGGGTGCGGATCGTCGTCGCTCCCTCCCGTCGCTTGCAGAACGCCGCGAAATCGTTCAGCCCGAGGAGGCTTCGTGCGGCGTCGGCCATGGCGACCTCGTCGAGGCCGTTCGCGACGACCACCGTGTCGTGGCGGCGCAGCGGATCGAGCCCCGCCCGGTCGTCGCAGATCCGGTAGCGGTACCGCCGCGACAGCGCGGCGAAGCGCGCGTCGAAACCGGGCGGCGCCCCCGCGACCCGGTGGACGACGATGTCGGGCGGGAGTACCGCGTTGAGCCGATCGGTGGCCGCCCGCTCGGGGGTGCGGTCGCTGCGGCCGGGGAGCGCGGCATACGGACCGTCGGGGATGTCGGTATGCGCGACCTGCCCGCGCGCGTGCACACCTGCGTCGGTTCGCCCGGCGACGACGAGCCGCACGGGTTCGACCGTGCGGAGAATGGTCGTCAACGCGGCGGCCAACTCACCCTCGACGGTGCGCCGGCCCGGTTGGGCCGCCCAGCCGGAGAAGTCCGTGCCGTCATACGCGAGGTCGATCCGCAGCCTGGGCACTTCGGGAGGGTAGCGCGCCGCACACCCTGAGATTCCCACGATCAGGTGCCCGCCCCCTTGCGCCCCGTCCACCCCCGCCGCTACCGCCTGGTAAGTCGGGTGATCACCCGACTTACCAGGCGGTAGCTCGCGCGGTGTCACCAACGCCGACGGCCCCGCGGGAGCATTCCCGCGGGGCCGTCGGACGTATGCCGTGTGGCTCAGGCCTCGTCGTCGACGTGCTGCTTGGCGGCACCACCGGCCGGCTTGAATCCGGCCTTCTCGGCGGAGTCGGCGGAGTCGAACCAGACCTCGGCCTCGGTGGCGTCATACCACTGCGAGCCTGGGACGTGGAAGAGCATCGAGTCCTTGTTGCCCTTGACGTCGTGACCGGCCGGGGCCGAGCCATCGGCGTTCGGCTCGGCCGAACCCGCGCCGTACTCCGCCTCGACGAAGGCGACCGGAGCGTCGGCGGCCTTGCGCGAGCCCGCCTTGCGGAAGCCGGCGGCCTCCGCGTCGGCGGCGGACGTGAACCAGAACTCGGCCTCGGTGGCGTCATACCACTGGCCGTCGGGCTCGTGGTAGAGGCCGCTGTCGGCGTTGCCCTTGACGGTGTAGCCCGCGGGGGCCGACCCGTCGGCCAACGGGGCCGCGGCACCGGCCGGCAGCTCCGCCGCGGCCGGAGCGTCGGCGGCGGGCGCGTCGGCGGCACCGGCCAGGCCGGCC
>JBDIAJ010000204.1:0-5414 GCA_039812345.1 Nostocoides sp. | reverse complement strand
GCGTGAGCGTGCCAGATAACGGCGGTCAGGTGGGTTTGACGCGCCAAGGGGAATCGGTGTCGGCGGTCCGATCAGCGCTGCCCCGAGGCCCAGCGACCGTAGTCGTCGTCCTCGTCCGCGTCCGGCTCGTCGACGTAGTGCACCCCGGTGTGGAACGTGGAGCCCTCGTGCAGCTCGCGCTCGAGTGCGCTGAGGTCGGTGTTCGGGGAGTAGTACTTCAACTCCCGGGCAACCTTCGTCTGCTTGGCTTTGGCCCGGCCGCGCCCCATGGCGTGACCCCCTTGTGTCGTCTAGCGGGACGGCATCGCCTTCCGGCCGAGCGTACGCGGCACGGTCGAGTTGCGGAGCGGTCCTGCGAATGTGTGTTTGTCGTGGGGACAACGCTACATGGTCGGCCCCGGATTCCGCTCTTCTGCCTCGCCGCGGCCGTCCGAACCGGGTCGCATGGGCGGGTGGGGCCGCTCGCCCGGGGCCGGGGAAACACGGCACTGGGCCCGGGACACACGTCCGCGGGCACAGACACGCCGTATGCCGAGCCTCTCCACGGCGTGTCTCTGCCCTTCGACTGGGGGACACCGGCGTGACGCGTTCGTGACCTCCGCGGGACAACCTGGTGGAGAGGAGCGGCGTCAGATCGGGTGACGGGCCGGTTCGCCGGCCCCACGACATACGGACTCGGAACACGGCAGGAACAAGGGGCGGACATGAAGACGGGCAAGGGTTGGGTGGCGGCGGCGTTGGTCGCGGTCGCATTGGCGGGCTGTTCGCCGAGCGGCGGCGGGACCTCGTCGTCGACGGCGGTCGGGACATCGACGTCGACGAGCACCTCCGGGACCCCGGGTTCGACATCCACGGGAGCGACGTCCACCAGCACGTCCGGCACCAGCACGTCGACGTCCTCGAGCAGCACGTCCTCGAGCAGCACGTCCTCGACCACCGCGCCCTCGTCCACGAGCACGACGCCGTCCTCGACCGCGACTACGAAACCACCGCTGACCGACACGAGCACGATGACCGTCGGTGACAAGGGGGACGCGGTCAAGCGGATGCAGCAGCGGCTGTCCGATCTCGGCTATTGGCTCGGGACCCCCGACGGGACCTACGGCTACCAGACCGCCCAGGCCGTGATGGCCCTCCAGAAGACCGCCGGACTCGGCCGCGACGGCGTCTATGGTCCGGCCACCCGCGCCGCCCTCGACAAGGGCATCCAGCCCAAGCTCGTGGTCAGCGGTGACGCGGTGCAGATCAGCCTCGCCAGCCAGGTTCTGACGATCGTCGAGAACTCGCGCATCGTGGCCATCGTCAACACGAGCACGGGCAGCGGGCAGCAGTACCTCAGCCACGGCCAGCCCGCCACCGCGATCACGCCGCGGGGCACCTTCCGGGTGATCCTGCAGATCGACGGCATGGACCACGGCCCGCTCGGCGACCTGTGGCGTCCGAAGTACTTCACCGGCGGCATCGCCGTCCACGGCTCCAACAGCGTCCCGGGCTACCCGGCCTCGCACGGCTGCGCCCGCGTGTCCAACGCGGCGATGGACATGATCTGGGCCCGGAACCTCATGCCGATGGGCCGCACCGTCGTCGTGTTCTGACGTCCGTCTGCGGTCGGGTCCGGCTCGGCATGCCACCGCCCGCCGGGTCGCGATAGCGTCGACGTCGTGGTGCAGGCCTGCCTCAACGGCGCCCGTATGCCGAGCGCCCACCCCCGCCTGCCCGTCACCGCCGCGGACCTCGCCGCCGCCGCCTCCGCGGTCCTCGCCGTCGGGGCCACGTCGGTCCACATCCACGTCAAGGACGCCCGCGGGCGGGACACGCTCACCGCGGGCCCGCTGGATGCGGCCCTCGGGGCCATCCGCGCGGCGGCGCCCGGCCTGCCGATCGGGGTGACGACCGGCGCCTGGGCGCAACCGCGCGCCGATGCCCGGGTCGCGCTCGTCGAGTCCTGGCGCGAGCTGCCCGACTTCGCCTCGGTGAACTGGCACGAGGACGGCGCCGAGCGCGTCGCTCGCACCCTCCTCGCCCGCGGCGTGGCCGTCGAGGCGGGCCTGTGGAGCCCGCAGGACGTGACCGCCTGGCTCCGCAGCGGCGTCCGGAATGACACGCTCCGGGTCCTGCTCGAACTCCCCGGACGCGAGGAGAGCGTCACCCACCGCCTGGCCGATTTCCTCCTCGCCCAGCTCGACGAGGCCGGAGCCGCCCCGCCCGTCCTCCTCCACGGCGAGGACGCGAGTGCCTGGCCGGCGCTGCGACACGCGGGGCGGGGCGGGCTCGGCATACGGATCGGTCTCGAAGACACCCTCGCCCTGCCCGACGGAACGACGGCACCCGACAACGCGGCGCTCGTCGCCGCCGCCCTGACCATGCTCGACGAGGGCCGAGCCTGACGGCCCCGCCGTCAGGCGGCGAGCGCGAGCCCGGCCGCCTCGGCCCGGCGCAACCGCCCCCGGCCGAGGAGCGCGGTCCCGAACGCCAGCGCCGCGGCGAGCACCGGGACGACGAAGCTCGCGTGGGCGCCCCGGTCCTCGACCATCTGGCCGGCGACCGCCGAGCCGATCCCGACACCGACGAGGAGCCCGGTGACGACGATGGTCATCCCCTCGTTGAGCTGCGCCGCGGGAACCAGCCGCTGGCACAACGACATCGACGTGATCAGCGTCGGCGCGATGAACAGCCCCGCGAGGAAGCCATTGATCCCGAGCACCGCCACGCCCGGCACCCACAGCAGCGGCAGCAGGCCGGCGAACATCGCGAACGTCCACCAGGACACCCGCTGGGCGACCGGTCCGGTGACCTCGACCAGGCCGTAGACCAGCCCGCCGACGAGCGACCCCGCCGCGAACAACCCGAGCAGGAGCCCACCCCAGGCCTTGACCCCCTCCGCGTCGGCGTAGGCGAGGACGACGACGTCCATCGACCCGAACACCATGCCGGTGAGCATGAGCGTCACCGCGAGCTGCACCAGCCCGGGTGCGGCGAAGGCCCCGAGCGGGTGGCTCGTCACCGCCTCGTGGACGGGCGGCTCGCTGACCGTGTGGGCCATCAGCGCGACGAAGCCGACGCCGAAGAGCGTGACCGCGACGAGCAGGCCCGCCTCGGGGAAGAGTGCCGTCGCCAGGCCCGCCCCGAGCGCGGGCCCGAGGACGAAGCACGACTCCTCGCTGACCTGTTCGAAGGAGTTCGCGACGTGCAGCGCCGCCGGGTCGGCGTCGAGGACGTGCGCCCAGCGGGAGCGCACCAGCGTCCCGACCGCCGGAGCGAACGCGCTGGAGGCGTTCGTCGCGAGCAGCGCCCAGGTCGGCGCGCCGAGATAGGTCTCGAGGGCCAGCGCCAGTAGCCCGAGAAGGGCGATGAGGCCGGCCGGCAGGGCGATCCGTCGCTGACCATAGCGGTCGACCATCCGGGCCAGCAGCGGCCCGCCGGCGGCCAGCGAGCCGAGACCGACGAAGGAGACGGCGCCGGCCACCGCATACGAGTCCCGGCGGGTGGCGATCATGACGACGATCGCGACGCCGAACATCGCCATCCCCATCCGGGCGACATAGCCGGCGAGGAGGAAGTGGCCGGTCCTCGGCATCGCCCGCAGGACGCGATAGGGGGAGAAGAACCGACGCACGGGGCACCATTGTCCCAGCCGGAAAGTCCTCGGCGCAACGGAGATCCTCCGGTGCCCCGAGTACCTTCCGGCATCGGGCGGAGATGTCTGGACCGGCCCGTGAGGGGAGCCTCACACCCGGCCCCCGTATGCCGCGGGGCCGGCCACTCGGCATACTGGCAGAAGGCCCGAAATCCCCGACGCAAGGTGGCGATCGACGCATGTCCCGGCTCCAGACGACCGAGAACCTCACCGACGAGCAGATCGAACTCCTCAAGCTCGTCCGGCAGTTCGTCGACGAGCAGATCATCCCGGTCGCGACCGAGCTCGAGCACAAGGACGAGTACCCCGCCGAGATCGTCGAGGGCATGAAGGACATGGGGATCTTCGGGCTGATGATCCCGGAGGAGTACGGCGGGCTGGGGGAGTCCCTCCTGACCTACGCCCTGTGCGTCGAGGAGATCGCCCGCGGCTGGATGTCGGTCTCCGGCATCATCAACACCCACTTCATCGTCGCCTACATGCTCATCCAGCACGGCACCGAGGAGCAGAAGCAGCACTACCTGCCCAAGATGGCGACCGGCGAGATCCGCGGCGCCTTCTCGATGTCCGAGCCCGCCCTCGGCTCCGACGTCGCCGCGATCAAGACCAAGGCCGTCCGCCAGGGCGACACGGACGAATGGGTGCTCGACGGCCAGAAGATGTGGCTGACCAACGGCGGGTCGTCCAACCTCGTCGCCGTCCTCGTCAAGACCGACCTCGGCCACAGCAGCGTCTACAAGAACATGACGACCTTCCTCATCGACAAGACCGCCGGCTTCGGCGAGACCGCCCAGGGCGTCACCATCCCGGGCAAGATCGACAAGATGGGCTACAAGGGCGTCGACACCACCGAACTCGTCCTCACCGGCCACCGCAGCACCACCGCCCAGATCCTCGGCGGCGTCCCCGGCAAGGGCTTCTACCAGATGATGGACGGCGTCGAGGTCGGCCGGGTCAACGTGGCCGCCCGCGCCTGCGGGGTCTCGATGCGCGCCTTCGAACTCGGCATCGCCTATTCCCAGCAGCGCGAGACCTTCGGCAAGAAGATCGCCGAACACCAGGGCATCCTCTTCCGCCTCGCTGACATGGCGACCAAGGTCGAGGCGAGCCACCAGATGATGGTCAAGGCCGCGCGCCTGAAGGACTCCGGCGCCCGCAACGACCTCGAGGCGGGCATGGCCAAATACCTCGCCGCCGAGAACTGCGCCGACGTCGTCGAGCAGTCCTTCCGCATCCACGGCGGCTACGGCTACTCCAAGGAATACGAGATCGAGCGGCTCTATCGCGAGGCCCCGATGCTGCTCATCGGCGAGGGCACGGCCGAGATCCAGAAGATGATCATCGGCCGCCGACTGCTCGAGGACTACAAACTCAAGGGCTGAACCCCGTATGCCGCGCCCCCCGCTCCCGAGGGTGACCCGCTTCGCGTCCGCGGCGCGACGCGGGAGTGGGGCGACGGCATACGATTGCGGCTCGTGAGCGATGCCGCGGTGACCGAGTCACCCGCCCAACCCGAGGCTCCCGAACACCGGGGCCACGGGGCCGTCGGTGCGTTGATGCTGGCTGCCCTCGGCGTCGTCTTCGGCGACATCGGGACCAGCCCGCTCTATGCGATGCAGACCGTCTTCACCATCGACAACGGGGCGGTCAAGCCGACCGAGGCCAATGTCTACGGCGTCATCTCGATGGTGTTCTGGTCGATCACGCTGATCGTCTCGATCAAGCAGTTGATGTTCATCCTCAAGGCCGACAACGACGGCGAGGGCGGCATCCTCTC
>JBDIAJ010000203.1:0-5483 GCA_039812345.1 Nostocoides sp. | reverse complement strand
TCACCACGCTGCAACGCATCGGCCAGGACCGCGACCTCCGCCGCATCCACCACCAGGGCCAACTCACCCAACCGGCCCAGCGTCTCCGCCAGCCCCGACCCGGTGGCCTGCCAGGTCACCTCCCGCACCCGCAACAACGCCTCCCGCAGCTGATCGACCATCGTCACCACGGCAGCCAGGCTCGGCGGGTCGCCGTCCTGACCCGGGGTGGTGATCGATGGGATCGTCATACCTGAAATCATACGCCTGTTCGAGTAAAAACTCAATACTAGATGCGATTAAAATCTTTGGGGCACGACGCGTTCAAGTCCTGATGGCAGGCTTGGATAGCGACTTGGCCACGGGTCGCGGTGCCATCGATCCGATCATGTCGCAAGCCACCGACAACCCTCTGCGAGCGGTGTCCGAAGGCCGGGAAACGCCCGACGAGATGTCGAGTCTCCCCTCCCGCGCCGGCTGGATACTGGCGCGCACCCGGCGCGCAGCTTCGCGGAGGCGGCGCCGGCGTGTTCAGACTCCCGCTGCATGGATCGGCATACGCTCGAGCAGGTGTGGGGCCCGCCCACCTACCCGGCGACCTTCGTCGAGCACTCGCTCACCGTGGGCTCGCGGACCAGCTACTACATGACCGGACCGGATGGCCAGAAGTTCGGCGGCTGGTGGCGCATCGTGGCGATCGACGAGCCGCACAGCTTCGCCTTCGATGACGGCTTCGCCGACGGCGACCTTGTCGACGCTCCCGATCTTCCGGTTGCGCACAACGTCTACACGCTCGAAGCGGACGGTGATGGGACCACCCTGACCTGCGTCTCGACGTTCGACTCGGCCGAGGACCTGCAGAAGGTGCTCGACATGGGTGTCGAGGAGGGCACGCGGGAAGCCATGGGCCAGATCGACGCCGTCCTGGCCGCTGCCTGAGGTCCTGCGGATCTCGCGGATCGACGGCGTTCCGTCGTATGCCGCCTGCACTTTGCGGCGTTCTCACGCCGACCGCACGCACGCGGCCGTCACCGAGGCGGTCCTGCGGGGCCTACCCACTCCCGCTCGTCCCAGCGCGTGACGGCGGTCCGGATGCAACGCCAGCGGCGGTCGTTCGACCCGACTCGGGTCAGGCGTGTCGTTCGACGACCGCGGCGAGGCGGTCGATGGAGGCGAGGAGGTTCGCGGGCGTGGTCTGCCGGTGGCGTGGCCAGCGCGCCTCGTCGGTGACGCCGGTCCAGTCGTAGGTGTGGATGACGCGGGTGGTGCCGTCGTCGAGCGGTTCGAGATCCCTGCGCCAGATGTGGCCGGGGGGTTCGTGGCCGGCGTCCGCTGTCAACCAGGCGATCGTCCGGCCCTCCTCGAAGGCGACAATCCGGTTCTCCTTCGACTTCCCCTTGTTGGTGCGCATCCCGAAGACGTCCCCGACCGCCCGCACGCGCTCGGCCGTCGTGGCGACGTCGAGGTTGTCGTTGCCGTCCCATCCGGGCTGGCGTGTCGGTTCGGCGATCCACTCGAAGATCTCCGGGGCGGGCGCGCGCACGGTGCGTTCGGCGGTGACGATGCGGGTCTCGTTGTCGGTCACGTCCATGCCTCCAATCGAAGCACGCCGATGGCCCTCCGATGAGGTTGCCCGCCGGTCAGGAAGTCGGTGCTTCTTGCCCACACCCTTCGGCGCCGCGCAGTCGGTGTCGAGGATGAAGGGGCCCTGCCGGTATGCCCGGCCGGTCTCGGTCGCGGCCACCGGCGCGATCCGCCAGTAGCCGTGCTCGTCGCCCCCGGGGAGCGCCGCGAACACCGCGTCGGAATCCACCCGCGGCACGCACCACCAGTCGACCCGCGCGTGCGCGACCAGCGCCGTCGTCTGCCGGTTGCTGAGCAGGCCATAGTCCTCGATCGGGGGCTGCGCATGCGGCACGATCGTCTCCCCCACCGTCCCGCCTACCGACGCCGACCGGCTCCTCGGGACGGCGGAAGGCGGGCGCTGCGATCGCAGGACGACCCCGGCGAGAAGACCGCCGAGCCCCCCGGCGGCGTGTGCGGCTCGACCTTGCCGTCGCCCGCCGGCGCACCTCTACGCTGCCTTCGTGGCGGGCGCGCAGATCACCGAGGGCGAGCGGCGAGTGCTGGAGGCGATCGACGAGCAGGCCCTCGTGGCCTCGGTCGTCGACCTCATCCGCGTCCCCAGCGTCACCGGCTCCGACGCCGAGTCCGACCTGCAGCACCGGCAGGCGGCTGGGCTCGCCCGGCTCGGGTTCGACGTCGACACCTGGCGGCTCGACCTCGCCGAGCTCGCCGCCGATCCCGACCACCCCGGCACCGAGGCCGACCGCAGCGAGGGCTACGGCGTGGTCGGGCGGACCGGGCCGGACGGTATACCGGCGCTCGTCCTGCAGGGCCATGTCGACGTCGTCCCGACCGGCGATCTCGAGAAGTGGCGCGACCGCGACCCGTGGAGCGGTGCGATCACCGGGAGCACCATCCACGGCCGCGGCGCGTGCGACATGAAGGCCGGCACGGCGGCGAATATGGCTGTGGCACAGGCCCTTGTGACGTCAGGTGTGACCCTCGAACGGGCCTTCGCGGTGCACACGGTCGTCGGTGAGGAGGACGGCGGCCTCGGTGCGTTCGCGACGATGCGGCGGGGCCATCGCGGCGAGGCGGCGGTGATCACCGAGCCGACGAGCGGCGCGGTCGTCGTCGCCAACGCGGGCGCGTTGACCTTCGAACTGCGCGTGGCCGGTCGCGCCGCGCACGGCAGCACCCGGCTCGCCGGGGTCAGCGCCATCGAGGCCTTCCTGCCGGTGTATGCCGCGCTCACCGCCCTCGAGGCCGAGCGCAATGCCCACCCCGACCCCCTCTTCGGCGGCAACCCGCTGCCCTATCCGATCTCGGTCGGAACCGTCCGGGCCGGCGACTGGGCGAGCAGCGTTCCCGACCTGCTGGTCGCGACCGGGCGGCTCGGTGTGCCGCTCGGGGAGTCACCGGAGCAGGCGCGTGCCGCGCTCGCGTATGCCGTCGCCGAGGCCTGCGCACGCGACCCCTGGCTGCGCGACCATCCGGTCGAGATCGGTTGGCCCGGTGGACAATTCGCCCCCGGACGGCTCGACCCAGCCCATCCGCTCATCGACGAGGTGCTCGCCTCGATCGGCGCCACCGAGAACCGCGCGGCCGCCCTGGCCGCCGCGCCCTATGGCAGCGACCTGCGCCTGTATGCCGGCAGCGGGATCCCCACGCTGCACTACGGGCCCGGTGACGTGCGCTTCGCGCACGCGCCCCGGGAGCGGGTCGACATCGACGAACTTCTCCGAACCACCCGCACCCTGGCCGTCCTCGCCGCCCGCCGGTGCGGCGCGCATCTGTGAGGCGTGAGCCCCGTCAGGTCGGCGCAGGCCCACGGATCGGCCCGGGTGCCGGCCGATGGACGATCACCTGGGCGCGATGACCGGTGGCGTCCAGCGTGGCGTCGCACGTGTGCAGCGGAGCCTCGAGTTCAATGGTTGTCGGGGTCCCCGCGAAAGACCGCAGCGAAGCGAGGACACTTCGTGGGGTGACTGGCGGCGTGACCATTCCCGAGGCGACGGAGGACGGACGATGACGACATGGACCGAGGCCGAGTTGGCCACGATCGGCGCGACCGACGAGGTCGACGTCGCGACCCGGCGACGGGACGGCAGCCTGCGCTCCGACCGGATCGTCTGGATCGTGCGGCAGGACGACGCGGTCTACGTCCGCTCCGTCCTCGGCGCGACATCCGCGTGGTATCGCGGCGTGCAGAGCGCGCACGCGGGTCACCTCGCGGCGGGTGCGCTGTCGCGGGATGTCGTCTTCGTCGAGGTTGGCGACCACGCGGACGGCCCGGCGGGACTCGATGACGCGATCGACGCGGCATACGTCACGAAGTATGACGACCGCTGGCCCGGGCCGGTCGCGCAGATCAACGCGCCCACGGCCCGCGCGACGACGCTGCGGGTCGATCCCGCCTGACCCCGGACGCGTCTTCGCGCTTCTCGGCGCCTACTGCTGGTCCGCGGTGACCTCGGCGCGCGCCATGAAGTCCTCCACGAGGGCGAGGTAGCCGTCCGGCTCCTCGTAGAAGGGGAAGTGCCGGCCGTCGAGGATCGCGAGTTGCGCTCCGGGGACGCCGGCCGCAACCGCCTCGGCCAGCGCCGGCACGCACTGGTCGCGCCGGCCGCCGATGGCCAGCGTGGGGACGCGGATCTCGCCCAGCCGGTCGGTGAGGTCGAGGTCGGCGAGCAGACCGTCGGGGGCGAACCAGGATGAGCCGTGCATGCGGGCATACACCTCGCCGCCGCTGTTCTGCATGGAGCGCAGGACCGGCTCCGGCAACGCTCCGTCATAGACGAACCGCTGGACGAAGCCGCCGAGGGCCGGCCCGTAGGCCGGGTCCGCCTCGTCGCCCGCCCGCAGCACGCGCGCCTCGGCCTCGGGCAGTTCGGCCAGCCGTTCCTGCCAGCCCGCAGCCAGGGCCGGCACGCTGGCGAAGCTGTTGGTCAGCGTCAGCGAGACCACGCCCTCGGGGTGCCCCAACAGATACGCCAGCGCGAGCGGGCCACCGTAGGAGTGCGCGAACAGGTGCACCCGGTCGAGCCCCAACCCGGCCCGCACCGCGTCGATCTCGCCGACGAAGAGGTCGAGATCGTATGCCGCCGGGTCGGCCGCGCGATCCGAGCGGCCGCAACCGTACTGGTCGTAGAAGACGACGCGGCGCGGCAGCCCGGCCATGGGTTCCAGGCAGTCGTGGCAGATCCCGGGCCCGCCGTGAATGGTGAGGACGGGCGTGCCGCCGCCCGCGGTCGCGCCCCACCACAC
Source organism: Nostocoides sp. (assembly GCA_039812345.1). Classification (GTDB taxonomy): domain Bacteria; phylum Actinomycetota; class Actinomycetes; order Actinomycetales; family Dermatophilaceae; genus Nostocoides_A. The sequence goes on along the minus strand of JBDIAJ010000203.1, from coordinate 671 downwards.
GCGATGACCGCGGTGCTCGACGAAGCCTTCGGTCAGCGTCACCATGACGACCACCTCCGCACAGTTCAGTCTGCCCGTCGACACCACTGTCTGTCCCGGGAATCGAGGCGAGCGCACCTCCTGAGCCATACCCCCTAGCCGGCCACCCTGGACATGTCGCTCGAGTCGAGTCGACGACCCAGGAGGACACTGAACCTATGACCCGAGATCACGGCCCCTCGGTCGGCGCGGCCCTGGAGGCCGACCACCAGCGCATCGACGAGCACTTCGCGCGCTTCGCGGCGTCCCTGACCGCGGGCGCGGCGGACGCCGAAGCCTTCCTGGCCGGCGCCGACGGCCTGCGCCACTACATCTTCGTCGAGGAGGAGTTGTACTTCCCGCCGCTGCGGGAGGCCGGGCTGGTGGGCCCGGTCATGGTGATGCTGCGCGAGCACGGCCAGATCTGGGATCTGCTCGAGGAACTGGAGCAGGGCTCGACGGCGGGCGATCCGGCCGCCGCGCTGGTGCCGGTGTGGGAGCGACTCGCCGCCGTGCTGACGGCGCACAACCTCAAGGAAGAGCGCATCCTCTATCCCGCGGGCGACGGCATCCTGGCTCCCGAGCCGGCAGCGAGCATCACGGAGAGCCTGACGTCCGCGGCCACCCCCGCCGGGTGGGAACCCGAGATGGCC
>JBDIAJ010000202.1:0-5493 GCA_039812345.1 Nostocoides sp. | reverse complement strand
CTGATGACCCTCTCCCTCGGCCACACCAAACCGGTCCTCCCCGGCCGGAAATGACCCACACCTACAACAGGAGATCCACTTTCTCGCGCGCTGGGCCGGCCGAAGGGCGCCGGGCATCCGGATCAACGCCGCCGTCGCGCCGGCGATTCCGTCCCCATCTCGCCGTATGCCGCCGCTCGCCGTCGCGGCAGGGCCTGACTCAGCCAGGCGACCGGACAGCAGAAGGCGGGGTGGGGACGAATCCCCACCCCGCCTTCAACGGGTACGACTGCCCGTCAGTGGTGCCGCGTCAGCGCCACTGGAAGGCGCCGTCATAGGCGCGGTTCGGGTAGTAGCAATTGGCGACGGACCGGCCGCCCCAGACCTGGTTCTTCCAGGGGCCGACCGCCGTGAAGGTGGCGCCGCTCGGACGGACGCAGTAGGCGACCGCGCGGAACTGCGTGCCCGGGGTGGAGCCGGGGCAGTCGACCCAGACCGAGCGCGCGAGCACGCGGCCAGGGCAGGTGATCTTGGCGTCGCCGGAACCGACGGGAGCGGCCGAGGCCGAGGTCGCGGCGCCGACGCCGAGGGTCCCGGCGAGCGCGACGCCCGCGAGAACACCAGTGATGCGCTTCATTGAATTTCCCTCCTGAGGTGGTCCCCGTAGTGACCGACCCCGTGGGGACCGTTTCTTCGCTTGGGCTGGCCACTGTTACGAGACGATATACACGGCCGCGCGCCGAGGGCAAAGCGAACAATTGGTTGAATCGTCAACCCAATCGCGCGAAATCGGCCGTGGCCGACCCGCCGCGGTCCCTAGGATGGCGGGCATGACGAAGGTGCTCACCTGCCTCGCGTGGCCCTATGCCAACGGCCCGCGCCATCTCGGCCACGTCGCCGGGTTCGGCGTCCCGGCCGATGCGTTCAGCCGCTACCTGCGGATGAGCGGGCACGAGGTGCTCATGGTGAGCGGGTCCGACGAGCACGGCACCCCGATCCTCGTCCTCGCCGACAAGGAGGGCGTCACCGCCCGGGACCTGGTCGACACCAATCACGCGATCATCGCCCACGAACTGGCCGACCTCGGCTGCTCCTACGACCTCTACACCCGCACGACGACCCGCAACCACTACGCCGTCGCGCAGGAGTTGTTCCACCAGGTGTGGGCCAACGGCTACATGGTCGAGCAGACGACCCGGGGCGCGATCTCGCCGTCGACGGGTCGCACCCTGCCAGATCGCTACATCGAGGGGACCTGTCCGATCTGCGGGTTCCCGGAGGCGCGGGGCGATCAGTGTGACAACTGTGGCAACCAGCTCGAGCCCACCGACCTCATCTCACCGCGGTCCAAGATCAACGGAGAGACGCCGGAATTCGTTGAGACGCAGCACTTCTTCCTCGACCTCCCGGCGCTCGCCGACGCGCTGGGGGAGTGGCTCGACGGGCGCGAGGCGAGCGGCACCTGGCGTCCCAATGTCATCAAGTTCAGCCGCAACATCCTCGAGGACATCAAGCCGCGCGCGATGACCCGGGACATCGACTGGGGCATCCCGGTGCCCCTCAACGGCTGGCGCGAGTTGCCGACGAAACGCCTCTACGTCTGGTTCGACGCGGTCATCGGCTACCTCTCCGCCTCCATCGAATGGGCTCGCCGACAAGGCGATCCGGAGCGCTGGCGCGATTGGTGGAACGACCCCGACGCTCCGTCCTACTACTTCATGGGCAAGGACAACATCACCTTCCACTCCCAGATCTGGCCGGCCGAACTACTCGGCTATATGGGCCGGGGGTCGCGCGGCGGCGAGCCGGGGATGTATGGCGACCTCAACCTTCCGACCGAGGTCGTCAGTTCCGAGTTCCTCACCATGGAGAGTCGGCAGTTCTCATCGAGTCGCGGACACGTCATCCTCGTTCGCGATGTGCTCACCCGATACCAGCCCGATGCGTTGCGTTACTTCATCTGTGCGGCCGGTCCGGAGACCTCCGATGCCGATTTCACGTGGCGAGAGTTCGTCCAACGGACCAACTCCGAACTCGTCGCCGGCTGGGGCAATCTCGTCAACCGGACGGCCACGATGATCCACAAGTCCTTCGGCGAGATCCCGCCGCGCGCCGCCCTCGCGCCCGAGGACGAGGCCGTCCTCGCGACCGTCGGCGCCGGGTTCGACACCGTGGGCGACCTGCTGGGGCGGTCGCGGCTGCGGCAGGCCACCGCCGAGGCCATGCGGGTCGTCGCCGAGGTCAACGCCTATGTCTCGCGGACCGAGCCCTTCAAACTCAAGGGTGAGGAGCAGCGCGAGCGGCTCGGCACCATCCTCAATGTGTTGGCGCAGTGCGTGATCGACTGCAACACGATGCTCTCGCCGATGCTTCCGCACTCGTCGAGCGCCGTGCACCGGGTCATGGGCGGCACCGGGGAGTTCCAGCCGCTTCCTCGGGTCGACGACGTTGCCGACCTCGACGGGGGGCCGGGCTACCCGATCATCACCGGCGACTACTCGGCGACGCCCTCCTGGGGCCGGCACGAGGTCGAGCCCGGCACGCCGATCGGCAAGCCGACGCCGGTGTTCGTCAAGCTCGACGAGTCCGTGATCGCCGACGAACTCGCCCGCCTGGAGCGCTGATCCGGCGATGAGCCCAGCCGACGGTCGCGGCGACCGACCGCCTCCCGAACCCGACCCGCTGCCCCTGCCCGTCGTCGACAACCACGCCCACCTCGACATGGTGCGCGATGACGGGCCGAGCCTCTCGCTGAAAGAGGCCCTCGCCGCGGCGGCCCGGGTCGGGGTCGACCGGGTGGTCCAGATCGGGTGCGAGCGCGAGTCAGCCCGGGCGAGCGTCGCGATGGCCCACCGGTATCCCGGCGTCGTCGCCGGAGTCGCGTTGCACCCCAACGAGGTTCCGCGGCTTCGGGCTCGCGGGGAACTCGCCGACGCGTATGCCGAGATCGAGGCTCTCGCGGCCGACCCCCGCGTGCGCGTGGTCGGGGAGAGCGGCCTCGATTACTTCCGCACGCCTCCTGCCGGACGCGCGGTGCAGCACGAGGCCTTCCGCTGGCACATCGACCTCGCCAAGCGTCTCGACAAGGCCCTGCAGATCCACGACCGCGACGCCCACGACGACGTGCTGGCGATCCTCGACGCGGAGGGAGCGCCGCGGCATACGGTCATGCACTGTTTCTCCGGAGACATCGCGTTCGCGCGGGCTTGTCTGGAGCGGGGGTTCTGGCTGTCCTTCGCCGGCCCGATCACCTTCAAGAACAATCACGCCCTGCGGGACGCGCTCGCCATCACGCCGCTCGATCGCGTCCTGCTCGAGACGGACGCGCCCTATCTCACCCCGCAACCGTGGCGTGGGGCAGTCAACTCGAGCTACCTCCTCCCGCACACGGCCCGGGTGGCCGCGGGCGTGCTCGCCGTGGCCACGGCGACCTTGTGTGCGGCGGTGAGCGACACCTCTGAAACCCTCTACGGCCCGTGGTCCGCGCCACTCGGGTCGTGAAAACGTTTACTCGAGTGACTGGTGAGTCATGTGCGACGGCTGTGACAAGCGAGACATGCGAAAGCGGCATACCCGTTATCAAAATTTGACCTTTGGCGGGGGACCCGGGCATGGTTGAACCGTTAGCCGTGAACGCGCCCAGCGACATCGGCAGCGACGAGTAGGCCCACACAGCCGTGGGCCGGTAGTGAGTCACCGCTGTACCGATCGCCCCCCGATCACCGATTCCCTGCTGTCGACGCTGCCTGCCCTGCCGCGGAATCGGGACATCCGACATTGGAGCAGCTGTGAATCTTCGTCCGGCTCGGCGCCTCGCCCAGATGGGTCTGGCGGGCGCCCTCGTCGCCGGAGTGGCCGGCGTCGCCCACTTCGACAAGTCCGTCACCCTCACGGTCGACGGCAAGACCGACTCTGTCCACGCCTTCGCCAGCACCGTCGGTGACGTGCTGTCGAAGGAAGGCATCACCGTCGGGGCGCACGACCTGGTCGCCCCCGGCGTCAGCACCCCGGTCCACGACGGCGAGCAGATCGTCGTTCGTTACGGCCGCAAGCTCACCGTCACCCTCGACGGTGTCAAGCAGGAGTACTGGACCACCGCGAGCACCGTGGGTGACGCGCTGACCGAACTCGGCCTGCGGGCCGACGGTGCCGTCCTCTCCGCCTCACGCTCGGCGTTCCTCGGCCGCGACGGCCTCGCCTTGAGCATGGTCACCCCCAAGACCGTCACCGTCCGCGCGGACGGCAAGCAGACCACCAAGGTCACCACCCAGTCCGACGTCAAGTCCCTCCTCGCCTTCCTCAAGATCAAGGTCGGCAGCAAGGACCTGGTCAACCCCGGCCTCACCACGCCGCTGCAGAACGGCATGAAGCTCGTGGTCACGCGGGTCGAGAGCAAGACCGTGAAGAAGACCACCCACATCGGCTTCGACACGATCCGCCGCAACGACTCCTCCCTGTACTCGGGCGACACCAAGGTCATCACCGCGGGCCGCGAGGGCACCCGGGTGACCACGTACACCTACGTGCTCCACGACGGCAAGGTCGTCAAGAAGGACAAGACGTCCTCCAAGATCACCGTCAGCGCGCGTGACGAGGTCGTCGCGGTCGGCACCAAGGCACGTCCCGCCGCCACGACGACGACGACCTCGTCCTCGGGTGGCAGCTCGGGCAGTTCCGGCGGCACCTCGAGCGGTGGCTCGACCTCCGGCGCCGGCCTCAACCTCGCCAACGCCGCCATGTGGGACCGCATCGCCCAGTGCGAATCCGGTGGCAACTGGCACATCAACACCGGCAACGGCTACTACGGCGGGCTGCAGTTCGACTACGGCTCGTGGCTCGCCTACGGCGGGGCCGACTTCGCCCCCCGCGCGGACCTCGCCAGCCGCGAGCAGCAGATCACGGTCGCCAACCGCTACTACGCGGTCGCCGGACTCTCCCCGTGGGGTTGCGCCGGCGCGGCCTGACCCGCACCTGCCAGCGACACAGGCGTGCCCCGTCCCCTGGGGCACGCCTGTGTTTGATCCTGGCGCCGGCTCCTCCTCGGCTCGCCTGCGCCCCGGCTCCTTCGTCGCCGGGTCACACGCTCGCCGCATCGTCGCCGACGCGGTCGCTCGCTCGCTCCCGCGTCCGGTCCTCGCTTGATCCTGGCGCCGGCTCCTCCTCGCCTCGCCTGCGCCCCGGCTCCTTCGTCGCCGGGGCCTGCGCCCCGGCTCCTTCGTCGCCGGGTCGCGCTCGCCGCATCGTCGCCGACGCGGTGGTCGGTTCGCTCCTTCGTCGCGTCCGGTCCTCGCTTGATCCTCGCCGACGCGTGGACGGGTGGGGGCGGGCGGAGGAAGGGGTCGGGGAGGGGGTGGCGGTCGCTGGATGGGTCTGGCGGGAGCCCGGAGCGAGCGTCAGCGAGCGGAGGGCGGATGGGGGCGGCCGCCACCCCCTCCCCGATCCCGACCCGGATGCTGTTCGTGAGCGCGTCAGCGAGCGGAGGGCGGATGGGGGCGGCCGCCACCCCCTCCCCGA
>JBDIAJ010000201.1:0-5648 GCA_039812345.1 Nostocoides sp. | reverse complement strand
TTCATGGAGAAGGAGATCAACGAGCAGCCGCACGCCGTCGCCGACACCCTCCTCGGGCGCACCGACGAGAACGACCGGCTGGTGCTCGATGAGTTGCGAATCAGCGAGGAGCAGATGCGCGCGGTCGAGCGGATCGTCGTCGTCGCCTGCGGCACGGCGGCGTACGCCGGAACGGTCGCCAAGTACGCGATCGAGCACTGGGCGCGGATCCCGGTCGAGGTCGCCCTCGCGCACGAGTTCCGGTATGCCGATCCCGTCGTCGACGAGCACACGCTCGTCGTCTCGATCAGCCAGTCGGGCGAGACGATGGACACGCTCATGGCGGTCAAGCACGCGCGCGAACTCGGCGCCCTGACGATCGCGGTGTGCAACACCCACGGCTCGACGATTCCGCGCGAGTCGGACGCCGTGCTCTACACCCACGCCGGACCGGAGATCGCGGTCGCGTCGACCAAGGCCTTCCTCGCGCAGATCACCGCGTGTTATCTCCTCGGTCTCTATCTGGCCCAGCTGCGCGGCGGCACCTATGCCGACGACGCGACCTCGGTCATGCACGAACTGCACGAGATCCCGGCCAAGATCGCCGACCTGCTCGGCCGGATGGACCGGGTCAAGGAGATCGCCCGGTTCATGGCCGACACCCGGTCGGTGCTCTTCCTCGGGCGCAATGTCGGTTATCCGGTCGCGATGGAGGGGGCGCTGAAGCTCAAGGAGCTGGCCTACATCCACGCCGAGGGGTTCGCCGCCGGCGAACTCAAGCACGGGCCGATCGCGCTGATCGACGCGGGCCAGCCGGTCTTCATCATCGTGCCCTCGCCCGACACCCCCCACGAACTGCACAAGAAGATCGTCTCCAACATCCAGGAGATCCGCGCCCGCGGCGCCCGGACCCTGGTCATCGCCGTCGACGGCGATGAGGACGTCGTGCCGTTCGCCGACGAGGTCATCCGGGTGCCGCGGTGTTCGCCGTTGCTGCAGCCGCTGCTGACGGTCGTGCCGCTCCAGGTGTTCGCCCTGCACCTGTCGACGGCCAAGGGGCTCGACGTCGACCAGCCGCGCAATCTCGCCAAGAGCGTCACCGTCGAGTGAGGCGGCGATGATCGTCGGAGTCGGCATCGACGTCGTCGACGTCGGTCGCTTCGAGGAGGCGCTCACGCGGACGCCGCGGCTGCGCGATCGCCTGTTCACCCCGGCCGAGCGTGGGCTGTCGCTGTCCTCCCTGGCCGCCCGATTCGCCGCCAAGGAGGCGTTCGCCAAGGCGCTCGGGGCCCCCGTCGGGTTGGACTGGCAGGACGCGGAGGTCGTCCGGGGCGAGGACCGCCGCCCCCACTTCCGCTACCAGGGGACGGTGGCGGCGCGGGTGGCCGCTCTCGGCATCGCGACCGTCCATCTCTCCCTCTCCCATGATGCCGGGATCGCCTCCGCTGTCGTTGTCTGCGAACGGAATCCGTGATGATCGACGCCTACGCCATTGCCGATGTGTATGCCGCGGAGGCCGTCGCGATGAGCGCTCTGGCCGAGGGCGAGCTGATGGCCCGGGCCGTCGCCGGGCTGGTCGAGGTCGCGACGGCTCGCCTGCGGGACCGGTCCGCGCGTCGGGTGGTCGCCCTGGTCGGGCCGGGCAACAACGGCGGTGACGCGCTGTATGCCGCGGCCTCCCTCGCCGCCGCCGGCTTCGACTGCGCCGCGGTGTATCTCGACCGGCGGGTGCACCGGGGCGCCCTGACCGCCGCGATCGCCGCCGACGTCGTCCTGAAGCCGGTGCGGCCCGACAGCCCGGCCGACGCGGCCGGTGCTGTCGTCGAGCGGGCCGACCTCGTCCTCGACGGCATCGTCGGGATCGGCGGGCGAGCCGGCCTCCCGGAGTTCGCGCAGCCGTGGGTCGCCGCGATCCCCGATGGGGCCCACGTCCTCGCGGTGGACCTGCCGTCGGGTCAGGATCCCATGGGGGAGAAGGTGGATCCGGCCGGGATCTGGGCCGACGAGACGGTGACGTTCTCGCTCGCCAAGCCGGTCCATCTGCTGCCCGCGACCGAGCCCGCCTGCGGCCTGCTGACGATCATGGACATCGGGATCACCGCACCGGCCGAGGCCACGGCCTGGGTGCGACGGCTGGACCGGCGCGACGTCGCCGACCTCTGGCCGGTTCCCGGGCCCGCGGACGACAAGTACTCCAGGGGGGTCGTCGGGATCATCGCCGGCGGCGAACGGTACACCGGCGCAGCGGTACTCGCCTGCACCGCGGCGGTCTGCGCCGGCGCCGGGATGGTCCGCTATGTCGGCACCCCCACGCCCGAGGCGCTGGTCCGCGCGGCGGTGCCGGAGGCGGTCCACGGCCCGGGTCAGGTCCAGGCGTGGGTCGTCGGCCCGGGGCTCGACGTCACCTCCGAGGCGCCCGGAGCCGCCGCCCAGCTCGCCGTCGCCCGCGAGGTCCTCGCCTCGGACGACCGGGTCGTCGTCGACGCGGGCGGCCTCGACCTGATCGACGGCCCATGCCCCGGAGAGACGGTGGTGACGCCGCACGCCGGCGAGGCCGCTCGGCTGCTGACCCGGTTGCGCGAGAACGGATCCCGGCCTGGCGATGAGGTGTCCCGGCGGGAGGTCGCCGCCGCCCCGCTCACCCACGCCCGAGAACTCGCCGAACGCCTCGGGGCGGTCGTCCTGCTCAAGGGCTCGACGACGCTGGTGGTCCCGCCGGGGCGCGGGACGGCATACGCCCAGAACGACGCGCCGGCGTGGCTCGCGACCGCGGGAGCCGGCGACGTCCTCGCCGGCCTCCTCGGCGCGATCGCCGCGTCCGGGATGCCGCTCGACCGGGCGGCGGCGCTGGCCGCCCTCGTCCACGGAGTCGCCGCGGACGACGCCGACCCCGGCGGCCCGGTCCGGGCGCTCGCCGTCGCGACGGCGCTGCCGCACACCATCGCTCGGCTGCTGCGCGACGCCTGATCCGGCGGCACGCCCGCGATCAGGCGTCGGCGAAGTGCGCCCGCAGCGTGCGTGCCCACCGGTTCCGGGGCAACTCGGGGCGCAGCGCCGCCAGTCCGGTGCCGAACTTGCTGATCCGCCCCGGCCGGAAGCCGAGCGACCAGAGGAGCCGGTCGAGTTCGCTCGCCCGTCCCGGTGACTTGGTCTCGACGATCGCGAGTCGCGGACGCGTCAGCCGCGCGCCGTCCGGGGTCGACCAGGTCAGGCCGGTGTCGAGGGTGGCCCGCGCCCCGTCCCGGGGCACCAGCAGCGTGGTGCGGTGGTAGGCCGTGGTGAGCGCGGGACGCAGGTGCGCCACCGGGGACGGATCGATTCCGGCCGCGGCGAGGGTGCCGCATACGAACTCGGAACCGTTGGGAGACAACCGATCTCCGTCCGTATGCCGACCCGCCAGGCGATCCTTGACGGTCGCCCCACCGCCCGCCTGCGTCTTCACCTCGAGGTACTCCGCTCCGCTGGAGAGGTAGGTCCGGGTCCGGACCTTGAAGCGCCGGCGGCGCCGGTGCGCGGCGAGATGGTGGGTGAGGCGCCGCGGCGTGTCGAGATAGGTGCTGACGTAGCCGAAGCTCCGCTCGCCGTCGATGTCCAGGACGCGGACGTCGGGCGGGAGGAGGTCGAGGAGCATCGCGAGATCGCCGGTCGTCAAGGCGTACTTGCGATCGACCCGGGTCTGCAGGGTGGCGGTGGCGAGCAGCTCGTCGAGGCCGATCGGGTCGAGGTCGCCGATGGCCCCGGACCAGTGCATCGCCGGGATCACCGGTGACCCTCCGCGCTCGTCAGGACGGTCGGCAGCGGGGCCGGTGCGGTGACCGACCCGCGGGCCCCGAGGTCGTAGCGCACCTCGACCGTCGTCGAGTCGTTGACGTGGTCCACCTTGGTCACGGACACGCCGTGGACCCGGGCGCCGAGGCGCTGCTCGAGGTGGGCGGCGAGGACGTGTTCGTCGTCGAAGGCCCGGTCGAGGACCATGACCTGGCGGCGATAGCCACTGAGCAGGCGCGGGTGGTCGCCGACCCACATGACGCCGACGATCGCGGCCATCAGAAGCGCCGGCAGCCACACCGGCCCGACCGACAGGCCGCTGAGGAGGCCGAGCGAGAGGGCGCTGAAGTAGTAGGCGACCTCGTGCTGCGACAACTCATCTGACCGCAGCCGGATGATCGACAGGACCCCGAAGAGGCCGAGACCGAGGCCCGCGCTCACCGCGCTGTCGAGCAGCGCCGCGGCCACGGCCATCACCGCGACGTTGACCCCGAGATAGGCGGCGACGAGGTCGCGGCGCCGATGCCGGGGGAAATAGAGACCGAAGACGAGCACGAGGATCGCGACGAGGTTCGCGGCATAGACGAGGACGGCGGCGGAAGTCATGGCGGGCTCCGAGGTCGAGGGCGGGGTGTCGACGACCATTGATCCGCCGACGGCTGTGCGGTCGCTGTGTCCCGCCGCGCACCGGCCTTTGAGCACCCGTTCTCCCCGTCGAGTGGCCGGTTCAGCCCCGTCGAGTGGCCGGTTCAGCCCCGTCGAGTGGCCACTCGACGGGGCACCGTCCGTCGAGGCCGTCCGCGCAGGTCATCGGCTTGCCACGGGCCGAGGACAGCCGCGCCACAGGGCGGGTCGTCACGGTCGGAGGCACTCGATTCCGACCCACGGCTGGAGCCCGCCATGATCGTCCTCATCCCGTCCTACGAGCCCGACGAGCGACTGGTCGCCCTCGTGCGGGAGATCCGCTCGACGGCACCGTGGCTGAACGTCCTGGTGGTCGACGACGGGTCGGGATCGGCATACCGGCAGGTGTTCGACGCGGCCGGGGACGGGGGCGCGGTCGTCATCCGGCACGAGCAGAACCGGGGCAAGGGTCGCGCCCTCAAGACCGGGTTCTGGAACGCCGCGGCCCTCTGGCCCGGCGAGGACATCGTCTGCGCGGACTCCGACGGACAGCACACCGTCCCCGACATCGTCGCGGTGGCGGATCGCGTCGCGCGGGAGCGCCGGGCCATGGTTCTCGGCGCCCGGCAGTTCACCGGCCCGGTGCCGACACGCTCACGGGTCGGCAACGGGATCACCCGCCGCCTGTTCTTCCTCACAACCGGTCAGGACCTCACCGACACCCAGACCGGCCTGCGCGGCTATCCGGCCGAGCTGCTCGAGTGGCTCGCCGAGGTGCCGGGCGAGCGCTTCGAATACGAACTCGAGCTGCTCCTGCGCGCCGGCGGCGCCGGCATCGGGATCGTCGAGGTCCCGATCGCCACCGTCTATCTCGACGGGAACGCCTCCTCGCACTTCCGGCCACTCCAGGACTCGGCCAGGGTGTACGCGCCGCTGCTCCGGTTCGGTGCCTCGTCGGCGGTGGCGGCGGTGATCGACTATGTCGCCCTCTTTCTCCTCTTCGCGGCGACCGGCAGCCTCGTGACCTCCGTTGTCGGCGCCCGGGCCACCAGCGCCGGCGCGAATTACCTCGCCAACCGCCGTTTCGTCTTCGGACGCAGCGACGCCGGCTCCGGCCGTCGGTATGCCGCGCTCGTCCTCGCCGTCCTCCTCGCCAACTGGGCGCTCATGCACGTCCTCTTCGTCTGGCTCGGTGCCGGGCTGCTGCTCGCCAAGGTCGTCACCGAGAGCCTCCTGTTCTTCGTCTCGTATGCCGTGCAGTCCCGCCTCGTCTTCCG
>JBDIAJ010000200.1:0-5649 GCA_039812345.1 Nostocoides sp. | reverse complement strand
CCGGGTCGCGGGCCTGTTCCGGCTGCCGCTGACCGTCGTCGCCACCGGCGACGCGGCCCTGGAATCCGCCCTCGCCGTGTTGATGGAGTCGCCCCGAGATACGTGACCCACGCCGTCTCAGCCCTCCCGCCCTCCCCCCACCCCGTCGAGAGTGCAAATAAGCGCCGTCGAGAGTGCAAATAAGCGCCGTCGAGAGTGCAAATAAGCGCCGTCGAGAGATCAACAGTGCGACGCCGGGTTCGACCCGCAGGCGCGACCCACTTCTCGGGACTGGCCACGGTGCAGCCCTACTCGCTGGTTCAGCGAATCCAGACTCAAGGAACAGCGAATCCAGACTGGAGCTTTGCGGGGTTGGTCTCGGCATACGAAAAAGTCGTTGTCGGGTATGCCGATTGCGGCACCTATGGGGCCCTCGACGCGGTCTGCGAGCGGCACGGGATCGCGCGCCTGCCGGGGCTGCACTGCTACGACCTGTTCGCCGGCGCGGATCGGATCGAGGGGTGGCTGGCCGAGCAGCCGGGGACGTTCTTTCTCACCGACTTCCTGGTCAAGTCCTTCGACCGGACCGTATGGCGTGAACTCGGCCTCGACCGCTATCCGCAGTTGCACGAGGACTACTTCCGCCACTTCACCCGGGTCATCTGGTTGGCGCAGGACCCCGACAGCGACCTGCGGGCAGAGGCCGATCGCGTCGCGGGCCTGCTGCGGCTCCCGTTGACCGTCGTCGCCACCCGCGACGGCGCCCTGGATTCCGGCCTCGCGGGCTGCTGGCGGACGGCCGGGGGTGGCTGCGGAGGCGACCGCCCGCGTGCCAGACTGACGCCATGGCGCAGGCGACGAAGTTGGTCCACACCCGCATCGGGGATACGGACGTGTGGGTGTCCGCGGTGCAGACCCCCGGAACGCAACAGACCGCGGGCTCGGCGGCGGACCGCCTCGTCGATGCCTTCGACAAGGCTCGCGACGTCATGGTCGAGTTGGGCGGCAAGGTCGCCGACGCGGTCGAGACGATGGCCGCGCGGGGCGCGCACCCTGACGAGGTGTCGGTGGAGTTCGGACTGAGCATCTCCACCGAGGGGTCGATCATCTTCGCGGCGGCCTCCGCCGAGGCGTCCTTGGCGGTGACGGTGACCTACAAGCGACCAGAGCCCGACAACCATGCCTGACGGCCTTCCCGCGGGCTATCTCGGCCGGGTCCTCGACGGCAACGGCGCACCGGTCGGGACGTGTTGGGTAGCTGCGCGGGGGTTGCTCGTGACGGCGCGTCATGTCATCGCCGAGGCTGCTGGGACGATTCCGGCGGTCTGGGACCCGGAAGATCCCGAGGTCCCTGGCTCGTCGGTGACGGTCGAGCCGATGCGCCCCGGGGTCGCGTTTCCACCGACAACCGCTCACGTTGTCGGTCTGGACGCCACGAGCGACCTCGCGATCCTGCGGATATCGACGGGCACATGGCCGTGCGCCGTGCCGGCGGTCGCAGCGAGCGATCCGGTGACGATCGGCGAACCGTTGGCGCTGGCGGGGTATGCCGTCTTGGAGGATCCGGCCCGCGCGGCCCTGGCGTACTGGGAAACGGCCGCGACGTGGTCGGGCGCGGCCGTGCATTCGGACGGCACCCGGCTGGGCGTCCTGGCCGGCTCCGGCGCACTGCCGGGCTTGTCGGGTTCGCCCGTCATTCGGCGGGCCGATGGTGCGGTCGTGGGGCAGGTCTCCGGCCGATACAACTCCGCCGATGGCTGGGCCCGCGACTCGGTCTGGGTGAGCCGGATCGAGGACCTCGATCTCGTGTGGTCGAGTTCCGGCCTCGCTTCCCTGCCGGTGTCCGGCCGCGTCGAGCTCCAGGAACCGGCCGAGGTGCTGTTTTGCATCGATGCGACCCGGGTGTCCCTCTCCTGCCCTCAACTCGGCATTGACGCGTCCGCGCCACACGACGGATTCACCCATCGCCTGCGTTCGCTGGCCATCGACGTCGAGCGCGCTCGAGGATTGCGCCCCCATCAGGAGCGGCATGGCAGTGACGAGGCGACCGTGAGCCGGGACAGCGCCGCACTGACCGACCTGCGTCGGCACATGGAGAACGCCTTCGTCCGCGGTGATGTCCGGGCGGCGCTCACCACGGTGCTCGCGGAGGCACAGCGGGTGACGATGCCCGTTCATCTCGCGATCGAGGTGGAGGCGGCCGCGTTGGCGCGCCTGCCTTGGGAGGCGCTCAGCTCCCCGGACGCCGCAGGGGTGGACCGTCCCCTTGCCCTGCATCCGCTGGTGACGGCGTTCCGGCGCGTTGCGGGAGGGGCCAGGGGGCGGCAGGTCCCGGGGCCGCTTCGGATCGCCGTGGCGATCGCGTCCCCGATCGCCGGGGGTGGTGCGCTCCTCGACTACGAACGGGAACTGCGCAACGTCCTGACCGCGGTCAAGGGCGCCCGAGCCGGGCAGGCGGAGGTCCGGGTCATTCCGTTCGCCACCCCAGGAGCCATCAGGGCGACGCTCGATGAAGGGGACATCCACATTCTGCACATCTCGGGGCATGCCGCGCCCGGCGTCCTCGCGCTCGAGGACGAAAATGGCCGCGAGGTGCTCGTCGACGCGGCGAAGTTCGTCGATCAGGCGATTCCGGCCGGGAAGATGCCACCGGTCGTCACACTGGCCGCGTGCTCGACGAATGTGGCCACCACGAGTGGCGATGCTGCGCCGTCGTTCGCGGCGGGGTTGGTCGCCGCGGGTTGCCCCACGGTCGTCGCCACAGAGGCGAGTATCTCGGATCGCTATGCCACGGCGATCTTCGCGCAGATGTATCGCGAACTCGCACGCGCCCAGCACGCCGATCCGGTCGCGGCCCTGTCGCGGGCCCGCCGAGAACTGGCCATGACCCTAGCCGGCAGCCCCGACCCGAGAGATGCCGCCGTCGCGCTCCTCGATGAGTGGGCCATCGTCACGGTGCTCGCCTCGAGTGCCGGGCGCAACCTCGTCGATGACAAGCACACGATCCCTGCTCTCCCGACGCCGACCCCCAGACCACGCGCTTCCCTCGGACAAGCCCTGCTCGCACTTCCGGTCGGAGACTTCGTCGGTCGTCGCTTCGAACAGCACGGTCTCCGACGCATCCTGTCCGGGGGCGAGGCTGGGATCGCGGGAGTCGTGGTGCACGGCATCGGCGGCATCGGCAAGACGACGTTGGCGGCCGAACTGGTTCAACGAACCTGCGAGGTCGACAACCAGACCCTGCCCGTCGCCCTGACCGGCGCCTGCGGGACCGAGCAGATCCTTCTCGCTATTTCGCGCCGACTCAGGGAGCTTCTCGCGTCCGTGGGCATACTCGACGAGTACCTGCCCTTGGTCGGATCCCTCGAACGCGGTGACACTCCCTGGCGAGAGCGCCTGGGCGTTCTCCGGGCAAGCGTTCTGGAGAACATGGCCGTCCTGCTCATCCTCGACAACTTCGAAGACAACCTCACTGACGTCTCGGCGTCTGACGAGTACTCCACAGCGCAACGGGCTGTCCGGGATGGCGAACTCGCCGCCTTCCTCGCCGCGTTCGCGATGGACCCGGGCCGGGGAACGGTGCTCATCACGAGCCGATTCCCGTTCACGCTGCCCGAGGGCGCCGAGTCACGCCTGCTTTTCCACCAACTCGGTCCACTCTCGTATGCCGAGGCGATGAAGCTCGTCTGGAGTCTCCCCGCGCTGGATGACCTGCCCGATGAAGACTTGAAGCGTGTCTGGGCCGCGGTCGGTGGTCACCCCCGCACCCTCGAGACGGTCGACGCATTGTTGGCCCATGGCGTCGGTCGTATGCCGCACGTCCAGGAGCGGCTCGAGCGGGCCCTGACCGCCACGCTCGGATCCAAGAGCAGTGCCGAGGCGTGGCTCGACCGAGACCGGCAACTCGATGCCGCAATCGCGGACGCCGTGACAGTCGCGGCGGACGACGTGGTCCTGCCTGATCTTCTCGCGGCCCTCTCTCCCGAGGCCCGTGGCCTGCTCGCCGCGCTCGCGGTCATCCGAGAACCGGTCGGCGAGGCGGGACTGCTGTTCGCGATTGGCATAGACGACCCAGGCAGCGAGCGGCGGCCCGACTGGACGGCAGCAAATGCCACTGTGGAGCGGCTCGCCGGGTCGGGTGATATTCGTCAAGATGCCGCGACAAAGCAACTTCAGTTCGCCACCTCCAACGCGCGGGCGGAGTTCGACGAGGCCATGCGCATTCTGTCCACACCGCCATCCCCGGGCCGACGGTTCACGGGGTCGATCGAACCTGTCCTGGTGGAGTTGGTCCGCAGTTCACTCCTGACCGAACTGGATGCAGTGGGCGGGCCTGCCTACTACGTCCACCGATGGACCGCCGACTTCATTTGGCGCAACCCTCCACCCGAGGCGCCCCTCGGAACCGAACTCCACATCCGAGCGGCCCGATATTGGCAATGGCGGGTGGCGGCGTGGCCACAGGACCGGGAAGCCGACGTCCACGACCTCCGTGAGGCCCGCTACCATCTGCTCCGCGCTGGCGACAGCGACGGAGCCAATAGCGTGACCGAGTCTGCCTGTTCGATCCTCGACCAGCAAGGCGCGTGGGATGACGAGGCCGCCCTGATCGCTGAGCAGTTGAGCGTGCTGCCCGCCGACCATCCTCGCATGCCCGCCTGGATCCACCAGCTCGGGATCCTCGCCCAGGCCCGCGGCGACTACGCCACCGCCGAGGCCCGCTACCAGCAATCCCTCACCATCAAGGAGCGGCTCGGCAACCAGGCCGGCATGGCCACCAGCTACCACCAGCTCGGGATCCTCGCCCAGGACCGCGGCGACTACGCCACCGCCGAGACCCGCTACCAGCAATCCCTCACCATCAAGGAGCGGCTCGGCAACCAGGCCGGCATGGCCACCAGCTACGGCCAGCTCGGGATCCTCGCCCAGGACCGCGGCGACTACGCCACCGCCGAGGCCCGCTACGAGCAATCCCTGACCATCTTCGAGCGGCTCGGCAACCAGGCCGGCATGGCCACCAGCTACTCACAGATGGGAAGACTCGAGTCCGCTCGAGGCGACGCCGAGCGCGCGGCCAGTCTGCACATTCGTGCCCTCGCGATCCGGATGGGTTTGGGAGTTCCGCAGATGCGCATCGACGTGACGGCGCTTCGCGAGCTGTCCTCCCGCGTCCCTCCCGGGACCCTCGATGCGCTTGCAGCGGACCTATTGCCGGAAGAGACCGCTCGACTGGTGCTCGAGGCTATTCATGGCAGTCAGGACGATGCTGAGGAAGGAGGAACGTGACCTTGAGGTGCTCGCGCCCTGAGTCTCGGCGACGGAACGATGTCGAGAGGTCACCCAGCCCGTCGGGCTCGACCCCGCAGGTGTTGGGCCTACTTCTCCGGGACTGGCCACGGTGAATCCAGCCTCGCTGGTTCAGCGAATCCGGACTGAGGGAACAGCGAATCCGGACCAGCGCTACGGCGGGGAGGCAGCTGCAAACACGCAAGTCAAGGTTCTCGGACCGCGCCCCGATGGGCGCCACCGTCAACTCACTGTGGAGTCATGACTGGTGAGACAACTGCCCGGAATTGACCGGGGGTCAACTCCGGCCCGCGAGCAGTCGATCGCGCCAGGCCTGGGTCTCGGCGACCTGGTTGAAGGTGAAGAGGTGCAGGCCCTCGACCT
>JBDIAJ010000199.1:0-5658 GCA_039812345.1 Nostocoides sp. | reverse complement strand
GGCGGTGGGGGCGGTGGCGGGACCGAACCGGTCGCGCGGGGCGGGGGGGGGGGGGGGGTGGAGGGGGTGGTGAGCGGCAGGGTGTCGGTGTCGTTCGGCATACGTCAGTCAGGGTCGTCTTCGGTCAGGGTCCGGGCGGTCGGGCAGGTGGTTGAAATCTCTCCAACCCCGATGCAGACGCCTCGCGTGATGAAAACGTTACCCGACGCGGGTCGAATGTGACCGACATCACATTCACTGGCCGGAGTCGGACCGGCGGCGGGGTTGTCGGCTCGCCCTGGAATGCTGGCGCCATGGTTCCGGAGCGGTTCTCGATGGCGCGCTACTGCGTCGGCGAGCCGGCTGCCCGCCGACCCGGCGAGACCGCGCTCGTCGTCGTCCACGACGCCGAGGCGCCGCCGGAGGAGGCCGAGCGCTGGACCTTCGCCGAGTTGGACGACGCGGTCCGGTCGGTCGGGGCGGGGCTGCTCTCCCTGGGGCTGACCGCCGGGTCGCACGTGCTCATCCGGCTCGACAACACCAGCGACTGCCCTCTCGTCTTCTTCGGCGCGATCGCCGCGGGCCTGGTGCCCATCCCGACCTCGACCCAGCTCACCGCCGACGAGGTCACCTTCCTCCTCCTCGACTCACAGGCCCGGGCGCTGGTCTGCGCGGCCGACCTCGCCGTCGAGGTTCCCGACGGGGTGATCGTCGCGGGGCCGGCGGAGGTCGCGCGGTGGCGCGCCTCGGCATACCGCATTCCGTATGCCGACACCCACCGTGACGACCCGGCCTACCTCGTCTACACCTCCGGCACCTCCGACCGGCCCAAGGGGGTCGTCCACGCACACCGGGCCGCGTGGGGCCGCCGGCCGATGTATGCCGCGTGGCTCGGCCTGCGCCCCGGCGACGTCATGCTGCACGCCGGGGCGTTCAACTGGACCTACACCCTCGGGGTGGGCCTGACCGACCCGTGGGTCAACGGGGCGAGTTCGGTCGTCTACAACGGGCCACGCGACCCCGCGGTCTGGCCGGTGCTCATCGAGCGGCACGCCGCGACGCACTTCGCCGCGGTCCCCGGCGTCTATCGCCAGCTCCTGCGCCGGACCCCGCTCGACCCGGCCGACCTGCCCACGCTGCGACACGGCCTCGTCGCCGGGGAGGCGCTGAGCCCCGCGCTGTGGGGGGCGTGGCGGGAGGCCACCGGGCGGGAGCTGTATGAGGCGTTGGGCATGAGCGAGTTGTCGACCTTCGTCTCCTCGGGACCGACCGTCCCGACCCGGCCGGGCAGCCCGGGGCGGCCGCAGCCCGGGCGCCGGGTGGCCGTGCTCCCCCGCGAGGGGGACTCGACGACGCCGGTTGCCGACGGTGAGGTCGGCGTGCTGGCCGCCCACCGCAGCGACCCGGCGCTGATGCTCGGCTACTGGAGGCGAGGCGAGGAGGAGGCCGCCGCCTTCCGCGGGGACTGGTTCGTCACCAGCGACCTGATCCACCTCGACGACGGTGGCTATGTCCGCTACCACGGCCGCGACGACGATGTCATGACGGCGATGGGCTACCGCGTCTCGCCGCTCGAGGTCGAGGAGAGCCTCGGACGACACCCATCCGTCGGGGAGGTCGCGGTGACCGAGGTCGAGGTGCGCGACGGCCTGCGCCTGATCACCGCCTTCGTCGTCCCCCGCGACGCGGAGGACCGCGAGAGCGTCGATGCCCGTTGCCTCCTCGCGTATGCCGCGGACCACCTCGCCGCCTACAAACGTCCCCGCGAGATCGTCTTCGTCGACGCACTTCCGCGGACGGCCAACGGCAAGATCCTCCGGCGCGAGCTGGCGGCCCGGCGGTGGCATCCGTGAGCCTCGTCGAGGGCGCGCCCGAGCAGGGCTGGGGCGGGCGGCGCTACCGCACGCGTGGGACGTTCGAGCGGCGGGAGCGCAACGGGGAGTGGGGGGTCGGCATACCGCTGAAGACCCCGACGCTGGCGATGGAAGTCCTGTTCGGCGCACTGGCGGCGGGCCTCGCCGCGGCGGAGGTCTTCGGCGTATGGCGCGCCCTCAGCGGCCAGGGCGGGTGGCGACCGATCGTCGGCGTCGTCCTCCTGCTGCCCTTCCTCGCGCTGTTCGTCGCCGGTGCCGGCGGCGCGCACCGGCTACGCGGCCGGCCACAGCGTGGTGTCCTGGTGACCGCCCGCGGCCTGAACGCGCCGTTCGCCGACTATCGGTGGGACCAGGTCGAGCGCGTCCTCGCGCGCTCGGCACTGCGCCGAGGCTCCCTGCGTCGGGTCAACTACGTCCTGCTGCGATTGACCCCGGAGACCGAGACGGTGCTCCAGCGCAGCGGCCGACTCGGCCGGGTGGGCGACTGGATCGACGAGGCGACGCAGCATACGATCCGGCTCGTCGATGCGGCACAGTTCGACGCCGATCCGTGGAAGGCGGTCCAGGGGCTGCGGGCGCTGGCCGCGGACCCGGCCCTGCGCGCGCGATTGGCGGGGCCGGACGGCCCGTCCGTCTTCACCGACCTGCGCTGGCAGGCGGAGCGGGCCGTCATCCAGGGGTGGCGTGATGCGCGCGACCGGTTCGTCGCCTCGGACCCGGGGCTGAGCCGGCTGCGGCACGGCATCAAGGCGGTGATCGCCCTGGCGACCACCGTGGGCCTGCAACTCGCCTTCGCCGCCCTGCGGGATACGCCGAGCGCGGCGGCCCGCACGCACGTCATGATCGGCTCGATCGTCGCCCTCAACCTCGCGACGACCCTGCGTGACACGCGGCGGCACGTCATCATCTCGACCGCGGCCCTCGCCGCGGTGGGCGCCGCGATCGGCACCACGAGCGCCACCCTGGCCGGCGCCGACCCGACGGCGTCCTTCGTCGCGTTCGTCGCGGCGACGTTCGTGGCGGTATGGGTGCGGCGCTTCGGTCCGCGGTGGTTCACGGCGGGGTTCGTCATGTGGCAGGCGCACTTCTTCTGCCGGTTCCTGCACCCCGACATCGGGCAGTTGCCGGGGATGGTCGTGTCGGCCTTCGTCTCCACAGTCTGGGTGGCGTTGCTCCTGGTCACCGTGCTCGCGGCGAACCCCGAGGCGACCCTGCTCCGGACGGTGACGGCGTTGCGGGCACAGGCGCGCGGGGTGGCCAGTGCCTGCCTCGACGTCCTCGACCGGCCGGCGAGCCCCCTGGCCCGGCGGCGGCTGCGGGCGCAGCAGGTCAAGACGAGCGAGGTCGCGCTGCTCTTCGATGGGCAGCTCGCCGACGCCCGGGCACTTCCCGAGGGGGTGGCCGCGGTCGTCCTCCGACAGTGGATCGTCGACCTCGAGATCGGGGTGGACGAGATGGCCGGTGCCATCGTCGACCTCGTCGACCGGCCGACGTTCGACGCACCGGTTCCCGCCGCGATCGTCGCCGATGTCCGGCGCGCCCTCGTCGAGATCGGGTGGTCGCAGTACGCCGAGGCCCGCGCCGGCGTGTCGGCGCTGCGGGCGGATGCGCACTGGGCGGTCCGCCCGGTCCGGCGGTTCGTCATCGGGGCCGAACTGGTGCTCGCCTGCGTCGAGGAGTGGACGTCGGGGGCGGTCATGGAGCGGGCCCGCGCCGGGGCCGAGCCGAGTTATGAACCGGTCGTCCAGTTGCAGGGTGGCACCCTGCCCGGCAGCCAGTCGCTCGCCGGCCAGACCGGCTCGATCGACACGCGTCACTGGTGGTCGGCGGGGCGTCTTCGATTCACCACGCGCCAGGCGATCCAGGCGGCGACGGCGGCCGCGATCGCGCTCGCCGTCGGGGAACGGATCTCCTCGCAACGCTCCTATTGGGCGGCGATCGCCGCCTTCGTCACCTTCACCGGTGCCTCGACGACCTCGGAGACCACCCGGAAGGCGATCGACCGCACCCTGGGGACGGTCCTCGGATTGTTCGCCTCGCTCGCCCTGGCGCACGTGGTGGGAGGCCATCCGCTCGCCTCCGCCGGGGTCATGGTCGTGGGAGTGTTCCTCGCGTTCTATGTCCAGGCGCTGTCGACGACGTGGATGATCTGCTTCATCACGCTGGTCCTCGGGCAGTTGTATGAGGTGCTGCGGACGTTCAGCGAGGACGTCCTTCTGGTGCGGCTCGCCGAGACGGCGACGGGGGCCGCCGCCGGGATCCTCGTGACGTATGCCGTGCTCCCGGCCCACGCCCGGGACACGCTGATCCTCGCCCGCCGCGCGATGCTGACCACGCTCGCCGGCCTCCTCGACGATCTCGCCCGCACGGTCGAACGCGGACGGGCCGCGGAGCCCGAGGTTCGGGCCCGGCTGTATCGCGAGGTGATCGCGCTCGACGAGGCCGGTCGGCAGCTGGCCGCGGGGCACGACACCCTGATCCGACCGCGGATCTTCGACGCCGATCACGCCGCGCGGCGGCACCGCGTCGCCGTGCTCGGGGTCTGCACCTCGGCCGGCCGGGCCCTCGTCCAGGCGGTGCTCGCCGCCCTGACCCCGGAGCATGGTGGGGAGGTGGGGCGGACGTCGGCGGAGCCGGTGGCGACGTCGGAGGAGGCGGCGGTGGCGGTGGAGCCGGTGGCGACGTCGGCGGAGCCCGCGTCGGCCGGGTCGGAAGCGGCGGAGCCGCTGCTACCGCCCGAGGTGGCCGGGCCGGAAGCGGCGGAGCCGCTGCTGCCGCCCGAGGTGGCCGAGGGCTGCCGGGCCCTCGCCGAGGAGGCGCGCCGACTCGCCGACGTCCCCGACCTGCGCGACCAGCGGCCCGCCCGCGCGGACCGGCCCGGAATCTCGATCCAGGTGTCCGACATCCTCGCGTCCGCGCCCGACATACCCCTCGTCGTCGCCCGCCGCGCCCAACGCCTCGCCGACGCCCTCGCCCTCCTCACCCCCCGACGCCGCTGACGTTCCCCGCCTCCTTCTCCGTCTGGGTCTCACGCTCTGCGTGGGCGTGGCCGGTTATCCACTGGCGCGCGGGGTGGCGCGCTCGGACGTGCCAGTCCTTTGCCCGGGCGGGATCGGCGCACCTCCGATGACCAGTGAGTCCAACGGCGGCACCACCGGGCTCTCGGCGGCCTACCCGCCCAGGACGCCCCTCGGGACGCACACGCTGATGCACGTGATCGAAAGATAATCACGGTTAACATTGTCAATGGCTGGGAACTGGTGTATTATTTACCGTATGACGACGTTCCTGCCCGACACTCTCGACCCGCCGGTCCACCCGGCCGGTCCGTGCGGGTGTGGCTGCCCGGGGGATTGGGAGTCGTTGTTCACCGCTGCGGAAGTCGAGCAGATGCGGCGGGAGGATGAGGCGTTCCTGACCGAGGTGCTGGCCTCGGGTGAGTCGTTCACCGATCCCGGGGAGGAGGTCGACCCGACCGTGTGGTGGTCCCGGGAGGACCACGAGGCCGTGGGGACGAGCCTGCCCGCCGGTCAGGCCGGTCCCGTGGTGGCGGTACCGGAGAACGCGACCGCGGCCTTCGACGTCACCGGTCCGGGCAGCGACCCGGGCACCGCGAGCAGTGGTGGCACGGCCGCGAGCAGTGGTGGCACGACTGGGTCGGCCATACCTGGCGCGGACGGCGACCCGGAAGCCCCCACCCCACCGTGCGCCACCACCCCCGATACTGCCGGGGCGGGGTTGACGGGGGCGGGGCAGGTGGCGTGTCTGCACGCGATGGTCGATCTCCTGGCCGAGGTCACCGGCC
>JBDIAJ010000198.1:0-5697 GCA_039812345.1 Nostocoides sp. | reverse complement strand
GCTGTCGCTTTGTTAGGCGCTCCGGTCAGAATGTCGCGTTTGTATCACATTTCCAGCCGCCTGAATAAACCTCAGTGCAATGGCAGATCAGCCTGGTCCATGGTGATAGTGTTGAAAATTATGACGGATGGCGGCTTGCCGAGCTGGTGAAGGTCGACCTCCCAGAGGGGGTATCGAGGTGAAGTTGGTTCGGGATGCAGTTTGCGCGGGGAGTGCTGGAATTCTTGGCTTCACAATGGGGTTGGCGATGTCGTCTCCCGCCTGGGCTGCGTACACTTATACCGATCGGCCGCTCGCGACTATGCCTACGCCTACTCCGCAGACGGAGTAGTGGTGCGCAACAGCGCCTACAATTCCTATTCAGGAAATTACTGCGCCAACTTCGCGTCGCAGTCTCTCTTTGCCGGCGGCCAGCGAAAGAATCCGGGAATCTGGGACTTTGTATCTAAGACAAACTTCACCACCTCGTGGGTCAACGTCGATCTCCTTGACTTTGTCATGCGAAGTCCGACACGTCTCAACAGAGCCACGTACTATCAGACATCCCCGGCCAGCGCATACACCTCAGCTTCTCTTGGCGATATCTACATGTATAGCACCGACGGCGGTGCCAGTTACACTCATATGACAATTTCCACCGGTTACGGATCCTTACCGACTCACGCCGATCCGTATAAGACGTCGATGACATATTCCTCCGTCACAAGTGGCTCAGGCGACTGGATGAATGGACATACGCGTGAACGCGAGAAGGCGCCGTGGAACATCGGCTATTGGGAGGCGGCCGCCGTAGATCGGCCAAAGTATTCCACCCTTGTTCTCCATATGTTCGACACGTACAACTCAGCCCCGACGCGACACATGAAATAGAATTCTGGCGCCGGGCGCACACTGGGGCCAATGCGCGGTCGATGTGTCGGGGGGGTCGAGATTTCGCGGTTTGTGGGGAAGGTAGAAGGCTCATCATCTTTGTCCCGGCCGGAATGCTTCCTGTTCCAGCATAACGGGGACCTGAGACGACCGTGGCATGCTCCGTCGGTCCACCCTCGGAATCGGCCGCGGGTCGCGTCTGGCGGCCATGGAGTCGGGGTGCGCGGTTCCTGGGCCTGGACGCTGCCGACGCACCGCCACGTCCCCGGCCCCAGCCAGGGTCTCGCAGTGGTTCCGCCGGTTGACGGTGAAGAAACCACCCTCGGGCCGGTTCGGTGCGGGACGTCGAGGCGACAAGGTCCGAGGCGCTCGGGGATCCGGCGCTGATCGCCAAGGCCGCCATCAGCGCGGTGTGCCAGGCGATCAAGGCCGACTATGCGCAGCGGCGCTCAGACGGGCTCACGGTTGACCACGTGTGCCGGATACCTCGTTCTTCCGGATGCACCCCGGCTCCCCGGCCGAGCCGGTGCTGGTCGCCTCCGATTGCCACCGACGGTACCCCGATGTTCGTGACCTGGCGATGGGTCGGGTGAGTGCACCTACGCTCGGGCCGACCCTGCGCGACAGTGGCCTCTCCAGCCCGGTGCGGGTGATGTCCGACGGCGCCGCCGCACGGACCGCCCCGACCGCCCTGACCTTCCCGACGGCGTTGCGGCACAGGTGTCTGTCCGCCGAACCAGGAACGTCCTGGCCAAGATCGCGACCGAGATGCAGGCCGCGGCCGCGACGACGCCTGGGCCCTGTTCGACACCAAGGACCTGACCAACGAACCCCGGACCGCGGCTGGTCGGGCATCGACGCGCGGCCCACGAACTGGACACGGCCCACCAGGCCTCGGAAGCCCGGCGCGCGACCCCTATTCCCGGATCCCCTTCTGACATTCCGGCTGCGGCGTGCGGCCGGTTAGTATCTCCCTACCCAACGGTAGCTTTCGCTACCCAACGGTAGCCAACTGTCCCGGCAACACCAAGCCCACCGCACCAAGCCCACCGCCCCACCCGGAGTCGACCGATGCGCCGCGTCCTGACGCCTCACCGACTCACGGTGGCCGGGCTCGTCCTCCTCCTGACGATCGTCGTCGTCGGCAACGGCTGGACGCACACCTACACCGACATCAAGCCGGAGATCTACGAGGCCCCGGCCGCGATGGTCGGGCACTACCTCTCGTCCTGGACCGCCACGCCCTATCTCGGCTCGCCGAACTTCAACGTCGGCCTCGCCCCGGTCGTCCTCGCCCTCGCGCCGCTCGATCTGCTCGGCTTCTCGGCCAAGGCGATCTTCCTTCTCTCCCACCTCGCCCTGTGGCTGATCGCGGCCACGGGGGCGGCCCGCCTCGGCCGCGCCCTCTCCCCGGCCACACCGTCTCAGACCGCGTCGGCCTGGACCGGCCTCGCGACCGCCGTCTGCTATGTCGCCAACCCGTATGCCGTCGTCGGCGGCAGCACCCTCGCGGTCCTGCTCCCCTACGCCCTCCTCCCGTGGATGGCCTACGCCCTGGTCGGGGCGCTGCGCGACCCCACCTCCTGGTGCTGGCCCGCCGCCGCGGCACTCGCATTCTTCGCCCAGAGCGGCATGAACGTCGCGGTGATCCCGATCTTCCAGCTCCTCGCGGTCCCCCCGATCGCCCTCGTCGTCGGCCGCGCGGCGGGGCTCGCCTGGGCCCGGATCGGTGTCGTCCTCGCCAAGTGCGCCCTGTTCGTCGCCGGCGTGTCGCTCTACTGGCTCCTGCCCTCCCTCACCGCCGCGGCGACCGGTCAGCAGATCGTCGCCGGCTCCGAGACGGTCGACGGAATCGCCCGCGTCTCCGCGTTGACCGAGGTCCTGCGCGGCCTCGGCATCTGGACGCTCTACGGCACCGGACCGGACGGGCCCTGGGTGCCGCAGTACGCGCCATACGAGACGAATTCGGTCATCGTCGTCGCCTCGATGCTCTGGCCGGTCGTCGCCGTCCTCGCCCTCGTCGTCGCCGGTCCCGTCCTGCGGCGCACGTCCGCCCTCCTGATCGGGACCGGCGCGGTCGCCATGGTCGGCCTGTATGCCGCCGCCGGCCCCACCCCGATCGCCGTCGTCGTCGCGCGGCTCTTCGACACGATCGCGCCGCTGCTCGCCTTCCGGACGACCAACAAGGCCGGCGCCGTGCTCACCCTCGGCTACACCCTCGCGCTCGGCCACGCCGTCCCGATCTGGTGGCGCCGCGCCCGCTCCGTCCGTATGCCGATCCCCACCCGCCGCTGGGCCCTCCCCGCGGCGCTGGCCGCGCTCGCCGCCGGATGGGTCCAGCCGGCTCTCGCCGGGAACCTCTACACCTCGCCGATCGACGTCCCGACCTACTGGCGCCAGGCCGCCGCATCCGTGGACGCAGACCTGCACGACTCGCGGGTCCTCCTCCTCCCCGCGCAGACCCGCCCGACGTACCGCTGGACCGACGAACGACCCGACGACGTGACGAACTCGCTGCTGCGGCGAGAGGCGATCATCCCCGAGACGACACCCAACACCTCGGCTCCCGGAGGGAACCTCCTCGCCGCGCTCGGCGACCTCGTCGCCACCGGGACCGCCGGCCCGGACACGATCTCGACGCTGGCGCGCTACCTCGGTGCCGGCGACCTCCTGCTGCGCCACGACGTCTCCTGGGAGGATGTCGCCGGCCCCAGGCCGGCGACGACGAGCGCCGAGGCCGGCGCCGACCCCGGGCTGCGTGGCGTCGCGAACTTCGGCGCGCCCGGGCAGAACGTCATCGGCAAGGCCCCGCCGATCGGCTACGAGAGCCTCCTGCCCCCGGTCCAGCAGTACGCCGTCCGCGATCACCTCTCGACCGTCTCCGCCCGGCCGCTCACCGGGAATGTCGTCGTCGCCGGCGACGGCTGGGCGTATGACGCGCTCGCCCGCTCCGGCCTCCTGCCGGGTTCACCGGTCGTCCGGTTCGCCGCCGACCTCACGGCGGGGGCCGGCGGGGCGGGGACGCCGGCCCCCGACGCGGTCGGCGAGCTCATGTCCGGGGCCGCCCGGCTCGTCCTCACCGACACCAACCGCCGCCAGAGCGTCATCCCCAACCGGCTAACCGCGGGCTTCGGCCCGCTGCTGCCCGCCGACGCGATCCCGACCGCGACCCGGTCCCTCGGCGGCCCCACCGACCAGACCGTTCTCGTCCGCGAGGGCCCCTCCGTGACGGCGAGCCAGACCGGCGGGGCGTTCTACGAGACGCCGTACGGCACCGCCGACAACGCCCTCGACGGCGACCCGTCCACGGCCTGGCTGTTCGGCGACTTCCGGCGGGCACCGGGGGTCACCCTCGACGTGCGGTTCACCCAGCCGCAGACCCTCGGCATGGTGACGATCCGGCCCACCGCGCTCGGCCCGGTCCACCTCGACCGGGTCACGCTGACCGCCGGCGGGGTCAGCCGCGCGGTCACCCTGCCCGACACCGGCCTGGCGAGCGTCGACTTCGGCGGGGTCACGGCGGACGCGGTCCACCTACGGGTGGACTCGATCCGCGGGGACGGCTACTCCCTCGTCGGGATCGCCGAACTCGGCCTGCCCGGACCCAAGGTCGTCCGCATCGGCCGCCTTCCGCAGTCCTTCACGACGGCGTATGCCGCGCTCTCCCCCGCCGCGAAGGCGCGGGTCGACGGCATACCGCTCGATGTCCTCCTCACGCGGGTCCGCAACGGCGCCGGCGCCCAGGACGACTCCGAGACCAGCCTCGATCGCGATCTCACCCTCCCGGACACGCGCACCTTCACGACATCGGCGACCGTCCGCGTCCCGTCCACCTCCCTGGAGACGTATGACGCGCTGGCCGGCGTCGACCCGTCCGTGCGGGTGCGCGCGAGCTCGGTCCTGCTGGGCAACCCGGACCTGCGGGCGTTCATGGCCGTCGACGGGAACGACCGGACCGGCTGGGTGCCCGCGGGCGTCGTCGGGAACTGGTGGGAGATCCGCGGACCCGAGCGGCGGATCGCACGGGTCTCGATCACCCAGCGGCGGGTCCCCGATCCCGGGGTCGACGACGGACGGATCGCCGACCGGGTCAGCGTCGAGGTCGACGGGCGCATCGTCGCCCGGGCGCGGCTGACGGCGGGCCCGACCGAGATCCGGCTGCGCAAGCCGGTGCGCGGTCGGACCGTCCGCGTGGTCTTCACCCACGAGTCCGGCAGCGGGTCGCCGCCGCAGGTCGTCACCATCGACACCGGGCTGCGGCCGGCCGTGGCGAAGGACCGGCCGTGCGTGACCGTCGCCGAAGTCAACGGACTCCCGCTCCGGATGCGTCCCAGCCTGCCGATCCGGCTCGCCGGACACGACTCCCCCGGGACCGCGTGGGAGGGCTGCTCCGCCCTGACCCTGGCCGGCGGCAGCACCCACAGAATCCGGTCGGTCCTCGGCTACCAACTCGATACCCTCGCCCTGCGTGACCAGCGGGGACTCGATCCGATCCCGGCGGACTCGCCCCGGGTCGTCACCGCGACGGGGACCACCACCGACCGACGCCTCACCCTCGATGTCGGGTCGACCCCGGTCGCGCTGCGGATCGGCGAGGGCTACGACCCCCGGTGGGTCGCCGAGGCCGACGGGCGATCGCTCGGCGCGCCGGTGGTGATCGACGGCTGGTCGGTCGGGTGGATCCTCGACCGGCCCGGTCGGCATACGGTCCACGTGCGGTTCGCCCCGCAGCGACCCGCGACGATCGCGGCATGGGTCTCCGGACTCACCGTTCTCGGCTGCGCCGCCCTCGTCGCCGTCCCGTTGATCCGGCGGCGCCGCGGCGCC
>JBDIAJ010000197.1:0-5860 GCA_039812345.1 Nostocoides sp. | reverse complement strand
CGACGAGCGGACGAGGGCGCCGGGTGGCCGGCCGGTCAGGTCGGCGCACACCCGGGTGAAGTGGGCCTGGTCGCTGAAGCCGGCGGCGGTCGCGGCGGCGGCGAGCGGCATACCCAGGCGGTGGTGGGCCAGGGCTCGGTCCACCCGCAGGATCCGGCGCAGCGTCGCCGGGCCATAACCGAACTGCCGCAGGCAGTTGCGGCGGAACTGGCGCTCGCTGTGGGCCAGGTCCCGGGCGATGTCGGCGACGGCGTGACCGGCGACGATCCGGGCGACCGTATGCCGGGTGCGGGCCAGCGCTCGCTCCTGCTCCAGGCCCAGCCGGGCGCCGACGAAGGCGGACAGGGCGTCGGCGCCGCGGTGGTGGGCGTCCCGGCCGAGGATCTGCGCGACCCGGGCGCCGGCGAGGTCGGCCAGGGGCACGCAGCGGTCCGGCACCTCGTCCGCCGGGACCGGAAGCACGAGCGGGAGGTATCCCGGCGGCAGCCGCAACCCGACGGCCGGCCCGAGGTCGGCGTCGGTGCGGTGGGCTCGGGTGTCGGGGCCGGCGACGACGACCCGGTCGCCGAGGAGGATCAGGTCCATGCAGCCATCCGGGAGGACGAGTCCGCCCCCCGAATCGCTGCGCCACCGGATCGCCCCCGGGATCGGGTCGTCGCGCTCGGCATACGCCATGACGGGAGTCTGCCCCAGCTCGCCCCGCCGATACAGCCCGTCGTGGTGCCTACGCGTGCCGGTCGGCGTTCGCGTGGATCGCGTCGTGGACGTAGGCCGCCAGGCCAGGGGCCAACTCCTCATACGTCGCGGTGAACCGGGGGTCGGCGACATACATGTCGGCGAGCCCGCGGTGGATGGCATACGAGACGTCGTAGAAGCGGTCGTTGATGTGCCGCCGGTGCGCCTCGGCCGCGTCCATCGCCGCCTCGCCGGTGGCGGGCTCGCCGGCGGTCAGCGCGGCGACGAAGGCCGCGTTCACCGCGTCCATCTCCGCCTTGACGGCGGCCCAGTCCTCCGTGCCGTATGCCGCGGTGCGGGCCCGCGACTGGCTCCAGGCGGGTGTGTCGCCCCAGCGCTCCTGCGCCTCGGCGGCATACGTCTCGTCGAAGCCGTCGCCGAACATCTCCTTCAGTTCCCCGGTGGTCGCGGGCCGGTTGCCCATGGCTGCCTCCAATGCATGATCGAGTGCGGTGACGAGCGCGCGCAGCTCGTCGATTCGGGTGATGACCGTCGCGCGCTGGCGACGCAGGTGCTCGGCGACATCGGGTCCGCCGTCGAGCAATGCGGCGATCTCCTCCAGGCCGAACCCGAGCCGCCGGTAGAGAACGATCCTCGCCAGCCGCTCCAGGTCCGCCGCGGTGTAGAGCCGGTAGCCGGACCAGGTCCGCTCACCGGGGGTGAGCAGCCCGATCTCGTCGTAATGGTGCAGGGTGCGCACCGTCACGCCGAACCGGTCGGCCACCTGGCCGACGGTCAACTCCTGCGTCGTGGTCATGGCAGCCAGCCTGTGGCCTGACGCGGCGTGAGGGTCAAGTCCATAATTGCTCGACGTGGGGATCCTTTTGCTGGCGTTGCTGTTTCTTGTGGAGCTCGCGGCGGTCGGTGCGATCGGGGCGACGGTGTTCCAGTTGACCGGCGGGGGGTATGCCGGTGCGATCGCGGCCGCCCTCGCCGTGGCGCTCGCGGTCGGAGCCTGGGGGCGGCTGGCGGCGCCGAAGGCCGTCGCTCCGACGGCCGCGAAGTTGGGCACCAAGGTCGTGGTGTTCGGTGGCGCCGTCGCTCTGCTCGTGGCGGCGGACCATCTCGGCTGGGCCCTCGGGCTCGCCGCGCTCATCGTCGTGGCTCACGTCGGCGCGCACCTGACCGGCGCCCAGGCGGCAGTCGCCCACCTGGGCGCCGGGGATCCGCCCAGGACTCCCCGGTAGGGAGCCACGGGTGGGGTCGGTGCCCGGTCCGGTCACGCGTCGGGTTCCGGAGTGCCCTGATGGAAGCGCTGCTGCCAGCCGGTTGATGTGCGCTGCCACAGGGAACTACGCAGCTGGGACCCGGGGTCGCCGGTGCTGCGCCAGAGCAGCAGGATCAAGTCGTCACTGACGCGCTCCAGGGAGATGACATCGAGTCCGATGGGGCCGGGCAGCGGACCCATCGCCAGCGCGTCGGTGCGCTCCCAGATCCGGCCGGAGGCGCCGATCTCGCGCCATCGCGGGTGCAGCAGCGCGCCGATCGCCAGGGGGTTGGCGCGCACCGCGTCGGTCAGCAGGGCGCGCTCGCCGTCGATCACCTGCGCCTCGGCGCTCTCGCCGCGCATCTCGGGGAAGGGCTGGTCGCGCGCCTTGGGGAGGGGCTCGTCGCGCACCGTGGGCAGGGCCGCCGGCGCCGTGCCGGGCCCGCCGAAGCCCGGGCCCGGGTCGGGGGTCCGCCCCTCCTTGCAGGCCAGGGCTGCGGCGTTGGCGAGCCGGTCGGCCGCCTCGTTGAGATCGTGTCCCGAGTGCCCCTTGACCCAGGCGAAGCGCACCCGGCGGCCCGTCATGGCTTCGTCGAGGGCCTTCATCAGCTCGAGATTCTGCACCGGCTTGCCGTCGGCCTTGACCCAGCCGCGGCGCTTCCACCCGGGCATCCACTTCGTGATCGAGTTGATGACATAGGTGGAGTCGCAGTAGACGAGCAGGTCCTCGCCGATGCCGGCGGACTGGCGCAGGAGGTCCAGCACCGCGGTCAGTTCGCCGATGTTGTTGGTTCCGTGGGGCCAGCCGCCACTGGCCCAGGTGCCCTCGTCGACGAACCAGCCCCATCCGGACGGTCCGGGATTGCCGAGAGCCGAGCCGTCCGCCGCCGCGATGATCGTCACCGGGTGACCTCACGTCGGCCCCGGCGGCGCCCGCCGGACGAGGCGACCCGAGCCAATCGCTGCAACTCGGCGATGTGCCCGCAGAAGGCGTGCCGTCCGGAGTCGGTCAGCGCGGCATACGCCCGCCCGTGACCGGCGCCGAAGCGGCGCTCGACCGTGACGTAGCCGGCGGACCTCAGGGCCGACAGGTGCTTGCTCAGGGCCGAGTCGGCGACGCCGAGTTCGTCGCGCAACGCCCCGAACTCCACCTCGGGTTCGGCCACGAGCAGGCCGCACACCTGCAGGCGGGTCGGCTCGTGGATGACCGGGTCGAACAAGGGGTGCGGCACCACTGCATCCTAGCTCGTCCTCTTTCCCCTGGGGAAAGGCGTGGAACTGTTGTGCGACAACATGATCGAGCCAGGAGTGGCGGCTGACCCTTGCGCGCGCGAGCCCGTCAGGCGAGGCTGACGCCGTACCGAGCCCGCCTGCCCGTGCGCCGCGCCCCCTGCCGCACGGGCAGGCGCCCCCACCTCGCCGAGGAGAGCCATGCCGCAGACGGTCAAGGGAGTCATCGCCCGCGCCAAGGGCGCGCCCGTCGAACTGGTCGACGTCGTCGTCCCCGATCCCGGCCCCGGTGAGGCGGTCGTCGACATCCAGGCCTGCGGCGTGTGCCACACCGACCTGCACTACCGCGAGGGCGGGATCAACGACGACTTCCCCTTCCTCCTCGGGCACGAGGCCGCCGGCATCGTCGAGGCGGTCGGGCCGGGGGTCACCGAGGTTGCCCCCGGCGACTTCGTCATCCTCAACTGGCGGGCCGTGTGCGGGCAGTGCCGGGCCTGCCACAAAGGCAAGCCGCAGTACTGCTTCAACACCCACAACGCGACCCAGAAGATGACCCTGACCGACGGCACCGTGCTCTCGCCCGCGCTGGGCATCGGCGCCTTCGTCGAGAAGACGCTGGTCGCCGCGGGCCAGTGCACCAAGGTCGCCACCTCCGACCCGGCCGTCGTCGGCCTGCTCGGCTGCGGGGTGATGGCCGGCTTCGGCGCGGCCGTCAACACCGGCGGGGTCCGACTCGGCGACTCGATCGCGGTCATCGGATGCGGTGGTGTCGGCAACGCGGCCATCGCCGGCGCTCGCGTGGTCGGCGCGACGACGATCATCGCGGTCGACGTCGACGACCGGAAACTGGAGTGGGCCAAGCAGTTCGGCGCCACCCACACGATCAACTCCCGCGAGGAGGACGCCGTCGCCAAGATCCGGGAGCTGACCGGGTCCTTCGGCGCCGACGTCGTCGTCGAGGCGGTCGGTCGCCCGGAGACCTACCAGCAGGCCTTCTTCGCCCGAGACCTCGCCGGCACCGTCGTCCTCGTCGGCGTGCCGACCCCGGACCTGAGGCTCGAGCTCCCGCTCATCGAGATCTTCGGCCGCGGCGGGTCGCTCAAGAGCAGTTGGTATGGCGACTGCCTCCCGACCCGGGACTTCCCCACGCTCGTCTCGCTCTATCAGCAGGGGCGCTTCCCGCTGGAGCAGTTCGTCTCCGAGCGGATCGGCCTCGGCGACATCGAGGCGGCCTTCGAGAAGATGCACCGCGGCGAGGTGCTGCGCTCGGTGGTCGAGCTGTGAGCGACGCGGTGCCCGCGCTCGAGGTCGTCGCCGGGCCCACGCCAGGTGGTGTCCGGGTCGAACGGCTGGTCACCTCGGGAGTCTTCCGGCTCGACGGCGGCGAGTGGGAGGTCGACAACAACGTCTGGATCGTCGGCACCGACGAGGAGTGTGTCGTCATCGACGCCGCCCATGATGCCGACGCCATCGTCGCAGCCGCCGGAGGGAGGCGGCTGCGCGCCATCGTGTCCACACACGCCCACAACGATCACATCGACGCGGCTCCGGCCGTGCGCGTGGCGACGGGCGCACCGATCCACCTCCATCCCGCCGACCGGGCGCTGTGGGACCAGACCTGGCCCGATCAGGCTCCCGACGCCGATCTCGCCGATGGACAGCGGATCGGGATCGGGGATGTGGATCTCGAGGTGCGGCATACGCCCGGGCACGCGCCCGGCGCGATCTGCCTGTATGCCGAGCCCCTCGGCCTCGTCCTCACCGGCGACACGCTCTTCCAGGGTGGGCCCGGCGCGACGGGCCGCTCCTTCAGCGATCACCCGACCATCCTCGCCTCGATCCGGAACCGGTTGCTGACCCTGCCTCCGGAGACGGTCGTCCTCACCGGCCATGGCGACAGCACCACGATCGGCGCCGAGGCACCCGGCATCGCCGACGCCTGACCGGGCCGGCCCGTAAGCCAGCCGGGCGACCGGCCAACCCGCCCGGCTCAGGCGGTCGCGCCCAGGTCCACCTCCTGCGCCGTCGCGACCCCGCCCGTGGCGTCGGCCACCCGGGAGAACGACCAATAGAGGTTGGTGTAGGCGATGGCCTCCTCCGGCCCGATCGGCGACCCCCACTCACGCAGGTCCTCGGTCGTGTGGGCGTCGCTGACCAGGACCGTGTCGTAGCCACGGGTCAGCGCCCCGTGCAGGGTCGATCGGATGCACGCATCCGTCTGCGCGCCGACGACGACGAGGCGGCCGACGCCGAGGCCGGCGAGGACGTCACCGAGCTCGGTCTCCTCGAAGGAGTCGCCGAATCGCTTGTGCACCAACGGCTCCCCAGCGTCGGGAGCGAGTTCGCCGACGATCGCCCAGCCCGGTGAATCACGCGGCATCCCGTCGTCCGAGTGCTGCACCCAGACGACGGGCGTGCCGCCTTCGCGGGCTCGGTCGACGAGTCGGCCGATGGTCTCGACGACCGCATCTCGCGCGTGCGCGGCCCCCACCACATCCTCCTGGACGTCGACCACCAGGAGGGCCGTCTTGGCCCGGTCCGTGAACCTGCTCATTCCTGATCCTCTCTCCGTCTGCTTCTCTGATTTCCGGTGCCTCGACGCTAGACCAGCCCGCCGACATTTAGCCTTTGAGTGGGTTCGCGGGCGGGCCGAACTGCCGACCGGGACACGTGGTGATCCCTGAGTGT
>JBDIAJ010000196.1:0-5915 GCA_039812345.1 Nostocoides sp. | reverse complement strand
GCGGACCGGCCGTATGACGACGAGCTGGGTCCGGACGGCCTCATCCGCTACAAGTGGCGCGGCGGCGACCCCGACCATGCCGAGAACCGCGCGCTTCGCCGAGCCATGTCCGACGGTATGCCGTTGATCTGGTTCTGGGGGGTCGGCACCGCCCTCTACCAGGCGATCTACCCGATCTATCTGATCGGCGAGGAGCCGGCCGGCCAGCAGTTCGTCGTCGCGACCGACGGGCTGCAGCACCTGCGCCCGAGCGACTCACCGATCGAGGAGGTGATGCGGCGCTGGGTGCGCGGCGAGACCGTGCGGCGGCTGCACCAGCCGGTGTTCCGCAGCCTGGTCATGCGGGCCTACAAGGGCCGGTGTGCCGTCTGCAACCTGGGCCACCAGGAGCTGCTCGACGCCGCCCATATCGTCGAGGACCGACACGAGCTCGGCATCGCGTCGGTGCGAAATGGACTGTCACTGTGCAAGATCCATCACGCGGCGTATGACGCGGGCATCCTCGGCCTGCGTCCGGATCTGGTCGTGCAGATCCGGGCCGACATCCTGGACGAGACCGACGGGCCGCTGCTGGAGCACGGGCTGAAGGCCCTCCACGGCCAGCCGCTGCGCATGGTTCCCCGAGCGAACGAGCGACCCGACTCCGCGTTGCTGTCGTGGCGCTACGACCGGTTCCGCGCCGGGTGACCGGCGCGTGGGGTTTGGCCCTGACGAGTGCCCGCAGCCCGGCCGAAAGAGCCCTGCGCGCGCGCGGAAAACCGGTCGCCGCGGGCCGGCGCACGCCCCTATCGTGGGGCGGCCGCGGACGGAAGGGGCGAGCGATGGACGAGCAGCAGGTGGTGCGCCTCTCGAAACGGCTCTCGCGCCTGCTGCGCCACCAACCCGAGCGGATCGGCCTGACCCTCGACGCGGGCGGCTGGGTCGAGATCGACGCCCTCCTGGCCGCGCTCAACGCCTCCGGGACGCGGGTCAGCCGGGCGGACCTGGACGAGGTCGTCGAGCGCAACAACAAGCGCCGGTATGCCGTCGACCCCACCGGCACGCGCATCCGCGCCAGCCAGGGCCACACCATCGACGTCGACCTCGGCCTGCGGGCGACCACCCCGCCGGACGTGCTCTTCCACGGGACCGTGGCCGCGGCGCTGCCCGGCATCCGCGAGCACGGCCTGATCCCGATGCGCCGCAACCACGTTCACCTGTCAGCCGACGAGGCGACCGCTCACGTCGTCGGCGCCCGCCGGGGCCGGCCGGTCATCATCCGGGTCGACGCGGCCGCCATGGCGGCCGAGGGTCACGAGTTCGTCGTCAGCGACAACGGCGTCTGGCTCACCGAGGCGGTGCCCAAGCAATACCTGACGTTTCCGGCAGGGCGCTGAGGCGGCCGGCGCCGTCATACGTCCAGATCGCGCCCGGCCGATCGGCGGCGAATGGCGGCGTCAAGTTCGGGCGTGTCCATGAACGGGTAGCGAGCGCCGGAGGCAAAGGTGATCGCGCGGGGGGTGGTGCCCGGCATGCCCGCGTCGGCGATCTCCGCACCCGCCAGGGCGGCAAGGCCGCGGCGGGTGCGCACCCGCGAGTTGACCACCACGCCCACGGACCAGGCGAGGAGGACGGCGAGGGCGGCCACGGCATACGCCAATCCGCTGCCGCGACCGAAGCGGAAGTCGCGGTCGGGCATCGTGTGGGTGGGCGCGGCGGGGTCGTAGGCGAAGGTCACGCCCGCACCGCCGACGGGCATGGCGAAGAGGCCCCCGGCGTACGCGGTGTCGACGCGCGTGCCGGCCGCGTCGAAGACGACGTTGGTGGGGCAGCCGCGGGCGACGCAGGGGCGGTACGTGCGGATGGCGCTCGCGCGCTCGGGGGCGGACGGGAGCGTGAGCGCAGGGACGACGTCCTGCCCGATCAGGCCCATGGCGACGCCGCAGCCGAGGATGACCAAGGTGGTGAGGCCGATGAGCCACTGCCGCGGAGCGAGCCGGATGCCCGAGGGCGGCGTGCGCGGCGCGCGTGCGGTCAGCGCGAAAGCCATCAGCCCGAGGATCCCCACCGCGACGACGCCGACCAGCACGCCCCGGGCACGTCCCCACCAGGGCGGCGCCACATCGAGCACGAGCACGCAGGCCACGACGACCCCTCCCGCAACGAGCGAGAGCGCGGCGAGCGCGAGTGAGGTGCGCGCGGTGGGTGGGGACGGCATACGGGCAAGTCAAGCAAACGGCACCGGGCGATCGGGGCCGATGGCCGGCGACTCGGGCGGCGCGGTTGTCGGCGAGCCAGGGCCCGACGGGTACCCGCTGAGGATGGCCACCCGGTTCCACGCATTCATCACGACGGCTAGCCAGCCGCTGATACGCGGCGGGCTACCTCTTGCCGAGATTCACCTTGGACATCCGATGCCTCTTCTCTCGCGTCGATCCTCGGTGCGACGCCGGTCAGCGGGCGACCGGATTGATCCACCCGATCTCGGGGAAGCGCGCGAAGTCACTGTCCGCGCTGACGATCGTCAGGCCGTGCTCGATGCACAAGGCAGCCAGCACCGCATCCGCGACGAGGCCCGCGCGCAGATCCTTCTCCACGAGGAGCCCCCGGAGGATCTCGCCATGCCCACGGCCCGGCTCGGGCTGCCAGGAGGCCGGCGCGTCCAGCCAATCGCGCACCCACGTCCACGCTTCGTCCGGCGTGAGCGGGGCCGCGAGGGCGCGCGGGTTGGTGACGATCCGCAGGAAGGCCCACAACGACTGCCACGGGATGGCGATCCGCTTGGGCCCGTTGAGCGCGGCGGTCAGCCAGTCGCGGGCCGGGACGTGGACGGGGCTCGTGTCGTCCACGGCATACAACAAGATGTTGGCGTCGACCAGCATCAGCGCGAGTCCGGCCCCTCGAGGACCTCGAGGGCTTCCGCGACGTTGGAGACATCGATGCGGATGCCGAGGGGTGCCGTCCGCGGCCGATACGGCGCAACGTCGGCCTTGGCCATCAGGCCGCGGCGGATGAGCTCGTTGACCGCTTCGCTGACGCCCCGTCCCTGCTCCCGACGCAGCTGCTGGACCGCTTGGGCTGTGTCCGCGTCGAGCTCGACGGTCGTACGCATGCGACGAGATTAGCACGTCGATGCGCTCGTATCCGCATGTCCGTGCGTCGGACGGACCTGGACGAGGTGGGACCGATCGAGTCCATCCGCTCATCCCAGACGCAAGGGAACCCATTCGGCGGCATGAACGAAGTCCCGATCCGTCGTCAAGAGGGTGGCGTCGTGGCGAATTGCCAGCTGAGCGATCAATGCATCGACAGTGCCGAGTTGCACACCGCGGCGCCGGCACGCGTTCCTCACCTCGGCCGCGGCCACGTGGTCATCGCGATCGGGCATGAGCAACTCGAGCGCGGTGAAGCGCTCGGTGATCACCTCCTTCGATGCCGGCGTCACGGCTCCCTGAAGGATCTCCTGGAGCACCACACCAGTCGTGGCGACAAGCTCGCGGCCGGCCAGGGCCCGGGAGAGTCGACGCAGCTCCGGAAGGTCCGACGGCCGATCACGACGCAGAGCCAGTGACCACACGCTCGTATCGACGAGCAGCGTCACCCGCGGCCCCGTTCCGCCTTGTAGTCATAGTCGACGTCCCACTCCACGGTCCCCAGCAACTCGAGAAGGCCCGCCTGCTCCCGGCGGGCGATGTACTCCCTCAGCGCGGTCGTCACGGTGGCCTTCTTGGTCCGTTCCCCCCCGACGCGCAGCGCTCGATCGAGGAGGTCGGGGTCGATCGCGAGGTTGGTGGCCATGTGTAGAAGTTTACACATGGGTGTGTGGGAAGACCGCGACCGTCGGCGCTATCGCGGACGGCCGGGGCAGCGTTCAAATCTCCCCGAACACCGGCGGCGACCTGCCGAACTGGCGCCACCGAATCACCAGCACCCGCACCGCAGTTCGCACGACCTACTGGAAGCCGAAGGCGGCGAGGGGAGCGAGAAGTTCGCGCTCCTCATACGCCAGATGGGACAGCAGCGCGTCGGTGAGCAGGTCGACCTCGGCGGCGAGCGTGTCGAGGGCGGCCGGGCCGCCGTCGGCGGTCACCACGGCGACAAGCGCCTCGTCGAGCCGGTCGAGGAGGTCGGCGATGATCTCGTGCTCGTGTTCGAGCCGGTCGATGACCGGCACGAGGCCGGGGTCGGCGCGGCGCAGGTGCGGGAAGACCGCGCGATCCTCGAGCGTGTGGTGGCCGGTGACGACCCGGCAGTATGCCGCGCAGTAGGCCCCCAGCGTCCAGTTGTTCTGCCGCATCGTCATCGTGTTGATCGCCGACCGCGCCGCCCCCACGCCGAGCGAGCCGTCGCGCACCTGCGCGATGATCCCGCGGACCTGCTGCAACTCCTGCCGCAGGTGGTCGTGCACGTCGACCAGGTGCTGCGCGGTCGCCTCCTGATGCGCGGTGAAGCTCCGCTCGTCGAGGTCGTATGACGGCCGGTCGCCCTCGTCCCACGCCGCCTCGCGCGCGAGCCGGATGCCGTCGTCGGGCGTCGCCCGCACCCGCAGGCCGGTATGCCGCCTGCTCCCCTCGTCCGCCACGCGCACCTCGGCCGTGCTCGCCGTGCTCGCCGTGCTCGCCCGAGAGCCGGGCGCCCGAGGCGCGGGCTCCGGGGTCCCGGATGCGACCCGTTCGCGCTCCGCAGCGACCTGGTCGCGGACCGCGGGGGCCACCTCCTGCGCGAAGGTGGCGAGCGCTCGCGGGTCGTCGCTGCCGAGGATGAACGTCGAGATTCCTTGGGCGAGAGCGAGTTCAGCCAACTGCTCGGCCCAGTCGGCGGGCGTGCCGCGCAGGAGGTCCGCGCTGCGCCCGAACGATCCGAAGACGTTGTAGGCCCGGCGCACCGCCTCGGGCGAGCGCCCGGCGGCGACGGCGGCCTCGTCGATCGCGGCGTTCATGGCGGGCAGGGCAGGGGGATCGGCATACCCCATGCTCGGGATCCAGACGTCGGCGAGCTGCCCGGTGACGCGCAGCATGCGCGGCTTGTAGGCGCCCAGCCAGATCGGAATGTCATGTGCCGCATGAGGACCCGGCTTCAGGCCGACGGCCGAGTAGTGCTCGCCCTCGACCCGAACCGGCCCGCCGGCCCAGAACGCGCGGATGATCCGGATCGCCTCGACGAGCGCATCGACGGCCGCCTTGGGCGTGCGCCGCGGCCCGCCGGCGGCGGCGATCCCGTCCCAGAACGCCCCCGCCCCGAGACCCAACTCGACCCGCCCACCGGTCACCTGGTCGAGCGTCGCCGCGGCCTTGGCGAGCACCACGGGTGGGCGCAGCGGGAGCGAGGCGACATTCGGGGCGAGGCGCACCGCGCTGGTGCGGGCGCCGATGACGGACAGGAGGGTCCACATATCGCCCTGCTGCGCGGCATACGGATGATCCTGGAGGCAGACGATGTCGAGGCCGGCGACGTCGGCGAGCTGAGCGTTCTCCAGAAGCCGGTCGAGGTGCGCCGCGTCCGGGGTCAGGAAGGCCCCGAACTCCAACTCGTGCCCGTAGTCCATCGCCCGATTCTCCACCCAGCCCGGGCCGGGAACCTGCTGCGGGAGTGGACGTCGAGCCGCTACCTGCCGCTGTAGACCGGGAACCGGCCGGACTCGCCGTAGTCCCGGGCGTGCAGATTCCGCAGTGTGCTCATGTCCGCCTCGGAGATGACGAAGTCGACCTCGGCGTTGGCGCGCATGTGGTCGGGGTCGGCGGTCTTCGGGAGGGCGACGGTGCCCAGCTGCAGGACGTAGCGGATGCACAGTTGCGGGACGCTCACCCCATACGTCTCGGCGATGGCGCGGACGTCGGCGTTGTCCAGGATCTCGCCGTGTGCGATCGGCGAGTAGGCCTCGACGAGGATGCCCTCGTTCTCGCAGAACGTGATCAGCTCGGTCGGGGTGTTGCCGG
>JBDIAJ010000195.1:0-5926 GCA_039812345.1 Nostocoides sp. | reverse complement strand
AGCCGTTCCT
Source organism: Nostocoides sp. (assembly GCA_039812345.1). GTDB lineage: Bacteria > Actinomycetota > Actinomycetes > Actinomycetales > Dermatophilaceae > Nostocoides_A. The sequence goes on along the minus strand of JBDIAJ010000195.1, from coordinate 5,916 downwards.
CGACGGATTCGCGGTTGATGACCAGCTTGCCGGGCGATTGCACGCGGACCATGCCGGGCATGTGGCGGACGGTGGCGCCGGCATTGTCGGCCTCGATGGCCTCGATCACGGCGCGATTCTGTTCGCTCTCCTGGATGTCGACGCCGACGGGGCGTTCCGCTGCGGAGAGGGGGGTGGTGGTCACGGTTCAGCCTTCCTCGAGGATCCCGAGCGCGGCGTATGCCGATCCCGCCCGGTCGATCGCCGCGGCGAGCGCGTCGGTGGTTCCGGCGGCGACGAGGGAGTCGGCGGCGGCGGCGACGGGGGCGAGCGCCTCACGGCAGGTGTCGAGCGTCGCGGTGACGACCTCCGCGAGCACCGCGGCGTTGGCCGCGCCGAACTCGGGGTCGGCCACCCACGCCTTGTAGAGCGGGTCGAACCACTTGCGCTGGTCGGCGAACCACGACGAGAGGTGTTGGGCGACAAGGGAATAGGATCCCGCGCCGGCGCCGAGGGCGGCGTCGTCGAGGTGACTGTAGAGCAGGTCGTAGAGCACCCGGTCGGTGACATCGAGCGCCACCATCCCCCGGCCCCAGTCCATCTCGACGAGCATGTGCTCGACGTGCCGGCGCAGCGGCTGCCACGTCGGGTCCTCGAGCCACGCGGTCTTGGCGAGCGCCAGCGGCTCGGCGGTGCCGCCGCCGAAGGAGATGCCGACGCGGGAGAGGATCTGGGCGTTCCCGATCCGGTCGAACGCGGCATACGTGAAGCACTGGGTGATCGAGGTGCCCCACCCGAAACGCGCCGCGTGCGCCGCGATCATCTGCGCGGCGGCCTCGTAATGCCGAAGCGGCAGAACGACATTCTGGACGAGGTCGGCCCAGGCGTCGGGGAGGCGGTCGAACATCCCGCGCTTCTCCAGATAGCCGAGCGTCGCCCCGAAGGCCTCGTGGTGATCGGCCCGAGCCGTCACATACGGCGCGTAGTAGAACTGTCGCGGATCCATATAGGAGTAGGGATCGGCCAGTTTGAGCGCCGAGAAGTCCGGAGAATAGATCTCCTTGTCCGGCGCCCACAGCGGCTTGTAGTGGAAGTTGACGACGCCCTGGAGGTTGATCGTCCCCTCCTCATAGCGCGAGCATGGCCGGTCGCCGTACCGCTCGACGAGGTGGGTGAAGGTCTTGCGCGACGGTTCGATGACCTGGGTGCGCAGCTCGATTTGCACGGGCGCTCCTTGCGGTGTGCGGGTTCGGGGCAGAAGGGATGGCGGCGTGGCGCGGAGGGCCGTGGCGGCGGTCAGCCGAGGACGGTGTGGTGCGCGGCGCCGGATTCGACGATCAACCGCATGAGCAGGTCGGGGACATCGTCGGCGGTGTCGAGTTCGGTCGGGAGTTCGGATTCGAAGCCGTCCCCGACGAGCCGGCCGTATGCCGTGCCGTCCTCGAACGTCATCGACAGGCGGGCCGCGCGACCCCGGTAGCCGACGCGGAACGCGAGTTCGGAGGGGAGCGTCTCGTCGACCAGGGTGAGCCGCTCGTTCGCCTGGGCGAGAACGGCATTCGCCTCGCAGACCAGTTGCTCGGCGAGGGAGCGGATGGCGACCTGCCGGTCGGCCCCGCTGGAGGCGGCGATACGTTGGGTGATCCGGGTCGCCGGCATCGGGGTCGGGTAGTCCTCGACCTCGTCCTCGGTCGCGCCGATGTAGTCGGCGACGCGCAGCATGAAGGGCGTCATGGTCTCCTGGATCTCAGTCCGTATGCCGACCGGTCGCCTCGGCGAGCGCGTCCGCGCCGGCCTGCGCCACCTGGGTGTCCTGCGCGGCCGACCCGCCCGAGGCCCCGACGGCCCCGACGAGACTCCCGTCGACCCGGATCGGCACCCCGCCGCCGAAGGCGGCGACGCCCTCCCGGCCGGCGATGCCGTCACGGACCGCCGGCTCGCCGGCGATCGCGGCATACAACTCGTCGGTGGCCAGCCCCTCGAACGCCGTGACCGTCCACGCCTTGTCGCGGGCGATCGCGCCGGAGGCGGCGAAGGCGCCGTCCATCCGGGCGAAGGCGAGCGGCGTGCCCGCGGCGTCACTGACGGCGATGTTGAACGCCCCGCCGATCCGGGCCGCCTCGGCGAGCGCGGCGTCGAGCGCGAGACGGGCCCCGGCATACGTCAGGCGGGTGGTGGTGACCACGAGTGGTCGGGACATGGGGCACCTCCTTCGGGGCGCGCGGGATCGCCGTGCGGCGCCGCAGGCGACCGAATGGCGTTGGCTGGCAAGGATGTTCGCCGGCGGCGGCGGGGTGGGGGCGCACCGCCGCCGGCGAAGTCGTGGGGGGCGGCCGATCAGGTGTGAACGGTGGTGAAGCGCTCGTTGAGTTCGCGGGCGTGATAGAAGATGCCCTTGGCGATCTGGTCGGGCGTCCACTTGTTGATCGGCCGGTCGCGATAGGCCGGGTAGCCGCCGGCGAAGACCTCGTTGCGGTTGCCGGACGGGTCGAAGAAGTAGATCGTCTGGCCGCGGGTGATGCCGTGGCGCGTCGGGCCGATGTCGATCGGCACGTCGTCCATCGACATGATGTCGGCGGCGCGGCCGACCTCGGTCCAGTCGCCGAGCTTGAAGGCGAAGTGGTGCAGCTTGGACTGCGGCCCCTCGAGGACGGCGATCTGGTGGATCTGGTTGGTGCAGGTCATCCAGCTGGCGATGTAGTGGGCGTTGTCGTCCTCGAGGTCGGTCTGGACCCGCTCGGTCGGGAAGAAGTCGAAGACCGCCTTGAACATGTTCTCGTTGAGCCGGACGTCCTCGGCGAGGATCAGCGCGTGGTCGAGCGCGGGGACGCCGACGCCGACGAGGTGGCGGGGGAAGGCGTCGGGATTGTGCGTGCCGACCTCGGTGCCGACCGTCGTCGCCTCGTGGTAGACCTCGAAGACGTGCTCGGACGGGCTGGTGAACCGGATGCCGTCGCCGATCTCGGGGTTCTCACCCTTGCTCATCCGCTCGACGGTGAGGCCGAAGTCGCGCGCCTTCTTCTCGATCGCGTCGAGGTCGGTGCTGTATTCGACCTTGAAGCCGAACTTGACGACGCCGACGCCGCCCTCCTCGAGCACGACGGAGTGGTGGTCCCACTCGTCCCAGGCCTTGTAGTAGACCTTGCCGTCCTCGGCGAGGGTCTCATAGAGCCCGAGCGTGTTGGCGTAGTGGTGCTTCGCCTCGGCCAGGTCGGTGACCCGGGCGTGCACATAGCCCATGCGCATGACTGCCATTGCGTTACTCCTTCGTGGTGATGCCCGCCAGGCGTGAGCGATCGGCGGCGGCGGTGGCTTCGGCGCGCACCCGGGCCGTCTCGTTCATCTGGCGCAGAAAGGGATTGACGAGGCGCACGTTCTCGCCGCGCAGCTCGATCGTGAGGTCGTCCACGGGCGCGGCCCGGCACGACAGACAGGTCCCGTCGGCCAACTCCTCCTCGGAGAGGACGGTGTCGGCGATGGGACGGTTGTAATGGAAGGTTCCGACGTGGCAATCGACCTTGCAGATGGCGCAGCCCCCGCGACGGCACCCGATGGTGTAGGCGTACCCGGCCTTGTAGAGCCCGCTCAGGACGGTCTCCTCCGGTTCCAGATAGATCACCTCACCCGTGGGGTGGACGGTCACGGTCGGCACGGTGCTCCTATGCACGAGTGGTCGGTCGGTGCGCCGGTGGGCGCTGGCCCAAATCTCGCCCCCCGGCCCGGTGGAGACTAAGGGCCGTTCCTCATGCCGGAACCCCCACGGGTATGCCGATCCACGCCCGGACCGGCCGCATTGTCGCGACGGGGAGGCAGACGGCGGTTACCGTTGCCGTATGCCGCTCACCCCCGTCGATCTGCCCGCTCCCGATGCCGACTGGGGCTCCTTCGTGTCCGACCAGGTCGCCCGTGGGCTGGAGGCGGCCCGGGATGTCGTCGCGCGCCTGACGGACGGGACGACGCGGTCCGCGCTCGAGGTGCTCGACCTGTGGAACGACGGCGACATCGCCCTCGGGCAGGCGGCCGCCCTCGCCGGCCTGCTCGCGCAGGTCCACCCGGAGGTGCAGGTGCGCACCCGCGCCGAGGACGGCTCCCAGGAGATCGCCGCGTTCGCCACCGAACGCTCCCTCGATCGGGACCTGTATGACGTGCTCGCCGCCCTCGACACCGGCGACCTCGACGAGGAGGCGGCCCGGCTGCTGCGACTGACCCGGCGCGATTTCCGCCGCGCGGGCGTGGACAAGGACGCCGCGACCAGGGCCCGGCTCGTCGCGATCAGCAACCGGCAGACCCTCCTGGGGCAGGACTTCGGACGCAACATCCGAGACGACGTGCGCAGCATACGGATCGCGCCGGCGCGCCTGGCCGGGCTTCCGCAGGACTTCATCGACGCCCACCCGGTCGGGTCCGACGGGCTGGTGACGATCACGACGGACTATCCCGACTCCATCCCGTTCCGCACGTTCGCGCGCGACGCCGCCGCCCGTCGCGATCTGACGGCCGCCTTCCTCGACCGGGCCTGGCCACAGAACGATCCGATCCTCCACGAGTTGCTCGCGCTGCGCGCCGAGCAGGCGCACCTGCTCGGCTACAGCGACTGGCCGGACTTCGACGCCGAGGTCAAGATGATCGGCGAGGGCGCGGCGATCGGGCAGTTCATCGACCGGATCGCCGACCTCGCCGAGCAGCCCGGGAAGCGTGACCTCGCCCCGCTGCTCGAGCGCGCGCGGCGCGACGACCCCGCGCTCGAGCACCTCACCGCGGCCGACTCCGCCTACTACACCGAGTTGGTCCGGCGCGAGCGCTACGACGTGGACGCGCAGGAGGTCCGGGAGTACTTCGACTTCGCCAAGGTCCGCGCCGGGCTCCTCGAGGTGACCGGTCGCCTGTTCGGCGTGACGTATGCCGAGCGGCCCGGCGCCCGCGTCTGGCACCGGGACGTCACGGCATACGACGTGCTGCGCGGGGAGGAGGTCGTCGGACGGATCTATCTCGATCTCCATCCGCGGGAGGGGAAGTTCAAGCACGCGGCGCAGTTCACCGTCGCCAACGGGGTCAGCGGGCGGGTGCTGCCGGAGGGTGCGCTGGTCTGTAACTTCGCGACCGGGCTGATGCCGCACCTCGACGTCGTCACGCTGTTCCACGAGTTCGGGCACCTGGTCCACCACATCCTCGGCGGGCGGCAGCGCTGGGTGCGCTTCAGCGGTGTCGCGACGGAGTGGGACTTCGTCGAGGCGCCGTCGCAGATGCTCGAGGAGTGGGCGTGGGACCCGACGATCCTCGCCGAGTTCGCGACGAACCAGGCCGGCGAGCCGATTCCCGCGGACCTCGTCGCCAAGATGGTGCGGGCCAAGGAGTTCGGCAAGGGTCTCCAGGCGCGGACACAGATGTTCTATGCCGCGACGTCCTACTACCTGCACCGGGACCTGCCCGTCGACCACACGGAGATCGTGGCGGCGCTGCAGCATCGCTATGACCTGATCGCGCGGCTGCCGGGGACGCACTTCCAGGCGTCGTTCGGGCATCTGGACGGCTACACGTCGGCGTATTACACCTACATGTGGAGTCTGGTCATCGCCAAGGACATGTTCTCCGCGTTCGACCGAGCGGACCTGCTCGGGCCGGACGTCGCGGCGCGCTATCGCGACGGCGTCCTCGCGCCCGGCGGCTCCAAGGACGCCGCCGACCTGGTCGAGGACTTCCTCGGCCGCCCCTACTCCTTCGACACCTTCGGCGCCTGGCTGGCCAGCTGACGCGGCCAAGAGTAGGCCTCGCGGCCAAGAGCAAAGCGACATTCGGGAGATCACATGATTGCAAAGTCTGACGAACCAATTCTTGAGCACGGGGACTGGGTCCAGGTGTTCGTGGATCCAGACGAGGACAACCGCGGGCCGGGTTACATTAGAATAAGAGAGCGCCACGGTGCACCCGGGGTAGCGA
>JBDIAJ010000194.1:0-5956 GCA_039812345.1 Nostocoides sp. | reverse complement strand
GCTCGAGGCCGCCGACTCGGCCGGCGTCGCCGACGACGTTCTGGCGGCCCTGCGTGGCGCGCGGATCATCGCCCGCGGGCCCAAGGCCCACGGTGCTGTCCAGCAGGCCGGACTGTCCGTCGACTGGGTGGCCGAGTCGGAGACGAGCGCGGAGGTCCTCGACCTGTTGCTGTCGGAGGGCGTTCGCGGACAACGGATCGTCGTCCAGCATCATGGCAACGGCTCGGACGGCCTCGACGAGCAGCTCACGGCGGCCGGCGCCTCGGTGACCGGTCTCGTCGTCTATCGCTGGGGTCCGCCACCGGATCCGCCGATCCTGCTCGACTCGACCCGGCTCGCCGCCGGAGGGGCGGTCGACGTCGTCGCGTTCACCTCCGCCCCCGGCGCGCAGGCGTGGGTGGAGGCAGCCGCGCGGACCGGATCGATGGAGTCGATCCTCGACCGCGCCCGGGACGGTCGGCTGCTCATGCTCTGCGTCGGCCCGGTCACCGCGGGCCCGCTGCGGGCGCTGGGGATCGACCCGATCGTCCCCGACCGGGGCCGGCTCGGCGCGATGATCCGGGCCCTCGTCAGCCACGTCGACAACGCGGGGGACCGGGTCGCCACCGAGGCGGGCGCCCTGCGCATCCGACGCTCTGTCGCCCTCCTCGACGACCGGGTGCTGCCGGTCTCCCCCACCGGTCTCGCCGTCCTGCGGATGCTCGCCGCCGCGTCCGGCGCGGTCGTCTCCCGCGCCGAGATCCTCCGCGCGCTGCCCGGCGAGTCGACCGATCCGCACACGGCCGAGGTCGCCATCGCCCGGCTCCGGGAGGCGACCGGCCCCGGCCTGGTCCAGACCGTCGTCAAACGGGGCTACCGCCTCGCCGTCGCCTCCTGACGTCGGCGGACTCAGTCGCCGTCGCGCCGGGCGAGGACATAGAGGCGCTGCGTCGGTGCCTCCTGCGGCACCGGGGAGCGGAGGTACCACTGCACCCGCGTGAAGCCGGCCCCCTCGACCGCGGCGATGACCTGCCCCGCATCGTGGAGGACGAAATCGAGGTCGACCGCGACCCCGAACAACTCCTCCGTATGCCGGACCTCGTTCCCCACGTGCACCGCCAGCGCGAACACCCCGCCGGGCGCCAACACCCGGGCGAGTCCGGAGAACGCCTGCGGCAGTTCGGTTCCGCTGAGGTGGACGAAGGCGTACCACGCCGCGATCCCGCCCCACGCGCTGGCGTGCGGGGGGCGCAGCACGCGCGCGAAGTCCCCCACCTCGAAGTCGATCGCGGGGTGCCGCCGCCTGGCCTCGGCGATCATCTCGGGGGCGAGGTCGAGCCCGGTGACGTCGGCGCCGGCCCTGGCGAGGACGGCGGTCGTCTGGCCCGGACCGCACCCGATGTCGAGCAGCGGTCCGCTCACCTCCGCGGCGATCTCGCCGAGCAGCCAGCGGTCGAACGGCTTGTGGTCGAGTTCGTCGGCGAGGGCCTCGGCATACGCGCCGGCGAGCGTGTCGTATGCCGCGCGCACCCGCTGGTCGCGCGCCGCGGCGCCGTCGGCGAGGACGACGTCGCGATCCACCTCGGGCTCCGGTTCCGGCTCCGGCGCCCCCGCGATCGGCCCGAGGAGGTGGATCCACCGCTGGTCGTGCTGGCCCGCGCGGCGCGGCAGTTCCCGGACCAGCGCCGGCGTCCGCGCGGCCATCGCGGCGAGGCACTGCTCCACCTGCTCCCGGTCCCGGAACGGATGCAACCGCTCGGTCCGGGTCTTCAACTCGCCGGGCGCCTGCGCACCGCGCAGCAGCAGCACGGTCATGAGGGCCTTCTCGTCGACCTGGAGGTCGAGGACCTCGTCGAGGAGTTGGTGATAGCGCAGGACGCGCGAGCCCCCGCCGGCCCAGACCGAGCGGACCAGGCCACGATCCTTCAGGCTCCGCGCCATCCGCTCGACCTCGGTCACCGGGAAGTCCGTCACCGGCTCGCGGCTCGTCGACTGATTGCAGGCCGTGTGGAGCGCGTTGAGCGACAACGGATAACTCGCCGGGACGGTGACCTGCTTCTCCATGAGAGCACCGAGGACGCGCTGGTCTCCAGGGTCGAGATCGGGCAGTTCGGCCATGGGCCGACCCTATGTCCTGCCCGGCCCGCGTGATGCCGCCTGCGGGTGTCGGGCGTGGCAGGCTGACCCTCGTGACCGCGCCACCCCTCCCCGGCGGCGGACCGCTGCGCCGCTGGGGTGGCTTCGTCGCCCGCCACGCGCGCCTGGTTCTCGGAATGTGGCTGGTCGCGATCCCGCTGAGCTTCGTCATCGCGCTCGGCGTCTTCGGCAACCCGGCGCTGTTCAGCCGGCTCCACGCCAGCGACCTCGACGTGCCCGGGCAGAATCGGACCGGCCGCGACGTCCTCGCCGCCGTCACCCCGGCCGGCGGCCCGACGGTCACCCTCCTCGTCTCCGGCGTCCCGGTGACCAGCCCACGCGCGGTCGCGGCCGGCCGGGCCTCGGTCGCCGCGCTGCGGGCCATCCCCGGCGTGACGGCCGTCCTCAGCCCGTATGCCGTGCCCACCGGCCCGACCTCCCCGGCCGCGGGCCAGTTGCTCGCCCAGGGCGGCCCCACCCCGGGGTTCGCGACGATCGTCTATCTCGGGGCAGGGGTTCGCGGCGAGGCCCAGCGGGCGGCATACGAACGGATCGACACGGCGTTCGATCGGCTCGTCCGCGACAGCGGCGCCACGGCCTCCGCGCGGGGCGGTGGGCACCAACTCGCCGATCGGCTCATCGCCCAGATCAAGACCGACGGACGACGCGGCGAGGGCATCGCCCTGCCGATCAGCTTCGTCGTCATGGTCATCGTCTTCGGCGGCCTGGTCGCGGCCGGCATCCCCATCCTCGGGGCGATCGCCTCGATCGGTGGTGCCCTCGTGCTGCTCCTCGGCTTCTCCTATGTCATCGATCTCGACGCGGCCGTCGTCAATGTCGTCAGCGTCCTCGGACTCGGGCTGTGCATCGACTACGGGCTGCTCGTGGTCAGCCGGTTCCGCGAGGAGGTCCGCCGACACCATCCGGGGGTCGACCCGGCGAGCCTGACCCGCGCCGATGTCGGTGCCGCGACGGCGGAGACGCTCCACCGGGCCGGGCGCACCGTGGTGTTCAGCAGCGTCATCGTGACCATCTCGCTCGCCGGGTTGATGGTCTTCGACATCCCCTTCATCCGCGCGGTCAGTGCCGCCGGCGTGTCGATCGTCCTCCTCGCGTTGTCGGTGGGCCTGAGCCTCATCCCCGCCTGCTGCGTGCTCGGCGCCCGCCGCATCCTCCGCCACGGGACCGAGTTCGGCTCCGACACAGGGGTGTTCGCGCGCCTCGCGACGCTCATCCAGGGCTTTCCGTGGATCGCCATCGTCATCGTCACGACCGTCCTGCTGTTCCTCGCCCTGCCCGCGACCCTGATGACGACGACATCGTCCGCCGCCGCCCTGTTGCCCCGAGGCACGCCCGAACGAGTCTTCGCCGAGGAGCTCACGCGGCACTATCCGGCGCTGGGTGCGGGGCAGATGGTCATCGTCGCGAAGGCCCCCGTCGCCGCGGTGCGGACCTACACCGCCGGGCTCGCCGATCTGCCGGGCGTCTCCTTCGTCAGCCAGCCACACCAGATCGGCTCCACCGCGGTGACCGTCGTCATCCGGATCCAGGACGACGGCACGGGACCGGCGTCGCGGGCCGTGGTCGCCCACCTGCGCGCCCATCCCGCGCCGTTCCCCGCCTGGACGGTCGGGCAGGCCTCGGCACTGCGCGACTTCGCCGACATCGTCCGGGCCCGCACGCCGGCGGCGATCCTCCTCGTCTGCCTCGCGACGCTGGTCCTGCTCTTCCTGATGACCGGCTCGCTCGTCGTCCCGGTCAAGGCCCTGGTCATGAACGTCCTGTCCCTCGGCGCGACGATGGGCGTCCTGGTGTGGATCTTCCAGAAGGGCAACCTCTCCGGCACGCTCGGGTTCGCCCCCACGGGGGCGATCGAGAGCACGGTCCCGATCCTCGTCCTGGCCTTCGGCTTCGGGCTGTCGATGGACTACGAGGTCTTCCTCCTCTCGCGGATCGTCGAGCTGCACGAGCAGGGACTCGCCACCGCGGACGCGGTCCGACTCGGCCTGCAGCGCTCCGGCCGGATCATCACCTCCGCCGCACTGCTCATGATCATCGTCTTCAGCGGCTTCGCCGCCGCCGATCTGCTGGTGATGAAGGAGATGGGGGTGGCCCTGGCCGTCGCGATCGCCATCGACGCGACGATCGTCCGGATGCTGCTCGTCCCCGCGACGATGTCGGTCCTGGGACCGGCGAACTGGTGGGCGCCGGCCCCACGGCGCCGGTGGCACGCCCGCTGGGGCATCGCCGAATGACGACGGACCGCTTCCACGGGCACATCGCCGGAATCGGGACGGCGAGCGGGACGCGGCTGGTCGTCGGCGCGTGGGCGGAATCGCCATACGGCCCGTTCACCGACGTCATGATCGAGACCGGCGACGGCGTCCGTATGCTGCTCGCCCCCTCCCCGGCGATCGCGGACTATGTGACGGCGACCTATACCTTCGACACCGTCCGCGTGGAACCGGTCATGGTGACTCGCGGGGGCCCGCGGTGGGGCGTGGAAACCCCTTCTCTGCGTATGACGTTCACCGTCGGCCGGCGCGCCTCGCTCGGGTTCGTCCTGCGTGCGGTCCCGGGGCCGGTCGCCCAGACGCCGCTCTGGGCGCGCGCGGTCGCGCCGGTGGCTCGGCTGGTCATGCCGGGCGTCCGGACCGTCGGTTCGGCACGAGACGGTCGCATCGAGTACTACGGCGCCATCGACCTGCACCGGATCACGGCGGCCACCGCGACGTTGGACGGGGCCGACCTCGGCACCCTCAGCGACGTCGACCCGCCCTGCCGGTTCGGCTTCTCCTCGACCCCGCGGCGTCCGTCGCTGACCCGCGTCGTCACGACGGTTCGCGTCGGGTGAGGGTCGGGAACCCGATCGGACACGATCGCTGCGCCGCGGCTCTCGTGTGACTTGGAGTGACCGGTCGAGGGTGGGATGACCGCCCGCCAGATCGTGCCGTTCGTCGCCTTCCGTCAGACGTCGACGTCCTCTGTGCTGGATTGCCCCACTCAGTTCGAGGTCCCCCCAAGGCGAGTTGTGATCGGATTCACTTGCGGGCGGCTCGGCCGACGCAGTAGCGCGGATGGGCGGTGCCAGGGGTGGTCCGACGAGGAGGCGCGGGCGGTGATCGACCGTGGTCGCGCGCGGCTCGTCGGGTCAGCGTATGGCGTTGACCTGCGTGAACGGCGTGGACTGGGGGTCGGTGGCGTTGGCGTCGGGTGGCCGTGGAGGTGCTCGTCGCCGGCGTCGGCGTTGGGCCTCGCATGGCTCGGGAAGGGCTGTCGCCGGGGTGTCGGGGTCGTGTTGTCTCGGTCGGGTGTGGTGTTAGGTTGCGGATGTTGCCCGGCCCCGTTGGGGGTCGACCTCACGACCTGGCTCCTCTGGTGGTGGTCGGTGGGGTCTGGGGCTGGTGTGTCGCTGGGAGGCGTGACGAGGGTGTTGGGTCGGGTTTGTCGTCGGGGGGGATCGCGCTGGTAGCGGTGGTCGTCCTGGTGGTGGGGTTGGGGTCGTCGGCGCAGGCGTGGGTGGGGCCGGGTGAGGGGTCGTCCGCGGATCTGGTGGTGGGGGATCTGTCCGGGTTGACGGTGGGGGATGTGGCGGTGCAGACGGAGTTGACCGATCTGGGGTTCGAGGTGTCGTTGGTGGCGGATGAGTCGACGGCGCCGGTGTCGCCGGAGACGGATGTGGTGGTGTTGGCGGGCTCCACGGGGCAGTCGGTGTTGGGGAGCCGGTATCGGGATGTGGCGGTGCCGGTGGTGGCGATGGGGTATGGAGTGTACCCGGTTTTGTGGACACCGTTTAGGCCGCGGGATTATTCTGGGGTAGTTCGCTGATCTTTGTCCAGCC
>JBDIAJ010000193.1:0-6125 GCA_039812345.1 Nostocoides sp. | reverse complement strand
CCCGCCATGACGTCCAGCAGGCAGAGGATGACCACCGGCTACGCGCGAGCCATCGCCCGAACCACGTACCTGTGGGGCCGGCCGCTGGTCAACATGCACAACCGGCTCTCGATCATGCCCCGGCTGCCCGGGCCTCCCCCGGCAGCGTCGGGATGCTGCGCGACGACATCACGCAGGTCGAGAATTCAGATCGAGAACGTCACCGGGGGATTCACCACAGTCAGCCGTTGTGGACTGTTGCCCTCCGGTCGTCGGGGCGGGTCGATGAATGCTGCTGGAAGGTGCCGTCCCGTCAGCTCAGTACGTTCAGGTGGTAGTCGGGGTGTCCAGTGAGGGCTTGCCGGGTGATGTCAGGGTCGATGTAGGCGACGGTGGCCCAGATGTCGCACCGGAGCAGGCTTGGTCCTGTGACGGTGGCCGATCCGGGTCGGCAGACGAGCTCGCCGGTGCGGGGGTCGATGATGTGGGCTCCGCGGGCCGCCGATCCCGAGGTGGCGACTGCGCCTTGGCTCACTTCAACCACCCGGGCGAGCTGGCCCGGTCGGTTTGGGTCCTCGATGCCGACGCGCCACGTGTTGTCGACGGTTGGCGCGCCTGTTCCGTTCCCGCACAATAGGTCTCCGCCGGCGTTGATGCAGAAGGTCACCTGTGGGAGGGCATGCAGGTACGCGGAGGCCAGTTCGACGGCCCAGGCCTTGGCTAGACCGGTCGGGTCGAAGCCTGCCGTTCCGTCCGGGCCGAGGAGCACGCTGGTGAATAGGCCGAAGGTCTCCTCCTCCACTCGGCGACACAGCCGCGCGATCTCGGCGAGCCATGGGTGGGCTTGCGCCGGGTCGAGCTCTCCGCGGCGGACCCGCAGCAGGTGGCTGTCGGGGCGCCACGGGCTGAGCACTCGGTCCACGTCGCGCAGGGTGGCGTAGGTCGCGGCGACGGCTCCCGCGACGACGTCGGAGCGCGGGTCGGGCGCACGGACGTGGATGCTGATCGGCATGCCCATGACCGGTTCGACGAACGCGCGGACGGGCAGGTGTGGCTCGGCCGGGGGGGCCGCGTTCACAGGTGTGCTTGGTCGATGGCGGACTGCAGTGACTGGGTGTAGCCCTGCCAGGTGACGGTCGCTCCGGACACGGCGTCGATCCGGGTGGACTGGGCCGCGATGGTCTCCTGGTTGTAGACGGGCACGGCCGTCGCGTTGATCTCCTCGTCGCGCGGGTTCCCGGAGGGCTGCTGCACGGTCTCGGACGCCGTGATCCGCCCGTCCTGCACGGTGATCCGGACCTGGATCGTGCCCCAGCGGGTGTCGGCCGGGTCGCCGGTGAAGGTGCCGCTGGTCCCGCTCGACGAGTGGGAGGGGCTCGGGGAGCTCGCGGAGGAGGAGGAGTCACCGGTGGCGCCTGCGGATGAGTCCGGCCCGGGCGTGCTCGTCGCTGGAACGGCGGACCCGGTGCCGTCCTGGTGATGCACCGATGCACCGCCGCGGGCAGCCTCGGCGGTGCTCGAGGTCGAGGTGCGGTAGCTGAAGAGCAACACCAGGACGGTGACGGTGCTGAGTAGCCACAAGGTGATGCGTCGCACGGGAACGCCTTTCTCGCAGAGGGGGTCAGTACTGGAAGCGCTCGGCGTGGATCTGGGTGGACGGGACGCCGGCGGACCGGGCGGCGGCGATGACCGCGTCGGTCCACGCCGGCGGCCCGCAGATGTAGAGGTCGCGCTCGGCGACATCGGGACACACCTGCAGCAGGGCGTCCGCATCGCTCACCTGGGCTGCCCAGTGCGGCAGCCAGGAGGTGCGCCCCGGCACCCGATGGCCCTCGGCGAGCAGGTAGTGGGCGCCGCGCTCCCGGGCGAGGGCGTCGATCTCGCCGGCGTGCACCAGGTCCTCGCGGCGGGAGATCCGGTGCACGACGGTGGCGTACCCCGGCTCCGGCGGCAGATCCTCCAGCAGAGCCTTCAGCGGCGTGATCCCGATCCCTGCGCCGAGCAACAGCGCCTTATGGCGGGTCCGCGAGCCGACGTGCATCCGGCCGTACGGCCCCTCAACGAGGACTCGTGTCCCCGGCCGCAGGGTGGCCAGCCGCTGTGACCCGTCGCCCACTCGGGCGGCGGTGAAGGTCATCGAGTCGCGGGTGGGGCTTGCCGACAGAGAGAAGGGGTTGGCACGCAACCAGCCGGGCCCGTCGAGGAAGCGCCAGTGGAAGTACTGTCCGCCCCGTGCGGCGAGACGGGCCACGCCGGGACCGGAGACGGTGACCGCCGTCGCCGACGGGCCCTCGTCGCGGACGGCCGACACCCACAGTGGATGCCGCCAGGCGTGCCAGGCGGGGCGCGCCACTCGGAAGACGACGACAGCGGCGGCGCACGCGGCGTAGATCCCCCACCAGAACACCGTTCCCGTGCGTGAGGCGAGGAAGTCGCTACCGGTCCACAGCTGGTGCGGGAGCGCCAGCCCGGCCCCGAGATAGCCGTAGAGGTGGATGAGGTGCCACGACTCGTAGCGCAACCGGCGACGTGTGGCGCGGACGCTCGTCATGACGACGAGGGCCAGGGCAACGGTGCCGGCGACGGCGAGCAGCATCCCCGGGTAGTCCACGACGATCTCGACGACGGTGCCGACGAGACCGCCGGAGGAGTCGGCGGCATACCCCAGAGTGATGAGGACGATGTGGGCGACGATGAGGCTGACCGAGATGAACCCGACGAGGCGGTGCACCCGGGTGAGCTCGTCCTGCCCCCAGGCCCGCTCCATCCACGGCACCCGCGCCATGAGGAACACCTGGCAGAGCAGCAGCGAGGCGCCGAGCATCCCGGTGAGCCGTCCGGTCGCGTCGAGGAACCCACCGAGCGACCCGAGCTGGGCCAGCTCGCCACCGGAGATCCACAGGGCGACAGCGAAGAGGTTGACCAGCCAGCCCGCGGCCAGGGACACATCGCGCATCCACGGGCGATTCGGTGGGTGCCGGATGAGGGAGGGCGCGGAGGGCCACGGCGTGCTGAGAGCCGGCGCCGCGGCGCGGGTCGCAGGCACTCCCGGCGCAGGGTATTCAGTCATGGTCCCCACCGTGCCCTCGCCGGGCTCAGATCGGCCGAAACCGCGCCTCAAATCGGCGTCAAGCGTGGCTGTCGCCCGGCCGTGGAGGGCCGGTGCCCGTGGGTCGCGAACCCGGGCGCATGCCATGCCGAGGCGGACCCTCTTGGGGCCGGATCGGGGCGGACCGCTCCCTCGCGGTCGGGTCGTGCCGTCCTCGGGGACGCCGCGGCCGGTCAGGGTCTGGCGAGGACGAGCCGAGCGACCGTCCACCCGTCGACCCGCTCGATCTCCAGGCGCCCATCGGCCCCTTCGGCGCAGGCCCGCGCGATGTCGAGCCCTAGACCGCTCGACCCCCGGTCGCTGCGGCCCCGTCCGGTGGCCCCGCGCGGCACGCCCGGGCCCCGGTCGCACACCTCGACGACGACGCCGTCGGCGGCCTCTCGGGCGGTGACCCGCACGGGCACGCCGTCGGGGGTGTGCGCGACGACGTTCTCCAGGAGGGCGTCGACGGCGTCGGCCAGGTCGCGTTCGGCGGTGCGCACGGGCAGGCTAGCGCCGACGACCACGTCGAGGTTGACCATGCGCCCCTGGTCCTCAAGGAGCGGCCCCCAGAAGCGCACCCGCTCCCGCACGACCCGCTCCGCGTCGCATCGGGGCAAGGCGCCCTCGCGCTCCGGCCGGCGGGCTGCGTGGATGACCGCGGTGAGGGTCCGCTCCAGCAGGTCGACGTGGCCCTCGAGCTCCTCCCGTTGCGGCGACGGCGGGAGCGCTTCCACGTCCAGCCGTACCGCGGTGAGCGGGGTGCGCAGCCGGTGCGACAGATCAGCGACCGTTTCCCGCTCGAGGGTGATGAGGTGCTCGATCCGGCTCGCCAGCCGGTTGAGGGCGGTCGCCACCCGGCGCACCTCGACCGGGTCGCATTCGGGCGCCCGGGCGTCGGTGTGCCCTCCCGCCAGCGCATCGGCGGCAGCGGCCGTCGCGTCGAGGCCGCCGACCAGCCGGCGGCTCACCCACAGCGCGGCGGCGGCGGCGATCAGGAGGAGGGCCGCCGCCGCGGCGGCGAGCACGAGGAGCCGACCGGTGACCCAGCCGTGGACGCTGGCAGTGCTGACGAAGACCTGGACGTCGACATCGTTCCGGCCGCTGGCCGCACCGTCCCGGTCGACGTGCACAGTGACGAGCCGACCGCCGGTGACGTCGGAGACCTGGGCGGACGATGTCGTCCCCAGCCGTCCGGTGCCGCGGGGTGCGCTCCCCTCTCCGCCCCGGTCGCGGCCGAGCGTGCCCCGGGGCCTTGTTGCGATGCCGGGCAGTGTCGCCCCCAGGTAGGTCCCGTCGGCGAGGTCGACCCGGACCGGGTAGGCGTCATCCCGCAGGTTGACCCGGTCCACGTACTCTCGCAGGACCGGCGTGTCGACGCCGTCGGTGCTCGCATAGTCGGCCACTGCCTGGGCCGTGTCCGTGGCTCGCTCCAGCGAGGACTCGGCGGCGGCCCGGTTGAGGAGCACGACGAGGGGCACGGAGAGGGCGAGCAGGACGAGCGCGACCGTCATCATGGTGAGCAGGAGGATCTGGGCGCGCATGCTGTGCGGGCGAAGCGCGCCGGTCGTCCCGGGTGCCCTCATCCGGCCGACCCTGGGGCGTCGGCGGTGGCGTCGACGAGCTTGACGCCGACCCCGCGAACACTGTGCAGGTAGCGCGGCTCGGCCGCGGTCTCGCCGAGCTTACGGCGCAGCCACGACAGGTGCACCTCGACGGTGCGGTCGCCCCCGCCCCACGGCAGCTGCCACACCTCGGCCAGCAGTTGGCGCTTACTGACCACCTCACCCGGTCGGGACGCCAGAGCCAGCAACAGGTCGAATTCTTTGCGGTTCAACGGGATCTCGCGTCCCGCAAGGCGCACCGAACGAGCCCGCGGCTCGATGAGCAGGTCGCCGACCGCGATGACCGGGTCCTCCGTCGCGGAGGGCGCCACCCGGCGCATCACCGCGCGCACGCGGGCCATGACCTGCGCCGCGGAGAACGGCTTGACCAGATAGTCGTCGGCCCCCGCGTCGAGCAGGCGCACCACTTCCCGGTCGTCGTCGCGCGCTGTCACCACGATGACTGGGGTCGCCGCCGACGCCGGGTTGGCGCGCACCAGGCGGAGCACATCGGCGCCATCGAGGTCGGGCAGCCCGAGGTCGAGGAGCACAATGTCGGGCCGGGACTCCGCGAGTGCGCGGACCGCCTCGATAGCCGAGGTCGCTCCCGTGACGACGTCGCCGCCCGCCGTGATGGCCCGGGACAGACCGACCCGGATCGCATCGTCGTCCTCGACCAGCAGGATGGTCACCACTCCCGCACCCTAACGACGCCCACGGGGCGTGCGGCAGGGTCTGCGGAGGTGTTGAGCGCACTTTGAGGAACATTTGACATTCCGCCACCTACGGTCTGCGCTCATGACCGTCAACGGCCTTCCGCTGCACCCCCTCATCGTCCACCTCGCCGTGGTCGCCGTGCCCCTCGCTGCGCTCGGCGCGCTCCTGCTCGGCCTCGCGCCCCGCTGGCGCCACCAGCTGCGCTGGCCCGTCATCGTCACCGCGATCATCGCGGCCGGCGCCACCCAGCTCGCGGCGATGAGCGGTGACGCGCTCAAGGACGCCCGGCATGTGACCGGCGTCGCGATGCAGGTGCACGAGGCATGGGCTGGTCGACTGCAGGCCGGGACATGGGTCCTCGCCGCCCTCGTTGTGCTCGCCGCGTGGGCGCTGCCGATCCCCGGCCCGTCCGCCGCCGGTCCCACGCCGCAGCTCCCCGTCCCGATCGGCAACGCTCTCGTCGTGCTACTCCCGCTCCTCGGGCTCCTGGAGCTCTATCTCGTCTACCGGACCGGAGACGCGGGAGCACGACTCGTGTGGGGATAGCCGGCTGCGACGCTGAGCCGCCTGCTGCCAACGGGACCCGCCCCGCACCACCGTGTAGAGGTGATGGGCCGAACGTCGTGTCGCGTCGGTGCGGGGTGCGATGCAAGGGGTCTCACCTCGCCTACCTCGTATGCGTCGAGCTCGCCAAGGAGCGGCTCTTCGGGAGATCCGCCCGGCGGGCCGGGGCCGCC
>JBDIAJ010000192.1:0-6212 GCA_039812345.1 Nostocoides sp. | reverse complement strand
CCCCGGCCGCGATCTCCTCGGCCGAGGCGCCGTCGACGGGGGCGAAACACCCGCCGCTGGGGACGACCGTGTCCGGGTCGAGCGTTCCGAGGGCGATCGCCGCCGACGGGATGATCCGGCCGACGGCGGCCTTGACGTCCGCGACGAACCGGTCGAGGTCGCCCGAGGTCCGGGCCCTGTCGTCCAGTTGCTCGCGGATCCGCGCGTGCGCGGCCGTCGTGGCGATCACGGTCACAGGAGAGATGATGCGCGCTGCGGGGGGTCGCCGGAAAGGGGCACCCGTCGCCGAGGACCGGCCCGGCCCGCCGCAGCCCGTCGGCGGCATGCCACCCGCCCGTGTCGGACGCCGGCGATTAGTCTTCGGCGTCATGACGGCGATCGACCCGGACCTGCGGCGCGGACCCCTGCGAGTCGGAGACCGGGTGCAGCTGACCGACCCCAAGGGACGGCTCCACACCATCACCCTCGAGGAGGGGAAGGAGTTCCACACCCACCGGGGGTTCGTGCGGCATACGGACCTGATCGGGGCTCCGGACGGCTCGACGGTGCGCAGCACGGCGGGCATCGAGTACCTCGCGATCAGGCCCCTGCTCGCGGACTACGTCATGTCGATGCCCCGCGGCGCCGCGGTGATCTATCCCAAGGACGCCGGACAGATCGTCGCGTATGCCGACATCTTCCCCGGGGCGGTCGTCATCGAGGCGGGCGTCGGATCCGGGGCGCTGTCGATGAGCCTGCTGCGGGCCATCGGCGAGGAGGGGCGGCTCCACTCCTTCGAGCGGCGCGCGGACTTCGCCGACATCGCCCGCGGCAATGCGCGGGCGTTCTTCGGGGTCGATCACCCGGCCTGGACGGTGACGGTGGGGGATCTCGTCGAGGCGTTGCCGGCGGCGGTCGAGCCCGGGACCGTCGACCGGGTGGTTCTCGACATGCTCGCCCCGTGGGAATGTCTCGGGGTCGTCGGGGACGCGCTGTTGCCCGGGGGTGTGGTCATCTGTTATGTCGCGACCGCGACCCAGCTCTCCCGGGCCGCCGAGGCTTTGCGCGATCACGGCGGGTTCACCGAGCCGCACGCGTGGGAGACGCTGCTGCGCGACTGGCACCTCGAAGGTCTGGCGGTCCGTCCGCAGCACCGGATGCACGGGCACACCGGTTTCCTCGTCACCGCGCGCCGGCTCGCGCCGGGCGTCACCCCGCCGCTGCGCAAGCGGCGCCCGGGCAAGGGCTATGTCACCGACCTCGATGACAGCCAGGAGTGGACCGAGGAGGACTTCGGGGAGCGTGTCCGCAGCGAGAAGCGAGTGCGCCGGGTCGCCCGCTCGGTGGGTGCGCCTGCGCGCGTTCTTCCGTGACGGCGAGTTAGAGTCGTGGGTAGGGCCGTGCCGCCGGGCACGGCCGCGTCCGACTGATGGGGGTTCGCCATGGCCGACGCCGAGGCGCTGGAGATCCGCCGGCTGCAGTCGCAGCTCGCGACGATGTCCGCCCAGAACGACCGGCTCGTCCGGACGCTCAAGGATGCCCGCGAGCAACTCGTCAACCTCAAGGCGGAGGTCGACCGGCTCGCGAGTCCGCCCGCGGCATACGGGATCGTCCTGGAGGTCCATCGCGACGGGACCGCGGACATCCTCACCGGCGGGCGCAAGATGCACGTCGCGGTGAGTCCGACGGTCCTCGACGTCGACCTCAAGCCCGGTCGCGACGTCCGCCTCAACGAGGCGCTCAACATCGTCGAGACGTGTGGGTTCGAGCGGGTCGGCGAGGTCGTCCTCGTCAAGGAACTCATCGAACCCGACCGTGTCCTGGTCGTCGCCCACGCCGACGAGGAGCGCGTATGCCGCCTGGCCGAGTCGCTGCTCGACCAGCCGGTCCGCGTCGGTGACGCCCTCCTGCTCGAGCCCCGCTCGGGTTTCGTCTTCGAACGGATCGAGAAGGCCGAGGTCGCCGACCTCGTGCTCGAGGAGGTCCCGGACATCTCCTACGAGGACATCGGCGGGCTGCGCGGCCAGATCGAGGCCATCCGCGACTCGGTCGAGCTGCCCTATCTGCATCCCGACCTGTTCACGGAGCACCAGCTCAAGCCGCCCAAGGGCGTCCTGCTCTATGGCCCGCCGGGGTGCGGCAAGACGATGATCGCCAAGGCCGTCGCCGCCTCGCTGGCCCGCAAGGTCGCCGAGAAGGAGGGCAAGCCGCTGGCCAAGTCGTACTTCCTCAACATCAAGGGCCCGGAGCTGCTCAACAAGTACGTCGGGGAGACCGAGCGGCACATTCGGCTGATCTTTCACCGGGCCCGCGAGAAGTCCAACGACGGGACCCCCGTGGTCGTCTTCTTCGACGAGATGGACTCCCTCTTCCGTACCCGCGGGTCGGGCGTGTCCAGCGATGTCGAGACGACGATCGTGCCGCAGTTGCTCGCCGAGATCGATGGTGTCGAGGGCCTGGAGAATGTCATCGTCATCGGCGCGACCAACCGCGAGGACATGATCGACCCGGCGATCCTTCGCCCGGGCCGGCTCGATGTGAAGATCAAGATCGAGCGTCCCGACGCGGAGTCGGCGCGCGACATCTTCCGCAAGTACCTCACCGTCGAGTTGCCCCTGCACACCGACGACCTCGCCGAGAACGGCGGCTCCGCCGAGGCGACCGTCGAGGCGATGATCGAGGCGGCCGTCGCCCGGATGTACTCGGAGCAGGAGGAGAACCGCTTCCTCGAGGTGACCTATGCCGGCGGCGACAAGGAGATCCTCTATTTCAAGGACTTCAACTCCGGCGCGATGATCCAGAACGTCGTGGACCGGGCCAAGAAGCTCGCGATCAAGGACTTCCTGACGACGGGGCAGCGCGGCATCCGGATCGAACACCTGCTGTCCTCGTGCATCGATGAGTTCAAGGAGAACGAGGACCTGCCCAACACGACCAACCCCGACGACTGGGCGCGGATCTCCGGCAAGAAGGGCGAGCGGATCATCTATGTCCGCACGCTCGTCTCGACGAAGTCGGGCACCGAACCCGGCCGGACCATCGACACGGTCTCCAACACCGGCCAGTACCTCTGAACGACCCAGGACCTCTGAACGACCCGCGCGGTGCTCGGGGCAGGGCGTCGGGCAACCGGGCGCGCGGTCCGCGCGTCTGGCCCTGCGATCACCTCGTCGTGTCGCCAGGAGGCACCCCATGCCAGCCCGTATCCCGCTTCCCCCCCTCTCCGGCCCGCGCCGGTCCGCCCGTCGTCGCCGGATCGCCGTCGCGGCGGTGATCGCCGGACTCCCGGTCGCCGCGGCCCCCGCGCTCGCGACGGCCACATCCGCCGGGTCGTCGGCCCATCCCTCCGGGCCGGCGGCCCGGTCAGCGTCCGCGGCCGTGACAGCGGCGCTGCCCGGCCGGCTGCTGGTCGCCCGGGACGGCGATCTCTACTCCGTCCGCGCGAACGGCACCGCCTGGCGGCGCCTCGCCCCGAAGGTGACCTCCGCCGCCTGGTCTCCCGACGGGACCCGGATCGCCTACTCGACCTATGCCTCGGGTGTCCCGACGATCTGGGTGATGAGCGCGGCGGGCGGCGGGAAGCAGCGCGTGACGGGCGGATCGGCATACGACGAGAGCCCGACGTGGTCACCGGACGGGACCCGGCTGGCCTATCACTCGTGTGCGGCCGACCTCAGCGGGTGCAGCGTGGCGACGATCAGGTCGGTCGCGCCGTTCGGGACCCCGAAGGTCCTGCTCACCGGCGGGCCGAAGCCGACGACGGGCGCGTGCGCGGGGGCGAGCAGCGACGCCTACCTCGACCCGAGTTGGCACCCCACACTCGATCGGCTCGCGCTGCAGCACGCCTGCCGCTACGCCGACAAGCCGTCGGTCGTCCTCCCGCTGATCGTCTCGGCGAAGACCGGGGCGGTCGTCACCCGGGTGCCGGGGCGGCTGTCCAACCCGGACTGGACCCGCGACGGGCGTCGGCTGGCCTGGGTCGACGCGCGTGACGTCGAGGGAGCGACGGCGATCATCCGCACCGGTGCGGCCGGGCAGAACCCGGCCCGGATCACCCCGTGGACCGGTCCGGGCGACTTCCCGAATTCGGCGGACAGTCCCGTGTGGTCGCCCGACGGCCGCTGGGTGGCCTATGCGAAGGCCTTCTCGGACACGTGGGTGACCACCGCCGCGGGCACGTCCCGCCGCCTGTTGTTCGCCGGTGCTCGCCCGCTCGACTGGCGCTGACCGGGCCGACTGTCAGGCAACCCACAGCTGTGAATTCGCCGGGAATCATTGCCGATTCGTTGAACCGTCCTCTACCGTCGGTCGCGGCCGTCGGCGTTCGTCGCGGTTCGACAACTTCACATCGCCCATCAGTCATGGGCGCACCCGCGCGCCGAGCCTGCCCGGCGGGTGTTTCTCCGGCACCGTGCCGGGCTCCGGGCAGGACGGGGGACCCGAATCCGGCCGCATGCGGCCTAGGGGTGTAGCCGGCGCCAGCCGGCGGGGAACCTGACCTCCCCAACCCGACAGCTCACCTCGGAGGCGCCAGTCAGGAAGGATCCCCCCATGGCGTATGCCGCCAGACACCGTCGTCCCCGCCGCGCCACCCTCGTGGCCTCCACCGCCCGCACGGGCCTGACGACAGCCGCCGCCGGCGTCGCCGTCGTCCTCGTCCCCGGCGTCGCCCACGCCGACTCCGTCTGGGACCGGGTCGCCGCCTGCGAGAGCAGCGGCAACTGGTCGATCAACACCGGCAACGGCTACTACGGCGGCCTGCAGTTCTCCGAGCCGACGTGGATCGCGTTCGGCGGGCAGAACTTCGCCGGCTACGCCAACCAGGCGAGCAAGAACGAGCAGATCTACACCGCCCAGCAGGTGCTCAAGGTCCAGGGACCGGGGGCCTGGCCGGTGTGCTCGGTCCAGGCGGGCCTGACGGTCGCGAACGGCCTCGCCTACAACACCGGGATCGGCAGCGGCAGCGGAGGCGGAGGCGGATACACGCCCATCGCCGTCGACGGCGTCCTCGGCCCGCAGACCTATGGCGCGATGGAGCAGTGGCTCGGCCGGCCCGTGGACCACTCCCTCGGCTACAGCGACAAGAAGGCGCTCCAGGCGAAGCTCGAGGTCCCGGTCACCGGGTCGATCGACACGACGACGGTCAAGGCGCTGCAGAAGCTCGTCGGCGCCTACGTCGACGGCGACTGGGGCCCCGAGACGACCACGAAGCTCCAGATCTTCCTCAACAAGGTCCTCTGACCGACGGCCCGTCGACTGTGGGTTCCGGCGAAATCCGGCCCGACGTGATCGCGGGTCAGTCGCCGAGTCCGACGCACAGGCCGGCGATGGGGGCGATCGCCGACTCCGCCTGGCCGACGCTCGCGGTGACGAAAAGGCCCGATCCGGTCCCCCTCGCCACCACCTGAGCGGCCTGCCCGGCGGACCGGATGGACTGCCCGGCGCTGCCGCCGCCGTAGTCGGCGGCCGTCCGGCCGAGGTGGTCGAGCAGCGAGAACCACTCGTTGTCGTCCATGCTGTAGGAGTTCGCGGTCGCACTCTGATGCGCTTCGAACGCGTAGTAGTCCTTGCACACGGCATCGAGCGACGAGTGGTGCATCGCCGAACCCAGTGCGGCGCCGACGAACCCGACGAGCGGGAGGAAGGCGATGGCGAGCGAGATCACGGGCCCGGCGTGCGGGGTCCCGGTCGACCGGCCGAGGTTGGCGATCACCCGCGGCACCGCGACGACGCCGATGAGCACGCTGTCCCGATCCGGCACCCAGTCGCCGGTCAACGCGACGGTCGTCGCCCATGCGCCGGCGACGACGGCGAGCAGCAGCGCCCACCAGCCGCCGATCATCCAGGCGATGACGACGAGGACCGCGCCGATGCCGGCGGCGATCAGCCCGCGCACGATCCCCTCCTTCGGGATGGTGGTCAGGGGCGGCAGCGCGGAGGTCGTGGCCGGTGCCCCCGGCGGCGTCGGTGCCGGGGGAGGGAACGGCCGGACCTGAGGAAGCGGCGGGGACTGGGGAACACCCGTCGGGGCTGGGGGAACGTTCGGCTGGGCCTGCTGAACCGGTGCCGGCGCCGCCGGCGCCCGCATGACGGTGCGTTCGACCGGTTCGTCGGTGACGGGCGCCACGATCGGCTCGAGCGAAGCAGTCGGGTCGGATGCACTCGGGCCCGGTGGAGTCGGGCCCGGCGCGCTCGAGCCCGGCGCGCTCGCGCCCGGCGCGCTCGCACCCGGC
>JBDIAJ010000191.1:0-6232 GCA_039812345.1 Nostocoides sp. | reverse complement strand
CGAGGAGGTGCCAGGCCTGCTCGGGCCGCGCGACGACGGCGCGGCTCGGGACCCGGTTGCGGCCGATCGCCCGTCCGCCGACGTCCTTCACCACCAGGTCGTATGCCGATCCCGCCCGCCCCGCCCGCGTAACCGACGCGACCCACGCCTGGGCGGCGGCGAGGTCGTCCCCGAGGTCGCGCGCCGTCGGACCGCGCAACGGGACCTCCACGGGAGTGAACGGTTCGCCGCGGAGGTGGGCGCGCAGCATACGGCCGTCGTCCCAGAAGCGGCGCACCCGGGCGACGATGTCGGCGGGCGTCGTCCAGCGGTCGCCGGTCACGGCACGAGCGCGCCGACCGCCTCGGCGTGCCGGGCCTTCCGGGCGTGGTAGTCCTCGATGGTCATCGTCTGGAGCCGGGACCGCTCGCCGGTGCGGTTCTCGACGAAGCCGATGGCCGCGACATACGGCTCGATGACGTGCACCTTCTGCAGTGGGGTGACGATGAGCAGTTGGAGCCCGAGGCGCCGGAACAGTTCCAGGGCATAGCGGGTCGAGACGTCCGAGCCGCGCCCGAAGGCCTCGTCGATGACGGCGAAGCGGAAGTCCTTCGACGTCGTCACGCCCCATTCGAGGCGGAACTGGTAGGCGAGGGAGGCGGCGAGGATGGTGTAGGCGAGCTTCTCCTTCTGGCCGCCGGACTTGCCGTCGGCGTCGGTGTAGTGCTCCCACTCCTGCCCGCTCTCGCGCCACCGCTCGGAGGCGGCGAAGGTGAACCAGTTGCGGACGTCGGTGACGAAGGCGGTCCACCGTCGGTCGGCCTCGGTCATCCCCTCCCGGCCGCGGAAGCGCTCGATGATCCGCTTGACGCGCAGAAAGCGCTCCTCGGAGTACTGGTCGTCGGCGCCGATCGCGTTGTCGGTACACGCGCGCAGTTCCTCGCGGAAGTCGCGGATGTCGGAGTGCACGGTCGGCTGGGCGCTGAGGGTGATGAGACGGCCGGGGTTGTAGTCGATCGCCCGCAGCGACTCGTTGATCGTGTCGATGCGCTCCCGGATGAGGCGCTCGGAGCGGTGCAACCACGCCTGCAGCCCGGCGATCTCGTTGATCGTGTTGCTGTTGAGCAGGCGCTTGAACTCGCTCTCGAACCGGGGCAGGTCGTCGCCGCGCAGGCGGGTCTGCAGCTCCCGGAACTCCCCGGCGGCCTCGATGGAGGCGTCCATGTCGGAGGTCTCGGTCGGCCAGTCGCGGCGGAACGCGGTCATCGCCGCGGCCACCCGCTCGCCGAGCTTGCGCTGCCGGTCGCCGTCGCGCTCGATCTGGGCGCTGAGGTCGCCCTCGGCCCGGCCCTGGATCCGCGCGGAGTCGGCGAGGCTCGCCGGCCGCTCGCAGCGATTCTCCACCAGGGCGTATGCCGCGCGCACCGCCTCCCCCGGCGGCCCCGCGACCTCCGCGGCGAGGTCGGCCGCGGCGGTGCGTTCGGCGGTGAGGTGGGTGCGTTCGCGATCGAGGCCACCGCGGCGTTCGCCAGCGGCGAGCCGGCGGCTGTCCAGATCGGCGACTTCCCCGCGGACCACGTCGAGTCGTCGCTCGATGTCGGCGAGCGTCGTGTCGCCGGCGCGGATCTGGTCGAGCTCGGCCTGGAGGCCGGTGATCCGCCGGGCGCACCCATGCCAGTCGAGCTCGCTCCACGAGGTGTACTCGGCGAGTTTGTCCAGCGCGGTCCGGACGTCATCGAGGGTCTTGCGGGCCGCCGCGTCGGAGGCGAGCTCGTCGGACAGGCGGTTGACGGTCTTCTGGATCTCGGCCCCGCGGGCGAGGAGGGCGTCGATCTTGTCCTCATTGGACCAGCCGAGCACCCAGCGGGTGCGGTCATCGACGCGGAACCGGTCGTCCTTCTCGTGCCGTCCGTCCGAGGACTTGACCTGGCCGGCGACGGTGACGGCCTTCTTGTGGTCGGCGAGCTGGGTGACCGATTCGACGACGGCATGGTCGGCGCGCCGGCCGAGTTCGCGCTCGATCCACTCGGCATACGGCCCGGGCTTGACCTCGAGCAGGTCGGCGAGGGTGCGGTGGCCCGCGAGCGGCGCCGCGGGGTCGCGCTGCAGGCGCGGGGCGACGCGGAAGTAGACGAGGCGGCCGCCGAGGTGGTGGGCGTCGATCCAGGCGGCGGCCGCGTCGTAGCGGCTCGACGGGATGAGCACCGAGAGGGCGAATCCGCGCAGCACCCGCTCCGCGGCGCCGCGCCACCGGGCGTGGTCGTCGCCGACCTGGACCAGCTCGCCGGCGAACGGGAGCTCCTCCTCGCGCGCACCGAGGGCCTTCGCCAGGCTCGAGCGCAGGGCGATGCTGCGCGCGTCGATGTTGCTCGCCCGCCCCTGGATGCCGAGCAGCTCGGCGCGGACCTGGTCGCCCTCGATCTGGGCCTGGCGTCGTTCGAAGTGGGCCTCGTTGATCCGGCCGCCGACGACGGCGAGGTCGTCATCGACCTCCGCACGCCGCGCCTGGGCCCGCTCGGTCGCGTGCGCGAACCCGGCCGCATCGTCCGCGCGCGGCAGGCCGGCGTCACGGGCCAGATCGGCATACCGTATGCCGCGCGTTCGGCGCTGCTCCCGGGTGGCCTCCTCGGCGGCGATCTCGCGTTCGAGGTCGGTGACGCGCCCGCCGCCGGCACCGGCCAGCTCGACCTCGAGGGCGCGCTCGTCGCCACGGCGGCGCCGCAGCTCCGCCTCGACGGTGGCGATTTCGTCGTCGCACCGGTCGAGTTCGCGGGCAATGCGTTGGAGTTCGGCGTCGGCGATCTCGATGCGGCGCTCGGCGAGCCAGTAGCGGACGGCGTCCCGGACCGCGCGGGCCTCGCGGACGCGGGTGGCCAGGCGGTCGTGCTGGCCGCACTGCTCGAGGATCGGGTCGAGTTGGGCGAGTTGGGCGCGGGCTGCGGCGACCGCCTCGTGCGCCCGGGTGAGATCGTCGAAGTGGGCGATGAGGGACTCGATCCGGCCGTCGAGATCGGGCGCCGCCTCGAGCATGTGCTGGCGGACGAAGTCGGTGAGATTGCCGACCGACTTCATCGAGATCGTCTGGTGGAACAGGTCGAGGGCCTGCTCCGACTGGATCCCGAGGAGGCGGCGCGCCTGGACGCCGTAGTCGGTGAAGTGGTCGTGAATCGCGTGCCCCTGGGACCGGAGACGTCTGCGCAGCGCCGCGACATCGGTGCCGAAGTCGGTGAAGTCGTCCGCGATCGACAGCGCCCGCTCGGCGGTGACGAAGAACCGGTTGGGCTGGCGCTGGCTGGAATCGCGGCTCCAGAACACCTGGGCGAGGGTGACGTCGTCGGCCTGGCCGGAGTTGGCGAAGACGCCGAGGATCACGGTGTAGTGCCGATGGTCGCGCAGCCCGACCTGGCGGGAGCTGCCGGTGCCCTCGGAGCGCTCGGACTTGTAGTGCCCGAGGACGTAGGACCGCAGCGAGCGCTCGCGGGTGTCGGCGCCGGCGGCCTTGTTGTAGTTGATCCGATCGGAGCGCAGCAAGAGGGTCGTCACCGCGTCGACGAGCGTCGACTTGCCGGACCCGATGTCGCCGGTGAGCAGCGCGTCGTCGCCGCCGAGGTCGAGGCGGTAGACGGCCCCGTCGAAGGTCCCCCAGTTGTAGACCTCGAGCCGGTCCAGACGCCAGCCCGGTCGGGCCCCGGCGGGGGGCTCGACCTCGACTGGCGAGAACAGTCCATCCATCACGAATCCCGTCCTTCCGACTCCGCGCCCATCGGCCCGCCGGCCATCTGGGCGGCATACTCCTGCAGCCGAGCGTCGAACTCGCCGAGCCATTGCGCGTCGACGAAGGCCTTGACGATGCGGCGCACTTCCCAGGCTTCTGGGGCGCCCGGGGTCGTCGGCAGGGCGCGGAGGAAGCCGAGGTCGGCGACCCGAGTGATCGCCCGGTCGACCTGATCGACCGTCCGCGACTCGTTGGTCGTCTCGGCGAGGAAGGTGCGCATCGTCTCGACCACCTCCTCGCGGGTCACCACGAGCCGGCCCTCGGTCGAACTCGCGTCGAACTCGGCCAGTCGGCGCCGCAGCAGGGCGAGCAGCAGGCTCGTGTGCAGCGACAGCTTGTGCCGCGGGACCAGCCGCGGCAGCGGGGCCTCCGGATTGTCGGGTAGCGAGCGGAGGAAGGCGTAGCCCTCCGACTCGTCGACCACGACGGCCAGCCCGAGGACGCCCATGTGATCGCGCAGCTGCGGCTGCAACCGGACGACGTGCTGCCAGGCGTGCTCGTGGGTGTCGCGATAGACGACGCCTTTCATCAGGGCGACCGCCCCGACGGACAGGGCTGCCTCATTCATGGGGACCTCCGCGGGAGGAGTGGTGACGGGCGAGGGTGACCTGCGGCATACGGACCAGGCGCGCGGCGCCGGAGGAATCGGTGACCGGCACCGCGACCCGGGTGTGCTCGTCCATGACGACGTCGAAGTCCTCCTCGTCGAGGGCGAGATAGCCGACGACCTCGGCGACTCCGAGGTCCGGCGGGTGGGCGGCGAGCACCTCGGTGAGGGCCACCTGATCGCGCCCGCGCAGCATGGCCCGGACGGATCCGGCGAGGCGGACGGTGTCGATGTGGGCCTGGTCGAACAGCAGGGCGACGTCGAGGTGGGCGCCGTCCTCGGCCACGGTGGCCGACTCGACGGCGGCCGGGGGGACGCATTCGTAGAGTGGCCGCTCGAAGGGGAGCACGATGGCCGGGCCGAGGGCGTCGAGTTCCATGACATCGCGGACGTCGCGGGTCGTGCGGATGGCGAGCGCGCTGCGCTCGATGCTGCGCAACAGCTCGACGACGCGACGGTTCTCCAGCCAGACGGCATCGTCGAGGAAACGGCGCAGCTGCTCGGAAAGCCGGCGGACCATCTGCTGGGTGCGTTCGGCGGCGTCGAGCCAGTCGTGATGGATGAACCGCAGGCGGCGATCGGGTGGGAGCGCGTCGAGCCGGGACAGGTCGGCGAGCAGCCGGTCCAACTCGTCCTGGCGCTCGCGCGAGAGGAGGAAGTCGTAGAACGCCTGGAAGCTGCGCCCCTGATCGGAGGCCGCGATGGTCTGCCGGTCACCGACGAGCGCGCCGAGCAACTCGCCCTTGGGCCCGTCCCACGAGGCGACCTTCTCGCGCGCACCGCGATCGAGCCGGCGGAAGTTGTCCTCGACCTCGCGGAAGTCGGCGAGCAACTCGCGCGCGGTGGTCGCGAAGTGCTGGTAGCGGTCGAGGATCGCGGCCGAGTCGAGGCTGGTGTCCTCCCCGGACTCGATGGCGGCGATCTCGGCGTCGATCTCGGCCCGCTGCCGTCGCAACTCGGCGAGCCGCCCGCCGGGGTCCGGCGCCGCGCCGTGCACGATCTGCCGCAGCAGATCGATGACCGTATGAAGGCGCGACTCGGTCCCGACGAACGTGCGCCGCCGCAGCCCCGCCACCCACGACCATGCCTTCTCCAGGTCGGACGTCGCGTCGTAGTGCGCCTCGGTGGAACTGTCGGGATAGAACGCCCGCAACCACCCCTGCTCGGGACTCGCCCAGGTCTGGACGTATGCCCGCGCGGGCCGGGGGTAGCGCGGCGGTGAGCCGGGGCCGGACGCGGCATTCGCGGCATACAGAATGTCGTCGACGCGGGCGAGGAGGTCATGCTCGGCGATCGTCCGGACGTTGTCGACGACGAAGATCTGGCCCAGCGTCGCGAGCACGAGCGGAGCCGAATCGGCGCGCAGGAGCCGCCACGCGGGGGAGTTCTCCCGCAGGTAGGCGACCTCGTCGTGGTCCATCGTGGTCCCGTCTGATGAGGTGGATTCTCAGGTGCGATTCACCCTAGATGGGACCTCCGACAACCCCCTCGGACGCGCCCCAGCCGGGCGCGTCGGCCGGCTTATCGGGGTGATGGGTCAGGCGCTCTGGGGCAGAACCGCTGCGCCGTCTCGGACGCTCGCCAGGTCCTGGACGCGCACGACTTGGCCACCGGGGCGCACGTGCATCGTCGGGAGCGCCCTCGCTCGTTCGGCGATCAGCGAGCCGTGTTCCCCGACACCCTTCTCACCCGCGGCCGATATCAGATCAAGCCCGCGCTGCATCAGCCGCCCGGGAGGTAGAGGTGGTTGCGGGCGGTGGCGACGCGGAGGTCTTCGGGGGTGCCGGCGATGGCGACGGTGCCGGGGATCTCGATCCATTCGGAGTCATCGATGGAGACGTAGCCGCGGTAGACGGCGTCGGCGCGGACGG
>JBDIAJ010000190.1:0-6290 GCA_039812345.1 Nostocoides sp. | reverse complement strand
CGGGGGCGACGGCGACCGGCGACCGGCGGGTCGGGTCGACGAGATAGGACTTCCACAGCGGGACGATCCCCGGAAGGGCGCCGAAGACGAACGGGATCTCGACGATCGAGGTCGCGTCCGGCCCGGACTCGCGGCTGCGCCGGGCCTGGTCCACCCGGGCCCGGACATACGGGTGGCGGTGCGACAGTTCCCACTCGGGGTGGAGTCGATCGAACGCGGTGAAATAGGACCCGAGGACGATCAGCGAGCCGACATCCCGGCGCCGCGCCGCGGCCGCGACGCGGGCGGTCGGGGTGACCAACAGGCGCTGGAAGTAGTCCGTGGCCGCGCCGCGCACCCGGTCACGGTCGTCGGGGCCGAGGCAGTGGACCACGGCGTCGGCACCGTCGAGGACCCGGTCGAGGTCGGCGTCACCAGCGGTGACGACGTCGAGTGCCGCCGCCCGCGCGGCGGGCGCCTCCGGGCACGGCAGACCACGCCGAGAAACGCCCAGTGCCTCGTGGCCGCGCCCGATGAGGTCGGCGACGATCGTCCGGCCGAGCAGGCCGGTCGAGCCCAGGACGACGACGCGCATGCCGGTCATGGTACGGGCGGAAGCTGGCGATCAGGCGACGACGATGGGTCGCTTCGCCGCGCGGCCGCCGAGCGCAGGACGCGTCAGCGGTGCTGTCCCAGTAGGCACTTGACGTCGGCGAGGGTCCCATAGCCCTTGTCGGCCAGCACCGACAGGCCCGGGCCGGGTTGCCAGCACGGCAGGTTGCTCTGCTCGTTCATCGCCGACTCGAGCGTGGTGCGGCTGGCGTCGGAGAGCACCCACCCGAGCGGCGCCGAGATCGAGGGCTCGGTCCGCTGGTAGACCACGACGACGGCCTCTTCCCGCCACGCGTCCACCGCGTCCCTCGCCGCCTTCACCACCGCGGCGTCGACGCCGGCGGTGCTCGTCGGCGTCGTCGCCGTTGCGTCGGTCTTCGTCGCCTCCGGTCCCAGGCTCCACAACTGGTCGGTCGCGAAGGCGGCCTGAGCCCGGCGCAGTTGTGCGTCCGTTCCGGTGAGCACCCCGGTGCCCCCCAGCAAGGTCTTCGGTGGGACGAAGGGTTCGAGGACGTGCTTGTCAGCGAGCTTCGCGAGATCGCTGCCCCGGCCGTTGTCGAAGTAGACGAGGATCGGCACCCAGAGCGGCCCGGAGTGCGGGTCGGCGAGGACCGCGTCGTTGTGGGCGCGCACGTCCGTCATCCAGTTCGGGGCGAGGTCGACCACCGTTCCGATGCCGGTGTTCTCGAGGTACCCACCGTCGACGAGTTGCTGACCGCCCGCCGCCGGGCACAGGGCACCCGACGGTGTGACATAGGGGAATCGGGACGCGAGCATCGCCGCCGTGGACGTCGCGAGCCCGATCCGGCATCGGGCGGTCAGCGTGACCAGGTCGAAACTCCCGGCCGGAAGGCCGGTCGCCGTGCAATCCCCGGCTCGACCGGACCCCACGCCGGCGCTGAGGTCCACCTGTGAGACCAGCGCCCGGCAGCCGTTCGTCGCCGAGGACGAGTTGAGGACCAGGGCGCCGGTCATCGTCGGAGAGAACACCGGCGCCACCGACCGGACGTCGTGCCTGCGGTGGAGGAACGGCATCATCAGCCGGCCGCCGGAGGCCGACTCCCAGGCGATCTCCATGTGCCCGGCGCGGTCGACCCACCTCCAGGCGGCGGTCGATGGCGCGCGGGTCGGGATCGGCACGCCGGCGGCGGCGAACACCGCGTCGGTCAGGATCAGCCCGACGGTCGCGGAGGAGAGGGCATCCGGACCGGCCATCCTCGCAACGGGATCGGACGCCTGGCCGGGCGCCGTCACGTCGGCCACGGCCAACCCCACGGCACCGCCGCTCGCGCCGGAGGACATCAGCGCCTGGGTGCAGCCGGCCAGCCTCACCCCCGCCCCGTCCTCGACCGAGGTTTCCATCTGGCGGAGGGCGTCGAGTCCGAGCGTGGTCCACATCGCCGCCCGGATCCCGCCGCCCTCGGCGGCATACACGAACAGGGGCCGGGCGGTGAAGACGCCGCCCGGCAGGCGGATCGCGCACGAACTGGCCGACGACCAGGTCGAGACGACGTCCGCCCAGCGGGGACGGGACGTCGGGTCGTCGGGGCCACCGGGGAGGCTCCGCAGGCCATGGACATCGTCGCCGCCGCCGAAATAGCTGCCGGCCAGCGCCGCGATGAGCAGAAGCGACGTCGTCGGTGCCGACGCTTGGCGAATACCGCGAACCCAGAACAGCTCCGGCGCGCCGCCCTTCTGGAGCGTGACGACGGCCGCGCCGATCAGCACCGCGAGAACGAGGAGGGCGAGGAGGAAGGTCGCGAGCGGGCCCAGCTGACGGGCGATCGACTCGGTCCACACGCCCATGGGGACGATCACGACAGTCGCGCTCCCGAGGAGGAGTGGCGCCAGCCAGCCCCGGCGCGATTCGACGCCGGGGGTCACCAGCGTGAGGATGCCCCCGTCCGTGACGAGGATCTGACCCGGGGCCGCGCTGGCCATGCTGTCGAATGTCTCCCCAGAGACCGCGTTGAGCCAGGCGAGGGCCCACGTCGCCAGCGCCCACCCGAGGGCCGTCACGAGGGCGCCGAGAAGCAGCAGCGCGACGGCCCGGCAGTTCCCCGCACCATCGAGCGCCACGACACCGGTGAGGGCGCGAACCAGGCCGAGCCCGGGCAGAATCAGCAGGACGACGGCGAGGCCGTCGCCGACGAGGATCGCCAGCCGGACCTGCTCGGCGTCGACGGTCGGCTTCGCCTTCCGCGACAGCCAGGTCGGCAGGACGGGCGACACGGTCCATCCGCCGCCCGGATCGCGCACGAATGTGTGCCTCCAGCGTCGCAGCACGGTCGAGATGACGGCGATGGCCAGCGGCACACCGGCGAAGACCGCCACCCGCATCCACGCGGGGTGACCGTCGAAGGAGAGGCTGAAACCGGCATACGCGAGGACGACGGCGGGGCTGGCCCACCAGAGCCAGAGCACGGGCCGGGTGTGCGGATCCGGCGCGAGGCCGAGATGGCGACGCACGTGGTTGTGGCTGCGCATCCGGCCCATGAGGAACACGGCGCCCGCGACGAACGGGGTCACCGCGGCGGCGGCCACGAAGTCCCCCCACCCGTGGTTCTCGGCCCATCGCCGCTGGATGTCGGGGATCTGGTCCAGCAGATCGGGACCCTTGGCCAGGCCCAGCGCGGCGAGGGGGAGCACCACGAGAACCGAGTAGCGGTGCGTGTAGAGCGCCGATGCCCACCGCCTGGCCGTATGCCGCGCGCTCGCCCCCGCGGCCGACCGCGCCTGGGAATCCCCCCGCAGGGCGGACCCGACAAACACCACAGCGACCGCGACGGCGGCCCACTTGGCGCGGCTGATCCACGGCAGGGCGCCGGCCGGCCATCCCTCATGGCCGAGGCCGACGAGCATCACTTCGTTCTCGGCGATGTCGACGAGACCGGTCGCGAGGACGGCGAGCCCGGCGTGGATCCAGGCGGGCGACCGCGTCCAGGTGAGCACCTGACCGCCGTCCGTCACGAAGGACACCAACGTCCCGGCGAGCTCGCGGAACCACAACCCGACAACGGCGTACGCACCGATGACGAGGAGGTCGAGCGCGGCATACGTCTCGATCCACCCGGCCGTCCGGGCTTGGCCGGGGTGGCCGCCGAGCAGGAAGCGCCACTCGTCGACCGTTCCGCTCGCGAACAGATGACCGATGCCGGTCAGCCGCGTCGGGCTCGTCGTCCCGCCGCCCGGCATGAGCAACTCGCCGAGGAGCCCGTCGACCTGTCCCAGGGCGATGAGCAGCCCGGCGATGAGGCAGACGACGGCCCCGCGGGCCCGGGGCAGGGCGGGCAGGGGCGGCATACGCGACCTCCCTCCGGTGGATGCGCCCCAGGGTGACACTGCGCGGGCCGGGGTGTCACCGGAATGGCGGAATCGGTCGGGACGGGACCCACCGGTACCCTCGGGTCATGCCTCGCCGACTCCGCCTGACCGCGCTCGCGCTCGCCCTTCCCCTGACGCTCACGGCGTGTGGCGGCAGCGCTGCGAAGGCCGTGGACCCGGCGACCGCGCTCGCCAAGGCCAAGCGCACCCTCGACACCGCGAAGGCCGTGACGATCGACCTGAAGTCGAGCAGCGGCATACCGACCGGACACAACGGGGTCTCGGCCGCCAAGGGCACCGGGATCATCGACGCGACCACCCCGAAGTTCAAGGGCAAGGTCAGCGCCGTCGTCAACGGCACCCCCGCCACCGTCGACATGGTCGGCATCGGCGACAAGACGTGGATGTCGTTCTTCAGCCCGAAGTTGACCCCGATCGACATGTCCAGCCTCGGCGCGCCGAACC
This sequence comes from Nostocoides sp., assembly GCA_039812345.1. Classification (GTDB taxonomy): domain Bacteria; phylum Actinomycetota; class Actinomycetes; order Actinomycetales; family Dermatophilaceae; genus Nostocoides_A. The sequence goes on along the minus strand of JBDIAJ010000190.1, from coordinate 1,910 downwards.
CGGGAATGCTCTTCAAACCTGAGACCGGGCTGGCGAGCATGCTCGGCAAGGCGAGCGCGCCGACGGCGGGGAAGGACCAGCGCTTCGGCAAGGAGGTGCTCCAGACCTACACCGCCAAGGTGCCCGGTCAGGTCGTCGTCGACCTCCTCCACCTCAGCGACCCCAAGGAGACCCTCGACGCCGAGTTCGAGATCGAGCCGACGAGCGGGCAGTTGCGGGTGGCGAAGCTGACCGGCATCTACTACGAGGGCGAGCCGGCGACGACCTACACCGTCGTCCTCACCGACTACGGAAAGACCATTGACATCGCCCAGCCCTGAGGCGGCGGCCGACGCGGCGCCTCGCGCCCGCACCCTGCTGACCTTCGCCTCGATCGCCGTCGCCCTCGCGGCGGCCGACACCTACGTCGTCGTCCTCGCCCTCACCGACATGATGCAGGGCGTCGGCCTGGGCATCGAGCACCTCCAGCAGGCGGCGCCGATCATCTCCGGCTTCCTCCTCGGGTATGTCGCGGTCCTGCCCCTCATCGGCCGGCTCGCCGACCTCGTCGACCGGCAGCGGGTGCTGCTCGGCTGCCTCGCGATCTTCGTCGCCGGGTCGTCGGTGACCGCGCTGGCGGTCGACCTCGAGGTGCTGGTCGCGGGCCGGGTCATCCAGGGGATCGGCGGCGGCGGTCTCGTGCCCGCGACCCTGGCCATCGTCGCCGCGCTGTGGCCCGAGGAGCGCCGTGGCCTCCCGCTCGGCGTCGTCGGCGCGGTCCAGGAACTGGGGTCGGTGCTCGGACCCGTCCTCGGCGCGCTCATCCTCGCCGTCGCCGACTGGCGCGCGATCTTCTGGCTCAACGCGATCGGTGGGATCGTGCTCGCGGTCCTGATCGCCCGGGCCGGGGGTGGCGTGCGGTGGCGGGTGCACGGCATACGACTCGGGGTCAGTGTGCTCGCCGCGGTCGTGCTCGGGCTCGCGCTGTGGGCGCCGGCGGCGCTGACCGACAGCGTGAGTCTCGGGGTGCCGTTCATCCCGTTCGGGTCGATGACCGCGCGGCTCGCCACACCGATCGGGGTCGTCGGCCTGGTGCTCGCGGCGATCGCGCTGGCGTGGTCGGTGCGGGCGAGCTGGCCGATGCTGCGGGAGGCGCACCCGCTCGGGGCGGCCCTCCTCGGTGGGGCACTCGGCTGCATCGTCCTCACCTTCGCCTCCTCGGACCCGGAGAAGGAGGTCGTCGGGCCGCTCGGCTTCGCCATGCTCCCGCTCGGGGTGCTGCTCGGTGTCGCGTATGCCGTCGTCCACCGCCGCTCCCCGAACCCGGTGATCCCGCGTGGCGTGGTCCGCGGGCGGACGTTCTGGGCGCTCGTCGTCTCGCTCATGGTCGGGGTGGCGCTGGTCGCCGTGGTCGTCGACATCCCGCTGCTGACCCGACTCATCCACGACAGCGACACCAGTTCGCGGTCGGTGGCCACCGAGGGGGCGTTGGTTCTCGTCCGCTTCCTCCTCGCGGTCCCGGTCGGGGCGCTGCTCGGCGGGTGGGCCCTGCGGTGGGCCGGGGACGGCCTCGTCGCGACGATCGGGCTCGTCTGCGCCGCCATCGGGCTGGCCATCCTGTCGACCTACGGCCGCGGGTCCTTCACCGCCCTCTCCTCGTATGCCGTGCTCGCCCTCACCGGGATCGGCATCGGTCTCGCGCTGGCTCCGGTCAACAACGCCGCACTCGCGCAGACGCCGCAGGCCGCGCACGGGACGGCGAGCGCGCTCGTCGTCGTCGCCCGGATGGTCGGGATGGTCGTCGGGATCGCGCTATTGACGGCGTTGGGCCTGCACCACTACTACCAGGTCGTCGCCGGGCTGCCCGATCCCTCGGACAAGGTCGCTCTCGTCGACGCGGGGATCGCCCAGGTGCACTCGGTCTTCCGCGG